>JAPYRI010000023.1:12290-36144 GCA_029941135.1 Alphaproteobacteria bacterium | reverse complement strand
GTAACGGAGTTGCCATCTTGATCGAAGCCGCTTAAGTGATGGCCGGTTACGATATTGTCCGGGCCCAACTGCTTTCGCACGGCTGCCAACAGAAGTGCCTGAAGTGCCCCCCGGTGGATGGAAAACTGGGGCCACTCGTACCCGGCGGCTAGGCCACGGGGTTCCTGCCATATGGGTCGCCCATATTGGGTATGATAAATTAAATCACGGGTTTCAATTGCCGTCTCGGCAAGCTCGGATTGAAGCCCGAGTTCCGTCAGTTCACGAACCGCATGGGGGAGCAGATTAATCCCCACACCCAGCGCCTTGATTTCCGCCGATGATTCGAAGACCTGGGCGGAAATGCCAGCGCGATGAAGGTGAAGGGCGGCGGTCAATCCACCAATGCCGCCGCCAGCAATCATCACTCTCATCTTTGCGCTCCCTATAATTCTGCTCAAAGTCAAAAATATAGCTGCATTTTGCCAAAATTAGGTATGGTTCATAGAGAATATGCAAGCATATTGACGAAACCCATCAACCATTTAACATTTGGTGGGAGATCGTTTACCGCCCAGGGAGGGTAAAAATGGTGAAACCGAGAATTGACGAAGAGTATGTCCAGATGGATGCTGTTGATTGGCAGCTTTTTCCGGACGCATTTTCCGCCGGTGGGATCAGGTGGAAATTGCTTCATGTCTCGCCTGAATCCGGCGAGTGGACAGCCATATATGATTGCCCAGCGGGATCATCTTTTAATGCGCACATTCACGTTGGCCCGGGTGAATATTTCCTGACCAAGGGCCGCATGGACGTGCGCGGTGGTGTCGATGAAGGCGGATCAACGGCGATTGCGCCGGGCTACGGCTACGAAAGCTGTAACGCGCGTCACGACAAAACGAACTTCCCGGTCGACAGCGAATTTTACATGACATTCCAGGGACCTCTTCAATTCATTGAAGAAGATGGAACCACGATTGCGGTCATTGGTTGGGAGCAGGCTCAAGGCGCTTGGGATGCGCTAACTGGGGCGACTGCAAAAGCTGCCGAGTAGGCCTATTGGTATCAGACGCACCGTGAATGAACCACGGATTGACGCGTCAATTAGATTGACCGACGGGCGCCCGGTTTTTTTATTCCATGGCAATCCGGGCTCGCGACATTGTCTTTTGTGCCCTCGATCATCTTTGCTGAGATTTTTGGGTTTTGGGTTGGAGGGCCATTTCTTACATGGATTGGCATTCATCCAATTTACGCCATGACACTTAGCGGAATGTTTACGGGTGCCATTTTGGCCTCAATAATGATCGTTGGCCTAGCCGTCCTCTAATACGCGCTACGAATTCGAAAAGGCGAAATTAGGGTCGAGTCCGATCAGTCCTCAGTTGGATGACGGCTCGCTCGAGCATTTTCAGAACAGGATGTTTGTTTGGGGAGTGGCTGGGGGACCAGGATTCGAACCTGGGTTGGCGGAGTCAGAGTCCGCAGTCCTACCGCTAGACGATCCCCCAATCAGGATCTGCCCGGAATAGACGAAATCCGGGCCAATTCAGGATTAAAGTCATAAGTTCCTTGGCGCTGTTTTGTCAACCGCCCCTTGTAAGCCTCTCGCTGCCAATTGCGCCTATCATCCCGCAATGGTGAGGTTCGCCCCGGCGGTTAAACCTGCTAGATTGCCCCTACGTTCTATCGTGGTCCCTGCGGGGGCAGGAGAAATCAATCATGGATCAGACGTCGGATGCCCTGGGGGAGCCAAGTGCCAATCCCAAGGATAAAGACCGCGCCGGCGAAGACCAGGTTTATGCGGCCCTCGACTTGGGAACCAACAATTGTCGTTTGTTGATCGTTTGCCCAACGGAAATCCGAGACCCGGCGGCGTCTCCGTTTCGAGTAGTCAGTACATTTTCGCGAATTGTGCGTCTCGGGGAAGACCTCAGCAATACCGGAAGTCTGAGCGAATTTGCCATGGAGAGGACCGTGGAGGCGCTAAAAATCTGTGCGGGACGTATGGCTCGTTTCGGTGTTACCCGGGCCCGGTGCGTCACCACTGCGGCGTGCCGGCAGGCAGACAATGGGCCCAATTTTCTTGATCGCGTGGTACGGGAAACCGGCATTCGTCTTGACATTATTAGCGGCGAAGAAGAAGCCCACCTGGCCATCGAAGGCTGCGCGCAGCTGCTCGAAGCCGGCCATGATCATGCGCTTGTTCTGGATATTGGGGGTGGTAGTACGGAATTGATTTGGCTTGACTTGGAAAACCAAGCTCCCCGCGTTATTGGCTGGTCGTCATTGCCGTTTGGTGTCGTCACCTTCGCCGAAAAATATGGCGGTGACAGGGTGACTGATACAATTTACCGGCAAATGATTCATGCAGCAGTGGTACAACTGAACCCGTTCGAGAAAAAGCACCAGATACGCAATCATATTGAACAGGGCTCAGTGCAGATGCTGGGTACATCGGGGACGGTAACGACGTTGGCCGCCTGCCACCAAGGTCTGAAGCGTTACGACCGCAGTAAAGTGGATGGGGTTTGGATTAAGCGTGAAGACATCGCAATGTTATCCGCGCGGCTGGCCGCAATGACATGCGATGAGCGCGCTGCTGACCCGTGTATTGGACCTGGGCGCGCGGATTTGGTCGTGGCAGGTTGCGCCATATTGGAAGCGATTAACGAAACTTGGCCATGTGCGCGCCTGCGTGTGGCCGACCGGGGCGTGCGCGAGGGCGTGTTGCGGGTGCTCATGCGTGAAGATCAAGTCTGAGACTGTTTCGGATTGTTCGTTAAATATGCCTGACAAACCAAAAAGTAGCCGTAAAGGCGCCCGTGATTTAAGTGTTCGGGTCAAAACTGCCAAAGGGCGCAGAACTTCTTCGACCCGTTGGCTGCAACGGCAGTTGAATGACCCTTACGTGATTGCGGCCCAGCGGGAGGGCTTCCGCTCCCGTGCGGCCTACAAGCTGCAGGAACTCGATGACCGTTATCATTTTCTCAATTTGGATGCGCGGGTAATCGATTTGGGCGCGGCGCCCGGTGGATGGACACAAATTGCGGTTGAGCGTGTGGGAGCCAATGGCCGGGTGGTTGCCGTCGATGTGAATGAAATGGAACCGGTTACAGGCGCTGACTGTTTGCAGTTGGATGTGTTCGCGCCGGACGCCGTCGAACAGTTGCGAGATCGATTAGGAAGTGGCGCTAATTTGGTCCTCAGCGACATGGCAGCCCCTTCCACTGGACATAAGAGTACCGACCACCTGCGTATTATTGGTCTTTGTGAGGCGGCGCTGGAAGTAGCAATTGAGGTTTTGATACCCGGCGGAACTTTTGTCGCCAAAGTATTGCAAGGTGGTACGGAACAGCAATTGCTCACTTTGTTGAAACATAATTTTGATATCGTCCGGCACGCCAAGCCCGAAGCGAGCCGCAAGGATTCGGCCGAAATGTACGTGGTCGCCATTGGGTTTAAGGGACGATCAAATAACTCCCAGGACGAGTAGCTGCGGGCGGATCGATGATCACGCTAACGTCCTCAAATGCCTCTATCATTCAACCTTAAATCGTGCGATATTCCGCGCCAATTAGCGTACAGGAACCCGACGATCCATGATTATTCGTGAGGCGCTCACATTCGACGATGTGCTCTTGGTGCCGCAAGCATCTTCAGTTCTTCCGGCTCAAGTTGATACTAGTTCACGCCTTACCCACAACATCACTTTGGGCATTCCACTGTTGTCAGCTGCCATGGACACAGTGACCGAAAGTGCGATGGCAATTGCCATGGCGCAGGCGGGGGGATTGGGCGTGCTCCACCGCAACATGGGTCCTGATGCGCAGGCAACTGAAGTACGTCAAGTGAAAAAATTTGAGGCCGGTATGGTTGTCGACCCGGTAACGATCACTCCTGGCGAAACCTTGAAAGACGCGCTCGATTTAATGGAGCGCCACAAAATATCAGGTATCCCCGTGGTTGAAGCGGGCTCGGGTAAGCTTGCCGGCATTGTGACCAATCGGGACGTTCGCTTTGCGACCGCGCGGGATCAACCGATTAGCGAACTCATGACCAAAGAAAATTTGGTGACGGTCAGCGAAGGCGTTGAAAGCGGCGAAGCCAAGCGCATCCTGCACCAGTATCGGATCGAGAAACTACTGGTTGTCGACGATGCCTATCGATGCATTGGGTTAATTACGGTGAAAGACATCGAAAAGGCCCAGCTTCATCCCAACGCAACCAAAGATGATCGCGGGAGATTGCGGGTCGCAGCGGCAACTAGTGTCGGTGACGAGGGACTGGAGCGCACTGAAAT
This sequence comes from Alphaproteobacteria bacterium, assembly GCA_029941135.1. GTDB lineage: Bacteria > Pseudomonadota > Alphaproteobacteria > JAPYRI01 > JAPYRI01 > JAPYRI01. The sequence continues at coordinate 31,862 of JAPYRI010000023.1, read as the reverse complement.
CCTATTGGATGCGGGTGTGGACGCTGTGGTTGTCGATACCGCCCATGGCCATTCGGCCCGGGTTCTGGAAACGGTCAGCCGGATCAAAAAATTGAGCAACGAAGTTCAAGTTCTGGCCGGAAACGTCGCGACCACCGATGGCGCAAGGGCATTGATCGACGCCGGTGCGGACGGGATTAAAGTTGGTATTGGGCCAGGTTCCATATGCACAACGCGCATAATCGCAGGCGTTGGCGTCCCTCAGTTGACAGCCATAATGGATGTTGTTGAAGTTTGTCGGTTAACGAGCACCCCTGTGATCGCCGATGGCGGCATTAAATTTTCCGGCGATTTAGCGAAAGCGATTGCCGCTGGGGCCGATTGCGCCATGGTTGGGTCGATTTTGGCGGGGACAGAAGAATCCCCGGGCGATGTGTTTCTATACCAAGGCCGAACATATAAAGCCTATCGCGGAATGGGCTCGGTCGGCGCCATGGCGCGGGGGTCTGCTGACCGATATTTCCAGGAAGAAGTGAAAGACGACCTCAAGTTGGTACCCGAAGGGGTCGAGGGGCAGGTGGCTTATAAAGGTCCATTGGGTAGTGTCGTTCACCAAATGGTGGGCGGCCTACGGGCAGCCATGGGTTACACCGGGAGTGCAACCATCCATGACCTTCAGACCAAAGCAGAATTTGTGCGTATTTCTTCATCCGGTTTACGGGAAAGCCATGTGCATGATGTGACCATTACCCGGGAAACACCCAATTATCCCGCCGGCGGCTAGCTCTTATTTGGCGTCGGCGAGTCATCGCCCATGACCCCTGCCGCGCGTGCTCAAGCCGCTATCGAATTGGTTGGCCTCATCGAGCAGTCTCTCCGGGTCCAAGGTCAGCCTGCAGATCAGGCAATCAGATCATTTTTTAAGGCACGGCGTTATGCTGGCGCGCGAGACCGGGCCGCGGTAACCGAACTGGTTTATGGCGTGCTGCGACGACGGTCTGAATGGTTGTGGTGCCTGGGCACAAACGCGTCGCCGCGCCTGCTGATTGCAACCCAGTGTTTAATGGGCGCATCTCCCGACGAAACAAAAGTAACGGATTTGTTTGACGGCTCACTTTACGGTCCTGAACGCTTAACCCCCGGAGAGGCCGATATCCTTCAAAAGTTGCAGCAATTGCCCACAACGCCGCCGCCGTGGGTTGCCGGCAACTATCCGGAGTGGCTCGATCCCCATCTCACCGCCCGCTTTGGCGATCGCCTGGTAGATGAGATAGCCGCCTTGAACCAACGAGCACCGCTCGATTTGCGGGTAAACATCCTGAAGGCCAACCGGCAAGCGGTGCAGGCGGTTCTGGCGGAAGCTGATCTCGCGACGGTGAACACTCCCTGGTCACCCTTGGGTCTGAGAGCAGAGGCACGGACTCGAATAACCGGTTTGGCACTTTTTAAGAATGGATTGATTGAAGTACAAGACGAAGGGTCGCAAGTGGCCGCACTTTTGGTTGATGCCCGCCAGGGCATGCAAGTGGTAGACCTATGCGCAGGAGCCGGTGGCAAAACCTTGATTCTATCCGCCACCATGCAAAACAAAGGGCAAGTATATGCGGTAGATGCAGACCGGCGTCGTCTCCGCCAAATGGCGCCACGTATTGCGCGTGCGGGTGTACGAAATCTGCAAACCTTGAGTTTTAATGCGGCAGCCTCGCAAGATGTGCAGGAAGACGACTCTCTCTCCCCTATGGATGAGTGCGCGGACCGGGTGTTACTTGATGTTCCTTGTTCTGGAACCGGCGCATGGCGACGCAACCCCGACGCCAAATGGCGTCTAACACCCGATATGCTGAGCCACCACGTCGCGCGGCAAGACCGGCTGCTGGCCCGAGCAGCGAGCTTAACCAAACCCGGCGGTCGGCTCATCTATGTCACGTGCTCGGTTCTAGAGATCGAAAACGAAGACCGCATTGGCCTCTTCTTGAAGGAAAATTCTGCGTTCAAAATATTGCCGATACAAGAGGTATGGACGGAGGCGGTGGGAACAACCTGTCCCGACAGTGCCCGTGGCCAGGACTTCCTCTTACTCACCCCGCGGCAACACGGAACCGATGGTTTTTTCGTCGCTGTATTGGAACGGAAATTGGCCCCAACCGGCGGCTGAGTCAGCGTCTAGACTTGAATGCAGGGGAGCGGTAGTGTCCGCGCCATGACGACAGACCGCATACTCATTATCGACTTTGGGTCCCAAGTAACCCAATTGATTGCCCGCCGCGTACGCGAGACAGGTGTTTACAGCGAAATCGTTCCGTTTAATAAAGCGGACCAAATGCTCGACGCCTTTAAGCCGAGTGCCGTCATATTGTCCGGCGGGCCAGCTTCGGTCACTCAGACCGATACACCGCGTGCACCACAGCGGTTGTTTGACATGGGTATCCCGGTGTTGGGCATTTGTTACGGTCAAATGGCCATGTGTGCGCAACTGGGCGGTAAAGTGGAAAGCAGCCGGCACCGCGAGTTTGGCCGTGCTTTTGTCGATGTGATCGAAGAAGATCCGATATTCGATGGTGTTTGGGCCAAGAGCAGCCGAGAACAAGTGTGGATGAGCCACGGCGACCGGGTGATACAGATACCGGATGGATTTCGGATTATTGCCACCAGCGAAGGCGCGCCCTTCGCCGCCGTCGCTGACACTGAGCGAAAATTTTACGGCTTCATGTTTCATCCCGAGGTGGTTCATACACCGCATGGTGCGCGGTTGATTGAAAATTTTGTGCATAAAATTGCGGGATGCACGGGTGATTGGACTATGGCCGCATTCTGCGAGACCGAGATCGCGAAAGTTCGCAACCAAGTCGGCGATGGCCGGGTGATTTGTGGCTTGTCAGGCGGTGTCGATTCGTCGGTGGTTGCCGTACTTCTTCATGAGGCCATTGGCGAGCAGCTCACCTGTGTGTTCGTGGATACCGGTATGATGCGGACAAACGAGGGCGAGCAGGTGGTTTCCTTGTTCCGCGAACATTACAACATTCAGTTAGTGCACCGGGACGCAAGCGACTTATTCCTCGGCAAACTTGAGGGTGTTAGTGATCCGGAGAAGAAACGCAAGATCATTGGCGCCACCTTTATCGACGTATTTGAAGAAGAAGCCAATAATGTTGGCGGGGCCGACTTTCTTGCTCAAGGGACACTGTACCCAGACGTAATCGAATCGGTTTCGTTTACTGGCGGGCCCAGCGTCACTATCAAATCCCACCATAATGTGGGTGGCCTGCCAGCGCGCATGAATATGTCTTTGGTCGAACCGTTGCGCGAATTGTTCAAAGACGAAGTTCGTGACCTGGGTCGCGAATTGGGTCTGCCAGACTCATTTGTTGGCCGTCACCCGTTTCCGGGACCGGGGCTGGCCATCCGCATTCCTGGTGATATCACCGTGGAGAAATTGGATATCCTCCGTCGTGCCGATGATATTTATCTCGAAGAGATTCGCAATGCCGGATTATACGACGTGATTTGGCAGGCCTTTGCCGTGTTGTTGCCGGTACGCACGGTGGGTGTAATGGGTGACGAGCGGACTTACGATCACGTGTGCGCATTGCGGGCCGTCACGTCGACTGACGGTATGACCGCCGACTATTATCCGCTGCCACACGACCTGCTGGGGCGTATGTCGACACGTATCATCAATGAGGTACAAGGTATCAACCGGGTCGTTTACGATATAACGTCAAAACCGCCCGGCACCATTGAGTGGGAATAGGGGAGGCAGGAGGTCATATGTCCGCGCATACAAAAGCCAAACGCATGACAGCGCCGAAAATTAGGGCCTTGAAGGGCGAACGGCCTGTGGTCTGCCTGACCGCCTATACGACCCCCATCGCCCAAATCCTTGATCCTCATATGGACCTCATTCTGGTCGGCGATTCCGTTGGCATGGTGCTGCACGGCATGAAAAATACCCTCGGTGTCACCATGGAAATGATGATCATGCATGGGGCATCAGTTGTACGGGGGTCCAAGCATGCCTGCGTCATTGTTGATATGCCTTTTGCCAGTTACCAGGAAAGTCCGGAACTGGCTTATCGGAATGCCGCGCGTCTTATGCAGGAAACTGGTTGTGCGGGCATTAAATTGGAAGGCGGCGTTGAAATGGCCGAAACCATCCGGTTTTTAACCGAGCGCGGAATACCTGTGATGGGCCACATTGGCCTGACCCCGCAGTCGTTCAATTCTCTGGGGGGGTACAGTGCCCGCGGTCGCAAGCAGGAACAGTGGGCACCGATTATTGCCGACGGCATTGCGGTAGATGGTGCGGGGGCTTTTTCGACGGTGGTTGAGGGCGTTGCTCAACCTTTGGCCGAAGAAATAACCGGGAAAGTCGGTACCGTAACCATTGGCATTGGCGCTTCTCCCGCTTGCGACGGTCAGATTCTGGTCACTGAAGATTTGCTGGGCCTTTACGAAAGTGTACCCCCATTCGCCAAGCAGTACGCTCACATTCGCACCGACGTTGAAGAAGCCGCTAAGTGCTACGCGGCTGAAGTGCACGCCAGAACATTTCCAGGGCCCGAACATTGTTACAAAATGAGTGACGGAGAAAAATAGTGGCTCTGATCAAAACTCCTATCTGTGATTTTGATTGGCCGGCACCTGACTTCGACCTTCAGGGTGTCGATGGCAATCGCTACACCTATCAAGATGTCGAAGGCCCAAACGGCACGCTCGTCATGTTTATCTGCAATCATTGTCCATACGTGAAAGCTGTGCTGGACGAGATTATCCGTGACGTCCGTGAACTGAGCACGATGGGCGTCGGTGCTGTCGCCATCATGCCCAACGACGTTGCGAGCTATCCGGATGATTCCTTTGACAACATGAGGCGCTTGTCAGACCGAATGAGACTTCCGTTTCCATATGTGATTGACGACGCGCAGGAAGTCGGGCGCGCTTACGATGCTGTGTGTACGCCAGACTTTTTTGGGTTCGATAGAGCGCGTGGTCTTCAGTATCGGGGCCGGATCACAGAATTGAATGGGCTCCGTCCGGTGCCCGGCGCTGCCCGTGACTTATTCGATGCAATGGTTTCCGTGGTCTGCATAGGACATGGTCCAGAAAATCAATTGGCTAGCATGGGATGCTCCGTGAAATGGAAGTGATCAGTAATTCTGCATGTAATTTAATTAAAACAAATAGTTATATTCCAAATCTATTATTTTAGATGAGGAAAAATCAAGTCGAATTTAAGCAAATTCCAGAGTTTACTTCACTCGGCTAGCCGAAGTATGTTACCCGCCTAATCGCCGGGTTGGAGATACCAGTGTCGGACATTTTTGATGAAGTAAACGAGGACGTTCGCCGCGACCAGTACATCAGATTGTGGAAGGCGTATGGCAAATACGGCGTAGCCTTGCTGGTGGCAATCGTCCTCGGCACGGCGAGTGGTGTCGGGTATCACGAATTTACTGAATCTCGGGCGCATGCGGTCAGTGATCGCTATGAAACCGCCATCCATCTCCTTCAGTCCGGTAATGAAGAGGCGGCTTTGACGGCGTTTGCGGACATGGCAGAAAACTTAAGTGGGAGTTATCAGGTACTGGCGGCACTAAGGGAGGCGGCCATTCTAAGTAGTGGGGGTGATCGGGACGGCGCAGTGGCTGCCTATGACCGCATTTTGTCCGGGGACATAGGGGCGCCAGCGCCATTGCATGATCTAGCCGCTTTACGTGCTGCCATGTTGCTCATAGACAGCGGATCTCGGGATGAAATCGAAAACCGCCTGGCGCCGTTGTCACAGGATGATAGCCCGCTTCGGTATTCCGCCAGAGAACTTCAAGGCTTGCTTGCTCTTCAATATGGTGAGATTGAAACAGCACGCCAAATATTATTAGCGATAAGCCAAGACGGATATGCGCCGCCAGCCCTGCGCGCGCGCGCGGCTGCTCTGGTGGCGGCTTCGAGGACTTCTTCTTGACCATGCGAACAATGCGTAATTTTTCTTCAATTGCTTGGAGGCTACCGCTTATTGCCCTCTTGTCAGTGGTGGTGGTCGGCTGCAGTGGTAGCGATGACAAAGAAGTCATCGAAGGCGAGCGGGTTCCGGTCTTGGTTTACGACACGGGGATTAAGGCCGATCCTAGTGTGAAAGAACGCGCGGTTCGTCTTCCCGAAACCTATACCAATGAAGCTTGGCCGCAAGCAGGTGGCTACCCAGATCACGCCATGCATCATTTGGCGGTCAATGCGGAACTGGAAATTGCCTGGAAGTCCGACTTTGGGGGGGGTACGCGCACAAGGTCTGATTTACTCAACAAAATGTTGCTGAGTGACCGGCGCCGCTTGATGACGCCGCCAATAGTTGCAGACGGCACGGTTTTCATCATGGACTCAAATAGCGTTGTCAGTGCGTTTGAGGAAATTGAAGGTGATCGCCAGTGGCGAATTGACCTGAAAAGTGAAGAAGACGAGGAAGATGGTGGAATATTCGGGGGCGGGTTGGCCTATAGCGAAAACCGGGTATTTGTGACTACGGGTTTTGGCGATGTTTTTGCCCTCAGTGCGGATTCCGGAGAAGTCATCTGGAAAAGTTCTATTCGCAAACCGCTGCGGGGAGCGCCGACGGTTGGCGGCAAGCAAGTTTATGCGGTTAGTTTCGACAATCAGCTCTATATGATGTCGGCGGAAACTGGCGATATTCGGTGGGTTCATGAAGGTTTTCTCGAAAATGCGGGGCTCCTCGGCGCCGGTAGTCCTGCCGTGTCAGGCGGGCTGGTGGTGGTGCCGTTTTCGTCCGGCGAGCTTTACGCTTTACGAACCGACAATGGTCGGGTTGCCTGGTCGGATACCTTGATGCGTACCGGTTTGATGACGCCTATGGCGGCACTGAGTGACATTGATGCCCGCCCTATTGTCGACGGTAACACCGTGTATTCAGTGAGTAACGGCGGCCGCATGGCGGCCATCGAATTGCGTTCAGGGGATCGAATTTGGGAACGTAACATCGCCGCTCACGAGTCGCCGTGGCTGGCTGGGGATTTTTTGTTTTTAGTGACGGACGCAAATGAGGTTGTTTGTCTTTCCAAGATTGACGGCAAAATTTATTGGGTGACCAAACTTCCTCGCTATGGAAACGAAGAAGAGCGAACGGAGGCGTTGCGTTGGAGCGGTCCGGTTCTTGTGAGTGACCGTTTAATCGTCACTTCATCCCACGGATATGCAGCTTCAGTTTCGCCATACACTGGAAAGTTTTTGGGCCGGGTGAAACTTGATGGCGCTGTTGTTATACCGCCAGTCGTCTCCAATAATAGCCTGTTTTATGTGACTGAGAATGCAAAACTGATCGCTATGCGCTGACCGAGACAAGCGTCTGCGTATAATCGTGTGTGTGCTCGGCCGGCCTATAAGTGGATATGGAATTTTGAACATTACCGTCGCTATTGTCGGTCGTCCGAACGTGGGCAAATCGACCCTCTTCAACCGCCTCGTAGGAAAGCGTATTGCGCTGGTCGATGACCGGCCTGGTGTGACTCGCGATCGGCGGGAAGGTGACGCGCGATTGGGCCCGCTTCGGTTTCGAGTCATCGACACTGCTGGGTTGGACGACGCAGAAGGAGGAACACTCGAAAGCCGAATGATGTCCCAGACCAACGCCGCGGTCGAAGAAGCCGATTGCGTCATATTGATGTATGACAGTCGCGCTGGTGTCACGCCATTGGACGAGCATTTTAGCAATCGACTACGTCAATCGGGCACTGTAGTCATTCCTGTCGCTAACAAGTGCGAGGGCAAGCGCGGGGAAGCAGGTGTTTACGAGGGTTTTTCTCTTGGTTTTGGAGAACCAGTATCGATTTCCGCCGAGCACGGTCAAGGGATGGGCGAGCTATACGATGCCTTGGTCGCCCTAGTTCCGGACGGGGATGAAAATGAGTCCGACGAAGACACCGACAGGCCGTTACAAATTGCGATTGTCGGTCGCCCTAACGTGGGCAAGTCTACACTTGTAAATCACCTGATTGGCGAAGAGCGGGTGCTCACCGGTCCCGAAGCTGGAATAACTCGAGATGCAATTGCGGTCGAATGGTCATGGCACGGTCGCCGTGTAAAGCTGTTTGACACCGCTGGCATGCGCCGCCGCGCAAAAGTCTCGGATAAAGTTGAGAAATTGTCGGTCGCTGATGCCCATCGCGCCGTACGATTTGCGGAAGTTGTCGTGGTTTTGCTGGATGCCCAGAGCCCAATGGAGAAGCAAGATCTTTCCATCGCCAGTGCAGTTGTAGAAGAGGGCCGGGCGTTGGTTATCGTTCTCAATAAATGGGATTTGGTGGCCAATCGAAAAGAGGTACGCAGACAACTGGATGATCGACTTGAAAAATCTCTTCCGCAGGTGAAGGGGGTCGAGGTGGTCACTTTGTCGGCGCTGACCGGCAAGGGCGTCAACCGGCTGATGCCGACCATCGAAAATACACATAAACGCTGGAACACTCGTGTCTCAACCAGCGACCTCAACCGGTGGCTTTCAGGTATGGTCGAAAAACACCCGCCACCAGCGGTTCGAGGACGCCCGCTTCGTCTGCGCTATGCGACACAAGTCAAGTCGCGCCCGCCTACTTTTGCCCTGTTTGTAAGCCGTCCCGACGCGGTTCCAGACAGTTACACGCGATATCTCCAGAACGGTCTGCGCGAAGTTTTTCAGTTGGATGGGGTGCCGCTACGCCTTCTGTTGCGCAAAGGAAAAAATCCTTACGCGCCGTCCTGAACAAAGGAAAAAATCTCGCCGTTGCGTGTGAATGAAGGCTCGGCCATTTCAACGAACAGGGGACCGAGAGCTTCAGGTGGCGGCAATGTATCCGGGTCTTCCCCGGGCATGAGTTGCGCCCGCATTTCGGTCCGAACCACGCCAGGGTCCAGCAGATTAACCTTCACATCGGTTTTCTCAAGTTCGCCGGCGTAGGTTTTAACCATGGCATCCAAAGCGGCCTTACTGGCGCCATAGGCGCTGAGGTAGGGCCGATGGAGGGTTGCCGCGCGCGATGTGACAAAAATTGCCCGTCCCGCATCGGAGGCGCGTAACAGAGCGTCCAGTGAACGGATAAGCCGCCAATTTGCGTGGACGTTTACGGCAAACACTTGCTCCCAAACCTCCGGGGTGAAGTGCCCCACCGGCCGGGTCCCCCCTAGCATCCCTGCGTTGGCAACGAGTATGTCCAAACGTCCCCACCGGTCGGCAATTGCGCCTCCCAGTCGGTCGATGGCCGGACTATCAGTGAGGTCGAGGGGCACCAGGGTAGCGCCACCGCCGGCTGCCTTTACCCGGTCGTCGATTTCTTCCAAGCCACCGACGGTTCTGGCCACCAGAATAACGTGCGCACCTTCTTCGGCATACTGAACCGCAACTTCGGCTCCAATGCCACGAGAAGCGCCTGTGATCAGTGCAACGCGGCCTTCAAGGCGTTTCATGTTCGATAAATCCAGAGAGATTGAAGGAAAGATCAGGCAGACAAAATCAAGCTCGTTCGGCCAGAAGTGAGAGTTGCGCCGGAGTGTTATTGTCATTCTCATCGGTAAGTGAAATTGGGTACTCGCCAGTAAAACAGGCATCGCAATATTGAGGCCGCTGAGCATTGCGGTTGGCTTCGCCGGTCGCCCGATAGAGCCCGTTGGCACTGACATAGGCCAAGCTGTCGACACCAATGAATTGGCGCATGCTTTCCAGGTCGTGGTTGGCCGCCAATAATTTGTCGCGTCTGGGCGTATCTATGCCGTAAAAACACGGGTGCGTTGTGGGTGGACTGGCAATCCGCATATGGATTTCGGTCGCACCGGCCTCGCGAACCATTTGGACAATTTTGACCGATGTGGTTCCGCGCACAATACTGTCATCTACCAGGACCACGCGTTTGCCTCTTATGCTCGCCCGGTTGGCATTGTGCTTCAGTTTTACGCCGAGGTGGCGAATGTTCTCCGTTGGTTCGATAAAGGTCCGACCCACGTAATGGTTGCGAATAATGCCCAACTCAAATGGGATGTTTGATTCTTCAGCAAAACCTATTGCCGCTGGAGTGCCCGAATCTGGGACCGGAATTATGGCATCTGCTTCGACGGGCTGCTCTCGAGCCAGCTCTGCGCCAATGCGTTTGCGAACATCGTAAACGCTGCTGCCCTCAACAAAACTGTCCGGCCGGGCGAAATACACATACTCGAAGATGCAAAACCGTGATTTCACCGCTGGGAATGGTTTAAAACTCTCGACGCCTTTTTCTGAGATGCGGATAATCTCGCCAGGCTCCACATCGCGAACAAAGTCGGCCCCAATGATGTCCAGCGCGCAGGTTTCTGACGCCAGGATATGGCCACCATCATCGGTTTTGCCAAGTACTAGCGGGCGCACACCCAAGGGATCGCGGACGCCAATCAGTGCCTTTTTGGTGAGTAGCACCAGCGAATATGCGCCTTCTATTTGAAGCAGCGCATCAATCACTCGGTCGCGCAGGGCTGCTCGTGGACTGGTCGCGATGAGGTGCACAATGACTTCTGTGTCCATGGTCGACTGAAATATGGCGCCACTTTTGACCAGGCGTTTTCTAACCTGTAAGGCGTTGGTCAAATTGCCATTGTGCGCAACCGCAACACCGCCAACATTGAGGTCGGCAAACAGCGGCTGAACATTGCGCAATAATGTCTTTTCCCCCGCCGTGGAGTACCGCACATGGCCGATGGCCGCTGTTCCCTTTAATCGCTCCACCACGCGCTCGGTATTAAAGTGATCCCCTACATGGCCGAGGCTGCGGTGACTGTTGAAGCGGGCGCCATCGAAACTCACAATCCCTGCGGCTTCCTGACCTCTGTGTTGTAGGGCATGCAGTCCTAATACAGTGTGGGCGGTGGCCTCGGAGTTGCCGAATATACCGAAAATGCCGCACTCCTCGCGCGGTCGGCCATCTTCTTCAGACCTGACAAAATCAGGAATTTTAACGGAGTTAGTAATGCCCTGAGGCGTGGCCGGGATCTTACTCATTTTTGGGTACGCCTGATCAGCCGGTTAAGGTCCTTGCGGGTGTCAGTTTTATAACCTTTTTCCGCTTCAGAGTCAGTGCCGGAACCGCTGTTCCATTTTCCAATGCGGGGCATGCTGAGTGCGTCGAACTCGTTCATCATCCGGCGGCTGCCCGTGGATAGTTCTTCAGGCACCAAATACAACAATAGCTTAGCCCCCATATGCACGGTCGGTGTTACGCGGGCGGCTGTAATTTGTTCTGGCAATCCGCGATCTCGGTACAGTAAAAAAACCGCCATAAAAGCCAATGAGACGATGATGGAGCCACGCAAGAGGCCGAACAGTACGCCCAATGAGCGATCCAGCGTGTTCATGCCGCTGCTCTTTACCCGTCCTGCGATCATGCCACTGACAACCGAGAAAATGACGAGTGAGATCACAAATATTCCACCGGCGGTCACGCTATCCGCCAAAATATCGATGTCGATATAGCGCCGGGCAAAAGGTCGCAGAAGAGGCAATAATTGAAGCGTGAGGACTACCGCGACAATCCAAGCAATGATCGACAAGACTTCGCGCAGAAAACCGCGCCAAAAGGCAAGCGCCCCCGAAACCAGAATGATACCAACAACGGCAATATCAATCAGATTGAAAGGCAGGGTATCCATAGGTTAATCCTCGTCCGTTAACCGGCAATTACCCGGCCGGGCTGTGCATCGGCGGCGAACAGTGGCACCAAATCTTTTAGTTGCTTGACCGACGTGAGACGCAGACCATATTCACCCGCAGTCAATCCGGCCGGGACAATGGCCTGTTTAAAGCCAAGTTTTGTGGCTTCTTTGAGGCGGGCATCCGCATGGCCGACTTGACGAACCTCGCCTGCCAAACTGGCCTCGCCGAACACGATTGTTTCAGGCGGCACCGGTACATCGGCCAAAGATGAGATAAGCGCCGTGGCAACCGCTAAGTCGGCGGCGGGCTCCAATACTCGCAGCCCACCGGCCACGTTCAGATAAACGTCTTTGCCTGCAAACGAAATGTCGCAGCGGGCATCCAGCACGGCGAGCACCATGGCCAGGCGGCCACTGTCCCACCCAACCACGGCGCGGCGCGGGGTGGCCAAGGGAGAAGGCGCGACCAGAGCCTGAATTTCCACTAGCAGCGGCCGCGTTCCCTCCATACCTGCAAACACCGCGGCGCCACTGACTGAATTTTGCCGATCTCCAAGGAATAGGGAGGATGGGTTCGGTACCTCGTTCAAGCCGCCATCGGTCATCTCGAACACACCAATCTCGTCGGTAGCGCCAAAGCGGTTTTTAACCGATCGTAATATACGGAATCGGTGCCCGCGCTCGCCTTCGAAATAAAGCACTGTATCGACCATGTGTTCCAATACGCGCGGGCCGGCGATTTGACCGTCCTTGGTCACGTGTCCAACCAGCAGGAGTACCGTCCCCCGGGTTTTGGCGAACGTAATCAATGTCTGGGCACAAGCGCGAACCTGCGCAACCGAACCCGGTGCCGATTCGAGGTTGTCGGCGTACATGGTTTGAATGGAATCAATGACCAAAACGTCGGGTGCCGTGCCATTTCTTTTGCTGCTGACAGCACCGTTGATTCCGGCCTCTAATGTCGCGATGATGTCTCGAAGGTTGGTCTCCGAGGCGAGGTGGACGGATGCATCCGCGAGACCCAGCCGCCGTGCCCGCATGCGCACTTGATCCACTGATTCTTCGCCCGATATATAGGCGCAGACTATTCCACTCTTGGCCAAGGCGCCGACCGCTTGCAACACCAGGGTTGATTTTCCAATCCCCGGGTCGCCGCCGATCAGCAGTGCTGATCCGGGCACCAGCCCTGCGCCGGTCACTCTGTCCAGTTCGTCAATCCCAATGGGAATGCGCGGTGGTTCGGTTGCCGCCCCGTCCAAAGTTGTCAGAGTTATCTTTCGTCCCTTGCCCAGGCGTGCACCGCCGGGCGAGCCGTCCAAGGGAGCTTCTTCGACAAGGCTGTTCCAAGCGCCACAATCGTCGCACTTGCCCGACCACTTATTGTGACTGGCGCCACAGGTCTGACAAACAAATTTTTCGTCGTTGCGCGTCACGTTTGCTATTTTATCCTATTTTTCCACCCTGCACGGGTTACGGCTTTAGTAGGTCCATCTGTATGGGTCCTTCGGCACGACCGTGAATAAACTGATCCACATAGGGGTTGCCGCTGTTATCAATCTCGTCAACTGTTCCAATCCAAATAATCTTGCCCCCAAAGATCATTGCAATACGATCTGCAATTTTGCGGGCACTCGCCATATCATGGGTAATTGACAATGCCGTGGCGCCAACAGTTTTTACACACTCGACAATCAAATCGTTGATCACGTCGCCCATAATGGGGTCGAGGCCGGTAGTTGGTTCGTCGAAGAATATTATCTCCGGACGTGTGGCAATGGCGCGGGCAAGGCCCACACGTTTTTGCATGCCGCCGGATAACTCAGCGGGGCTTAATTCCCCCACTTCCGGGCCCAAGCCGACGCTGCGCAAATTTTCGAGCGCTACTACTTTGGCGTCTTTCCGGCTGATGTCGCCTGAGGCCAACAGGCCGAAGGCAACATTCTCCCACACCGGCAAACTGTCGAACAAGGCACCACCCTGAAACAGCATGCCAAATTTGCGCAATACTTCGTCGCGGTCTGATCCGCGTAACCCCAATACTTCCTGGCCATCAATTTTGATGCTGCCGCTTTCGGGTTTTAACAAGCCGAGGATCGATTTCAACATGACCGATTTGCCGGTACCCGAGCCGCCGATCACCACCACGCTTTCCCCGGGCATAACGTCCAAGTCCAAATTATCGAGCACGACTTTGGGCCCAAATCGTTTGCTTAGGCCGCGCAAACTAATTTTGGGTGTAGGGCTCATACGTTCGGGGCCGCCGGCGTGATCGGTCATCGGGTAAAAAACAATTCAGTTATGATGAAGTTGGCGATTAAAATTAGCACTGAAGCCGAAACCACAGCATTGGTGGTGGCGCGCCCGACGCCTTGCGCGCCGCCCTGGCTGTTGTAGCCGTGATAGCAGCCCATCAAGGCGATGATGAAGCCGAATGCCGCTGCCTTGACCAAGCCAGATATCACATCGATTGGTTCCATGAAGTCGAGCGTATTTTTGATGTATGTCGCCGAATTGAAACCCAATTTTTCGGTTCCTATTATGTAGCCACCAAACACGCCGATGGTATCCGCCACGGCGACCAGTAGGGGCAAAACGACGGTCGCTGCAATAAGACGCGGGGCCACTAGGTACTTGAACGGGTTGGTTGATAATGTTGTCAGCGCGTCAATCTGCTCTGTCACGCGCATTGTCCCAAGTTCCGCCGCCATGGAGGCACTGACCCGTCCGGCGACCATCAAGCCAGCCAGCACGGGACCAAGTTCGCGGGTGATGCCAATCACGACAATGGTTGCCACCGCGACTTCGGCGTCAAATCGGGAACTGCCAATATAGATCTGTAATGCCAGCACCATACCGGTGAAGAGGGCGGTCATGCCGACAACCGGCAGAGAGAAATAGCCAATGTTCAGCATCTGCCGGCCGATGATGCCGCAGTACAAGGGCGGCGTCATGCAATGGGACAGCGCGGTTCCGGTGAAGGTACCGATTTGTCCTAGGGTTCCGAGGAAGCCTAGAAACAGGCGCCCGACCATAGCAACGAAATTCATGAGCCCGAGCCCAAATACACCCGGCGATATCGCCGTCCCAACCGAGTCAGGATTTCGTAAGATATGGTGCCGGCCTTTTGCGCCACGTCGTCCAAATTTATGCCGCCACCAATTACGTCGACAAAGCCGCCTTCAACGACTTTGTCGCGAGGTACTTCCGACACATCAAGAGTGACCAAATCCATGGAAACACGTCCAACCACCGGCACCGCAATCCCCTCGATGCAGGCGCGCCCTAGTGACCCCAGGCTGCGTGCATATCCATCTGCATAACCTACTGAAATCGTTGCAATTCTAGAAGGTTCGGCGACCTTGTGCGCGGCACCATACCCAACGGTCCTGGGGCTGTCAACGTCGCGCACTTGCAGGATACGCGCTCGGACGCGCGCAACTTCTGACATGGGGTTGGGCTCACGCGCGGTAGGTCGGCCGCCATAGAGCGCGATACCCGCCCGAACCATGTCGAGATGAAATTTCGGGTCTAGAAATAGACCCGCCGAAGCCGCCAGACTGGCGGTTTCGGCGGGTAATTTGCGACGCAGTCTTTGAAAACGCTCAAGCTGGACTTGGTTCATTGCGTCGTCCTGCTCATCACCACAGCTTAAGTGGCTCATGACATGCACGACGGACAGTCCATCGAGCTGACCTGGGTCAGCTTCAAAAACTTTCAGATCGTTTTCGTCGAGACCCAATCGGGTCATTCCGGAATCGATATGAATCGCGGCTTCGATTAATTCGCCGCGCGCGCGGGCAAAGGCTGCCCAAGTATTGACCTGTGCCAAACTGTTTAATACCGGGGTTAGGCGGTAATCAAAGAGATTCCGCTCATTGCCCGGCCACGCGCCGTGCAAGACGAAAATTCGAACACTATCTAAAAGTTCCCGCAGGGCCACACCCTCGGCCACGTGCGCGACAAAAAAGGTTGTGCAACCAGCATCGGCCAATATTGGAGCGACCCGTTCAAGACCAAGTCCATAGGCGTCAGCCTTGACACAAGCGGCGCATTCAGCCGGTGCCGTTCGGGCACAAAATAATTGGTAATTTATCCGGATCGCGTTCAGATCGATGTAAAGGATCGAATCGGACTCTGCCGACTCGGCATCAAGATCATAAGATGTCATCAGGCAAATGGTCCTCGGGTGCATAGTTGCCGAACCGAACCAGCTCCCGGTCAAAGTAAAGCCGCACCGTTCCCGTCGGTCCATGGCGCTGTTTGCCAATAATCACTTCCGCGAGACCTCTGATTTTTTCGCCCCTTTCCTGCCATTCCATATAATCGGACGTGCCTTCGGTTGGCGCCTTGCGCTCGTGGTAATACTCCTCGCGATAAATGAACATGACCACATCAGCATCTTGTTCGATGGACCCTGATTCACGCAAATCCGCAAGTTGCGGCCGTTTGTCATCCCGTTGCTCAACTTGTCGGGAGAGCTGAGACAGGGCTAGAACCGGAATTTCCAAATCCTTCGCCAGTGCTTTCAATCCTTGGGTGATTTGAGTGACTTCCTGAACCCGGCCATCTGATCGGTTTTGCCGAGACGGGCGCAGCAATTGCAAATAATCGACAACAACCATATCAAGCCCTGCCGGTTGCCGTTTCAACCGCCGGGCTCGCGTGCGCAGGGCGGCGATGGTTAGCGCCGGCGTGTCGTCGATGTATAAGTTGAGTTCTTCGATGTTCTGGGATGCGGTCACGATGCGCAGGAACTGGTCGTTGTCCAGCCGGCCGCGCCTCAAGTCTTCCGAAGGAATGCGGGATTCTTCCGACAAAATACGTGTGGCCAATTGGTCGGCCGACATTTCCAAGGAAAAGAATCCAACGACTGCCGGGCGATCTAGTTCCTGGTTCTTCACTCGGGCTTTCGCGGCATTAATGGCGATATTTGTTGCCAGGGCTGTTTTGCCCATCGATGGACGCCCGGCGAGAATGATCAGGTCCGAAGCATGAAGCCCACCCAATCGATGATCCAAGTCGCGCAATCCGGTGGTTAGGCCGCTGAGATGCCCGTCGCTTTTGTACGCTGCCTCAATCATCGACACAGCGACGCTCAATGAGGTGTTAAAACTTTTGAACCCGCCTTCATGCTCGCCTTTCTGAGCCAAATTGAAAAGCTGACCTTCCGCCGCTTCGATTTGTTTGACGGCATCGTCTTCAACTGGCGAATCGTACGCGGTATTGACGACGCTTTCACCGACTTGAATCAGTTCGCGCCGGATTGCAAGGTCGTGGATTACGCGGCCATACTTTTCGGCGTTGATGACCGTAACTGCCGATGCCGCCAAATCGGCTAAATAGCCGACTCCGCGAACGTCCTCCATGGCTTGATCGTTTTCGAAGTAGGTTTTTAAGGTAATCGGCGTTGCGATTTGTCCGCGTTCGACCAGTTTAGTCGCGGCCTCGAATATTCGAGCATGGATGGGGTCGAAGAAGTCTTCCGCCGCAAGGAACGGCGACACCTTGGCGGCAGCGTCGTTGTTGACCAGAATTGCGCCCAAAAGAGCTTGCTCGACTTCGATGTTATGGGGCGCCGTCCGGTAGGTCGAGTTCATGCCGGAGGCGTCGTTATCGACGGCGGTGACGCTTGGGCGGTTTGAGAGTTGTGTGTCCATGGACGCGGATACTGACCGAACCGGTTACTGAATTCGCTTCCTAATTATAGATTCTTTTTACACCGCTGTGGATAGCTTCATTTATTGAACCGATCTGCTTTGTCGGCTTGTGCATAAATTATGTAAAAAAGGGGGACGAATTGCGCGTCCCCCTGGATTTAGGAATGTATAAGCCGAAATTACGAAGTAGCTTCTTCGTCTGACGATTCGCCGATTTCAGAAGTCGCCGAATCAGACACACTATCCCCATTGTCGGCTTCATCTTCGGCAAGGGTTTCCTCAGCTTCCCGGGCCGCTTCTTCGCTTTCAAAGAACTGTGCCGTTGCTGGTGCTTCACCATTCGTAGCCGCGGCTGTTTGCGTTTCCGCTTCTTCGGCCGAACGGGCAACATTGATTGACACGATGACCGATAATTCCGGATGTAATGCGACGTTTACCGCATGCACGCCTAATTTTTTGATTGGTGTAGTCAATTTGATTTGGCGCTTGTCCGCGGTGAAACCGCCCTCGGTCAATGCATCTGCAATATCCCGGCTGCTGACCGAGCCATACAGTTGCCCCATGTCGCTCGCTTGCCGCAGCAGCACATAACTGGTGCCAGCCAATTTATCGCCAACAGCTTCGGCTTCCTTCCGGCGTTCCAAGTTGGTGGTTTCCAATTGGGCGCGTTCGACCTCAAATTTTGATCGGTTGTCGGCAGTCGCGCGCAGGGCTTTTTTCTGAGGCAGAAGGAAATTACGGGCGTAACCGTCCTTCACTTTGACCACATCCCCCATCTGGCCAAGTTTCTCGATCCGCTCAAGTAATAAAACTTCCATTATTCTTTCTCCTGACCGCTAGAGGGGGCGCCAAATTGGCGTCTTAATCCCTTCCATTGATCCATAAGTCCAATGCCGGCTACCAGAGCTGCCGGCCACGCAAGCGTCAATAAAATAAGATAGACTGCGGCCAGTAACACATACCGCGAAGATAATCGACGGGAAATCACATGAATGACAATCAGGCCCAGAATGAAATAAGGCCAAATCAGAATTACCGCCAGTGTACCGCCTGCAAAACCAAGGATTCCCGGGAAAAACGACAATATCAATGTGGCGGTCACACCGTATGAAAGCATCCGAGGAAGCTCGAGTTTCGAATAGGCTGGCGTGGGACGAAAGTTTCTTTCAGATCGCGCCAATATTGCTTGTGCCAATACAGCATTCAGCATGATCGACAACATCCACGATATCGCCACCATGCCCGGCAACATCCGCGAAATTTCCGGGGCGGCATTGCGAATGGCGTCGCCAAAGGTGGCGAGTGCCGGCAATTGATTTCTGTCCGCCATTAAATCGTAATTGGCGGCTATTTCGAGCATGTAATTCTCTACCGCTTTGGGTAATCCACCGTCTTGAGTGAAAAAACCAACGAACACGATCAAAAAGAACACGGCGGCTGATACCGTGAGTAAGGTGAGTAACCGTCCAGCGGGATACCAATTCTGAGTGCCGTCCGGTCCTTTCCGCCATTGCAGGGCTTGACGGGACAAAATCATAGGCGCGAGGCCGGTGGTCAAAAAAAACGTCGCGCCCGTTGCCGGGCCCAGCGCTCCGGCCATGGCAATACTGCCGCACACTGCGGCAATCACAGCCGAGCTGTATCCTTGGCTAAAGGCAACCAGAAACAAGGGCAGGGGTGCCAAATAGGCAAGCGGAAGTCCCAATGGCGATCCACCCGCCACGGATAGGATGAAGACGGCGCTTGCCAGACCGGCGCCAGCAGCCAATAGCAGGTGTTTAACCATAATGGTCCGGGGTATGATCTGCCGATGTCGCCCCGATGAGAACGGTTACCGGGTCACAGTCGGCACATTACAGTGCGATTTATTTTAACAAGTAAGGCAATAGCGCCAATTGACGTGCTCGCTTGATCGCTGTTGCCAATTCCCGTTGTCGTTTAGCCGATACAGCCGTGATTCGGCTCGGAACGATTTTACCGCGTTCGGAAATGAAGCGCTGCAAGAGCTTCACGTCCTTGTAGTCAATTTTGGGTGCTCCCGGGCCTGAAAATGGGCAGCTCTTGCGGCGGCGGAAAAATGGCCTCCGGCCTCCGGGCCCTCCCGGACCACCGCTACCGCCTCCTGCGCTATCGCGATCACCTCTTGATTCTCTATTATTCATCGGTAACTGCCTCCGCACTATCTTTGGCACTCGGTGCGCTACTATCTTTGACGCTTGGGGTTTCGGCAACTGCCTCCGCACTATCTTTGGCACTCGGTGCGCTACTATCTTTGACGCTTGGG
>JAPYRI010000023.1:0-12190 GCA_029941135.1 Alphaproteobacteria bacterium | reverse complement strand
GTTTCGGCAACTGCCTTTGGCGCCGGTTTGTCATCGCTGCCCGGAGCACGCGGTCCCCCAGAATTGCGGTCGCCGTCACGGCCACCTTCCCTGCGCGGGCCACGATCATCACGGGAAGCTTTTTGCTGCATTACCGCTGACGGACCTTCTTCGAGTTCATCCACCCGGATGGTCATTGTGCGCACGATATCTTCGTTTAGCTGCAACACCCGTTCCATTTCTGCCAATGCAGGGTAGGGGGTGTCTATGTTCATCAGGACATAATGTCCCTTGCGATTTTTTTTGATCCGATATGAAAGACTGCGAAGACCCCAATATTCGGTTTTCTTCACTTCGCCGCCACCGTCCTTGATAATTTCAGTAAGGCTTTCGGTCAGGCTATCGACTTGCTGGGAGGAAATGTCCCGGCGAGCAATAAATACATGTTCGTATAATGGCATCCGTATGAGCTCCTTATGGCTAATGGGTGCCCGCGACAGTTAAATTGCGCCTGATTATCAGGCTCTGTCGGGACCTAGCCGGCAGCGCCGGCAAGGAGTGTGTTAAGCGGCGCGGAATATACTCTAATCGCAGCCTGTGGCAAGCTTTTATGCAAGTTTTTCCATGCTGGCATTATTCCCAATGTTCTTTCCCATCCGTCCCTTGACAGATGGCATGGCGAAGGTATCTCTAAGCGCAACTTTGGCGCCGGTAACCCGGATTACGCCGACGACCGTATTTGGCCAAATTCTGGTGGCATGAAGGGGCAAACTGTATCATGAAAAGAGCATTCGTTTTTCCGGGCCAGGGATCACAGGCCGTGGGCATGGGTAAGGACCTGGCCGAGGCTCACGTCCATGCCCGTGAAGTGTTCGAAGAGGTAGATGACGCCCTTAGCCAAAGTTTGACCCGCATCATGTTTGAGGGCCCCGAGGACAAACTGACATTAACCGAAAACGCGCAACCGGCCTTAATGGCGGTGAGCCTGGCCGTTGTGCGGGTGATCGAGCGAGAAGGCGGGCGGTTTCTTGCAGAGCTTGCGGATTTTGTCGCCGGGCACTCACTTGGCGAATATTCGGCCCTTGCGGCGGTCCAGGCTCTGTCATTGACGGACACAGCGCGCCTGCTCAAAATTCGCGGTCAGGCCATGCAAAAAGCAGTCCCGGTAGGCGAGGGGGCAATGGCGGTATTGCTGGGGATCGACATCAATGACGCAGACGAAATCGCTGCTCAGGCGGCCGAAGACGGCGTTTGTTCGGCGGCGAATGACAATGCGCCCGGACAGGTGGTGGTCAGCGGCGACTTGCTGGCGGTTGAACGGGCGATGGCACTCGCCAAAGATCAGGGCGCCAAGCGCGCCATGCTATTGCCGGTCAGCGCCCCATTCCACTGCGCCTTGATGGAGCCCGCGGCGCGCGAAATGGAACATGTCCTGGCCGATGCGAACATCGCGAAACCCACACTACCGGTGATCAGTAACGTCACTGCTCGTGCAGTGGTTGAGCCAGAAGAAATCAGACGCCGCCTGGTTGAGCAAGTGACTGGCACCGTGCGCTGGCGCGAAAGCATGCTTCACCTTGGGGCACAAGACGTCGATGAACTGGTTGAATTGGGGGCAGGCAAGGTTCTCGGTGGACTGGCCAAACGGATTGACCGTTCATTTAATGCGCAGTCACTTGGGACGCCGGATACAGTGGAAGTGTTTTTGAAAAGCCTTTAAAAGACGGCTGGAACAGTGGAGTAGATCATGTTCGATTTGACGGGAAAAGGCGCACTGGTGACTGGGGCAACTGGGGGGATTGGTAGCGCGGTGGCGCGGGCTCTCTACGCCCAGGGCGCCATGGTCGCCTTGTCAGGCCGCCGCATTGAAGCTCTGGAAGCGTTGGCTGCTGACCTTGGCGACCGCGCCAAAGCGGTTCCGGGTGACTTGTCAGACGCTCAATCTGTTGCCGAACTTCCCGTCCGCGCTGAAGAGGCCCTGGGACAACTTGATATCTTGGTCAACAACGCTGGTCTCACCCACGACAATCTCGCCATGCGCATGAAAGAAGACCAATGGGATGAAGTTATACAGATCAATCTGACAAGCACTTTCCGCCTCTCCAAAGCTGTATTGCGCGGCATGATGAAACGTCGATGGGGACGCATAATCAATATTTCGTCCATTGTCGGGGTGACTGGAAACCCTGGCCAGGCCAATTACGCGGCATCCAAGGCTGGCATCATTGGGATGACAAAATCGATCGCACAGGAAGTTGCGACCCGCGGTATCACAGCCAATTGCATCGCTCCGGGCTTTATTGAGACCGCCATGACCGATGAACTGGACGAAGCGCAGAAAGAACGGCTATTGGGGGCAATCCCTGCCGGCCGTCTGGGGGAGTCCATGGATGTAGCTTCTTCAGTGGTCTTCCTGGCGAGTAACGAAGCCAGCTACATCACCGGTCAAACTCTGCATGTGAATGGGGGAATGGCAATGATTTAGAGAGCATTGACGCTGGTAGCGGGCCTTAGCGAATTCCAATCGTTTCAGTCCGTTCCATCTCTGGTCAAGGTGGATAAAGTGTGCTACCTAACCGAAACTTTCGCCAAAACGATATTGAAACTGCTCTGGCGAAAATTGAGAATAAGCAAAAATAGTTATGTCAAAGCAACCACTTAACCCGAGGGAAGAAGGTTATGAGTGATATAGCCGAACGGGTGCAAAAGATTGTAACCGAACATCTAGGCGTTGATACCGATAAGGTCACTGAAAACGCCAGTTTCATCGACGATCTTGGCGCAGATAGTTTGGATACAGTCGAGCTGGTTATGGCGTTCGAAGAAGAATTCGGATGTGAAATTCCAGACGATGCCGCCGAAAAAATACTGACAGTCAAGGACGCTATCGATTTTATCAACTCCAACGCCGCTTAACTTGGCGAACTCCCGACCAACCCGAAGTAACGACACTGCGGGGCAAACGGAACAATGAGACGCGTTGTTGTTACCGGGCTAGGACTGCTTACTCCCCTGGGGTGTGGTGTAGACGCGACTTGGTCCCGCCTAATCGCGAGCAAGTCTTCAGCGACCCAAATTTCGAAATTTGATACATCTGAGTACCCTGCTAAAGTCGCTTGCGAACTGCCCTTGGGCGATGGCTCGGACGGCACTTTTAATGCCGACGATTGGGTGGAGCCGCGCCAGCAGCGGCGTATGGACGATTTTATCGTCTATGGCATGTGCGCGGGTCAGCAGGCGATCGAGGATTCGGGCTGGGTCCCTCAATCAGATGAGGAATTTTGGCGTACAGGTGTGATGATTGGGTCCGGTATCGGTGGATTAGGTTCCATCGAACGCTGGTCGGTTACGCTGCACGAAAAAGGCCCGAGAAAAGTTAGCCCCTTCTTTATCCCTAGTGCCCTAATCAATCTGGTTTCCGGTCAGTTGGCCATTAAGTATGGGTTTAAAGGGCCAAACCACGCAGTGGTAACCGCTTGTTCGACCGGCGCGCATGCAATAGGCGACGCAGCACGCCTTATTATGTGGGACGACGCAGATGTCATGGTCGCAGGCGGGGCAGAAGCCGCCATATGCACCATTGGCATGGCCGGATTTTCGTCGGCCAAAGCACTGAGCACGAATTTTAACGATGAACCCGAGCGTGCGTCGCGACCCTATGACAGGGATCGCGATGGGTTCGTCATGGGTGAAGGGGCTGGCGTTCTCGTGCTCGAAGAATTAGAGCACGCGAAAAATCGCGGCGCACAAATTTACGCGGAAATAGGGGGGTATGGCATGTCCGGTGACGCTCACCACATTACGGCGCCGGCCGCCGACGGCAACGGTGGCTTTCGGGCCATGAAAATGGCTCTTAAGCGGGCTGAAATTGACCCTTCAGAAATTGATTATGTGAATGCACACGGCACGTCCACTCCCCTGGGCGATGAAATTGAACTGGGGGCGGTCGAACGCCTGTTTGGCGGTTCAGCTGCTAATTTGCGCATGTCATCAACGAAATCATCAATCGGACACCTCCTTGGCGCGGCCGGCAGTGTGGAAGCTATTTTTGGGATTTTGGCGATGCGGGATAGCATTGTCCCGCCGACTTTAAATTTGGATAATCCTTCGGTTGAAACCAAGATTAATCTCGTGCCCCATAAAGCCGAAGAATGTGAAGTAAATGCGTTTATGAGTAATTCGTTCGGTTTTGGCGGTACAAACGCGTCGTTAGTGCTAAAAAAGTACATGTGACCGGCTGAAAAACGAGCTCAAATCCAGCATGCGCCGCGCTACACTCCGGGCTTCCTTGTTTCTCCTATTGGCGACAATCTTGACGCTAACCATCATGTTAGGTTGGGGTAAATCTCGCTTTAATGCGCCGCGCGTGGCGGCAGACAGGGCAAATGACGTCGTTGTTTTTGTACCCCGTGGCATGCCTCTGGAGGGCCTGGCCGAGACACTTCATAGCGCAGGGGCGATTGAAGATCGCCAGATGTTCAAATGGGGTGTGCGTCTGCTCGGTGTGTCCCATCAACTCAAGGCGGGTGAGTATGCAATCCCACCTACGATGAGCATGCGCAGCGTGATGGAGCACTTGAGGGCGGGCAAGATATTATTGCGATCAGTTACCATCCCCGAGGGTCTAACCGTTGCTGAAGTTATTGACTTACTCGGAGCTGCGGATGGTCTGGTCGGAGAAATTGTCGAAATACCCCCTGAAGGGTCGTTGTTGCCAGAGACGTATAAGTACACCCGCGGTGATGATCGGCATGATTTAGTGCGGCGAATGCAGGCCTCGATGACTGAAACCGTCGATTTTCTTTGGCAACGGCGCAAACCCGGGCTGCCCCTCAAATCAGTTGACGAGGCAATTGTGCTCGCATCGATCATCGAAAAAGAAACCGCAATACCGGAGGAACGATCAACCATTGCCGGCGTGTTCGTCAATCGCTTAAAGAGGGGGATGCGGCTTCAGTCGGATCCGACCGTGGTCTATGCCCTCAGCTCTGGCTCTGGGTCAATTGGACGCGCCCTCACATTCAGCGACCTAGAATTTGAAAGTCCCTTTAACACTTACCGGGTAGGAGGTTTGCCGCCCGGGCCGATCACCAATCCGGGCCGGGCGTCGATCGCAGCTGCTCTGCAGCCTGCAGAAACCAGTGCCTATTATTTTGTTGCCGACGGTACGGGCGGTCATGTGTTTTCAAACTCGCTTACTGAACATCGGCAAAAGGTACGGCACTGGCGCTCTCTGAAACGTCAACGACGGAACGGCAGATAGTCTTGTCGGTCTTGCTGGCGATAGATATAGTCACGAACCAGTTTGACGCTACTACATCTATGGCATGCGCCGGAAAAGGAGAGACCCGATGAGTATTTCCAGCATGACCGGTTTTGCCCGCGCAGCGGGGGAAGTGGCGGGTCACGATTGGACGTGGGAAATACGCAGCGTCAACAGCAAAGGATTGGATATTCGGTGCCGCCTGCCTTCGGGTTTGGAAGTTATTGAAAGTGACGTTCGGAATTTAGTGTCGGCGCGTTTAGCCCGAGGCTCGGTCGCCTTAAATCTCACCTGCCGTCGAGCTGCAGGCACCATGGACGTCACAGTAAATCAAGATCTATTGGCCCAGATCGGTAAAATTGCCGACGATGTTGCAAATAAGATGCGCATAGAACCGCCCCGGTTGGATGGTTTGCTTTCCGTAAAGGGGGTGCTCACGGTTTCCGAGCCACTTGATGACGAAACCGGATTGCAGGAGAGAAACAAGGCGATACTCACATCGCTGGGCATGGCGCTTGATGATCTTTTGGCCGCAAGGTCGGCCGAAGGTGTGCGTACGGACAGAGTTCTACGGGATCATATTGGCCAGTTGGAAACCCTAATTGAAAGTGCACGCCGGTGCGCAGCGGCGCAACCGGAGGCCTTGAAATCGAAACTCCAATCTCAAGTTGATGCCTTGCTCGACATCACGTCATCATTGCCGGAGGAACGCATCGCGCAGGAAGTTGCCATATTAATTACGCGCACTGACGTGCGCGAAGAACTGGATCGATTGTCGGCCCATGTTGCGGCAGCATATGATCTATTGGATGCCGAGGGACCGGTTGGCCGTAAACTAGAATTTCTCGCGCAGGAGTTTAACCGCGAGGCCAATACACTGTGCTCCAAATCCGCGGATATGGAGCTCACTCCAATCGGTCTTGAACTTAAAGCAGTCATTGATCGAATGCGTGAGCAGGTTGCCAATATTGAGTGACGCAAATCGCCATAGTTTGTTATGAGTTGCAATGTTGAATGATTACAAGGACCTCTGCCCATGACCGACTCCCGGCGCGGTTTAATGTTGGTACTATCATCCCCATCAGGTGCGGGCAAAAGCACAATTGCATCGCGCCTGCTTGCCCTTGAAGAAGAGCTTGTCATGTCGGTGTCGTGCACGACCCGTCCCCGGCGTCCTGGTGAGGCTGATGGAACTGATTATCGTTTTGTCGATCTTGAGAAATTCAACCTGATGGTCGAAGGCGGCGAATTGCTTGAGCACGCAAAAGTGTTCGGCAATTATTATGGTACGCCACGATCTGAAGTTTACGAGCTGATTGAGAGCGGAAACGATGTGCTGTTCGATATCGACTGGCAGGGCACGCAAAATCTGAAAGCCGTGGCCCGCGCGGAGGTGGTGAGTGTTTTTATCTTGCCGCCGTCGACGGGCGAACTGGAGCGGAGACTGGAAAAACGTGCACAGGACCCAGCCGATGTAATCGCCGTTCGCATGGCCAAAGCGTCCGAAGAAATCAGCCACTGGGCTGAATATGACTACGTAGTAGTCAACGACGATTTGGGAACCGCGCTTTCTAGTGTGCGTTCAATTTTGCATGCCGAACGTCTGCGTCGTGGGCGTCAGCCCGGTTTGCCTGATTTTGTTAAAATGTTGCGAGAAGGCGTCTAAGCGCCGCTCTCCATGCTGTTCCACAGCCAGATTTTCCTCTTGTTGTTTCTGCCGGCGGCCCTGCTCGCCTACTACGCGCTAGCTGCCCGCGGGCGCTCTGGGGTTTGGTGGCTGATCGCCGCCTCGTTCGTTTTTTACGGCTATTGGGACGCCCGTTTGTTGCCGTTACTCGCGGGATCAATCACGGTTAATTGGATGTTCGCGCAATGGGTCACTGCAGAAAATAGTCCCGTCTTTATCAAACGCAATTTGATGCCGCTGGGCATCGCGCTTAATTTACTGGTCATTGGTGTTTTTAAATACGCAGACTTTTTTGCCGACACGGTTGCGTGGGTGAACGGCGACACGCGCGCACCCCTGGCGATAATTTTACCCTTGGGCATAAGCTTCTTCACATTTCAGCAAATTAGTTATCTCGCTGATTTAAAGCGTGGCGCAGCGCCAAGGTACCAGTTTTCCGATTATGCGCTCTACGTGAGCTTTTTCCCCCAACTCATTGCCGGCCCGATTGTCCGCCACAATGAATTTATCTTTCAACTCGCGCATGATCCATTGCGGACGGGGACGGCCAAGCGTCTTTCCCAGGGAGGCATTCTGTTACTGGTAGGATTATTAAAAAAGGTTTTTGTTGCCGATCGAATGGCCCTGCTCGCTGACCCGGTGTTTGCCCGCGCGGCGGCGGGAGACATCATTTCGAGTGCGGAAGCATGGCTTGCCAATTTTGCTTTTGGATTACAAATTTATTTCGACTTTTCCGGTTATTCCGACATGGCCATTGGGCTTGCTCTGATGTTCGGATTTACCCTGCCGATTAATTTTAACGCCCCTTATAGTGCGACCAGCATTCGTGAATTCTGGCGGCGATGGCATATGTCATTGTCAAGGTTTCTGCGAGATTATCTCTATATACCATTGGGGGGGAGCCGTCTCGGCGTCACGCGTCACGTTACCGCGCTCATGCTGACAATGCTTCTGGGCGGATTGTGGCACGGCGCCAACTGGACATTCGTTGCCTGGGGTGGCGTTCACGGGCTCGCGCTTGGTGTCAATATGGTGTGGGAACGGTTCAGTGGCATGCGAATACCAAGACCAGTAGGGTGGTGCTTCACTTTGCTGTTTGTCTTCCTGGCTTGGATTTTGTTCCGGGCAGAATCCTTTGACGCCGCAGTTAATCTGTATGGTGCCCTTGCATTTGTGAGTGAAGAAGCGGGCCATTTGCCGAAAGTTAAAGACCTCATGTTGATCGCTATGGCTATTGGCATTGCCGCCTTCGGTCCATGTTCCCATGATCTGGTACAAAAGGTTTTGTTGCCTAGACCGGCATTGGCAGTGGCGGCAGCCCTCGCCCTAGTAGCTGTAGTTCTGGAAATAGGGGCCGGACGCAATGTCGAATTTATTTATTTTCAATTTTAGGACCGGATAGATGTGGGCCCAGTTCTTCAAGCTCATGATTGCGGTAGCACTTGGTACTCTCGCCTTTCTCTACGCCTTTGTCCTGATCGTAGATCCATACGACACTTTGCCATTTTCACCGCGGTTGGACCGCACGGCGGTTTCAACCAATCAGCGTTTTTCCTACCCGGCTCTAGCGGCATCGCCGCGCTTTGATAGTGCGGTGTTTGGCACGTCAACCACCCGCTTGCTGAGCCCAGACGATATGGAACAAGCGTTTGGTGGTCAGTTTGCCAACCTGTCAATGAACAGTGCTACAGCTTATGAGCAACAGCAGATTTTTAATTTGTTTATGGCGGCGCATCCGACGCCCAAGACAATTCTGTTTGGTATAGATGTTTCCTGGTGCGAATCCGGCGCTGTGCCGGCGAAGTTCACGTTCCGACCCTTTCCGCCGTGGCTCTATGATGGCAATCCTTGGAACGATGCGCTCTTTTTGCTCAACTTCAGCGCGATCGAGCAGGCCGGACGTCAATTTGCCACTCTTGCGGGGTGGCGAGACGTGAAATATGGCCGCGACGGATACACGAACTTTCTGCCGCCGCAAAGTGACTATGATTTGGCTAAGGTGCGTAATAGCCTTTACGGCGACGGCAGACCACGACCGCGGACAGCGGTAACCCCGCCTCCTGAGGGGTATGCGCAATATCGGCGACAGCTTCAGTTTCCGACGCACGTATATATGGATGCGATACTTGCGCAACTGCCTCCTACGACTGAGAAAATATTTCTCTTTGTGCCCTATCACCACTTTACCCAACCCGCGCCAGGCAGCCGTGAATTTGCCCGATGGTCCGAATGTAAACAGCGAATTGTGGAACGTGCAGGCGCGGTGGAAAACACCCATGTTCTCGATTTTATGATCTTGTCACCGATCACTGGAATTGACACGAATTATTGGGGCCCACTTCATTTTACCAGCGAAGTGGCATCAAAATTGCCTTCTCTCTTGACTGCCGGCATCAAATTGAAACAAGGTCAAAACGGATTATTTCGCTATTTGCCATTGGCCTTTCCCTCTCCATAAGCGCTTGCAAGGTTGCAAAATTGAGCGACCGATAACTCCTCCGCCCGAGCAGTCGGTGGAATGTCTGCTATGCTCAATATCTGCTCAACGCTGCCGCCGTGTTGGAAGTCCAGGGATTTGAGGCTTCCGCGTAGCATCTTACGGCGCTGCCCAAACGCCGCAGCGGTAACAGCTTCCATATCTTGCGGGTGGGCCAATCCCCTGGGCTCTTTGCGAGGCACAAGACCAATAACACTGGAGGTAACTTTTGGCCGTGGGACAAACGCACTTGCCGGCACGTCGAAGTGGCTCGTTACATCACATCGCCACTGGGCCAGGATAGACAGGCGACCATAAGCTTTCGTGCCGGGTATGGCCACAATCCTCTGGGCCACCTCTTTTTGGAACATCAAAGTTAGATTTCGGAACCAGGGTGGCCAGGTCGTTTTTAGCAACCACTTCACCAACAAAGGCGTGGCGATGTTGTAGGGCAAGTTGGCCACTACTTTGACATCCACTGAAGCTCGACCAAACTGGGCAAGCAATGCTAATTCGTCCACTTTCAATGCATCATTACAGACAATCGAGAGACGTCCTGGGTATGCTGCTTGCAACTCTGTCAGCGCCGCTATGGCGCGGGTATCGGTCTCAACTCCAATGACGATATCGGCGCCTTCTTCCATGAGGGCACGGGTGAGACCGCCAGGACCGGGTCCGACTTCCAAAACGGTAGTTTTATCGAGCGGGCCGGCGGCCCGGGCGATGCGGCGAGTAAGATTTAGATCGAGCAAAAAATTTTGCCCCATCGACTTGCGGGCGCGCAAACCATGTCGGGAAATGACGTCGCGCAGTGGTGGTAGTTGAGTGGATGGTTTAGAGATGGTCACCGCTCTACCGCCAATGTGTCGGCACGACTTTGGGCAATATTTGCGGCCAGGATTAGGGCCGCTATCAAACCTTGAGCACTTGCTTTACCCGTGCCTGCGAGGTCGAGCGCCGTGCCATGATCAGGCGACGTGCGAACAATCGGCAACCCTAGTGTGACGTTTACACCGCGCTCGAAATCGAGCGTTTTTAAAGGTATCAAGGCTTGGTCATGATACATGCACAGCACCGCATCGTAACCTTTGCGAGCTTCAGCGCGGAAAAGACTGTCGGCCGGATGGGGGCCAGTCACTTGAATGCCTTCCGCTGCCAATACTTGCATGGCAGGCTTTATGATCTCTTGTTCCTCGCTACCAAATATACCGCCCTCTCCCGCGTGGGGATTAAGCGCGGCAATTGCCAGACGTGGTGTACTGATACCGAAATCGTTGCTCAGCGCGCGGACGATAATTTGTCCGCATTCAATGATTTTTTCCACGGTCAGCAGACCGGGCACATTCTTGAGTGCCACATGGGTGGTCATGGGCACGACTTTTAAATCCGATGATGCGAGCATCATAACAGGTGTACCACCGGTCAGTGCCGCCAGAAATTCTGTATGACCTGGATGGGCAAACCCCGCATCGATTAAAGTTTCTTTGTGGATCGGATTGGTGACGATGCCACCAACCCGATGCGCCAATGCTAAAGCTGTCGCCTTTTCAATCGATGAGATGACCGCGCCACTGTTGGCCGGATCAGGTTTGCCCGGAACCGACTCAACATAAAGCTCTTGTTTGAGAATCGGCAATGCCCGATCAAAAACCATTGCCACTTCTTCCGGAGATGAGATCGGTACAATTGGGACTTCGGCGGACATTTTGCGGGCTAAGCTGATGAGCCGCTGGGGATCATCCAGGACAAAAAAAGGCGGCAATTGGTCTGTGTTCCGGCGTGCCCAGGCGGCGAGCGTCAGTTCCCCGCCCACGCCCGCAGGCTCTCCCATGGTGACAGCCAAGGGGGCAACACATTGTTTTTCTGTATTACGAATGGCAGTGCCCTGGTGAGGATTACCTAATGTCGATGATAGCGTCGCGCTGTAAATCACGCAAATACCTGCGCGCCATCATTGCCATGCGGCGTTCATGAAGCCGCTGGGTGATTGAGTCCTTGGTCGGCGCTTGATCCGGTGGTTCTTTGCGGTCGCAAATCACCATAAGAACCACCTCTGTGGGCGTACGGATCGCATCGCTCGGCACACCTATTTCCAAGTCCGCTACTGCGGCTCTGATCTGAGGCGGTAATTCCCCCATCATAATTCGGCCTAAGTCGGAAGTCCGTGAGGCGCCACCTTCCCCGACCAATGCACCAATGTCGTCGCAACTCGTAACTGAAGACCGCACGATGTCGGATAAATCTTTGGCGTCTTGTTGTTGTTGCGCGTCGGCATCCTCAGGCAAGTCAAAGAAAATTTGTTTAAGATGCATTTCTGTCAATGTGATATCGGGACCCAATATTTCTCGCGATTCCTTGAGCAACAGAATGTGATAACTCCCATCCGAAAATATTGGGGCACCGACTTCACCAGGGGTCATGTTTTGGACTTCTTTGGCCAACTCCGCCGGTAATTGGTTCAATTGAACCCAACCGATATCACCACCGTTGGCGGCAGTGGAGCCTTGGGAAAACTGCCTGGCAACCACAGGAAAAGTTGCCCCGCGACGAAGCTGCTCAAGTAATTTGTTTGACGCTCTCAAAGTTTCCAGCCGATCTTCGGGTTTGGCGGCTCTTAAAACAATTTCAGCGAGCTCATACTCTGTTTCTCCTTTGGCGGCCTCGCGCTGAGCAATAATGCGATCGACTTCTTCATCACTGATACGGGGTAAAAATGACTGGCGTATCAATTTACGCCATAGCATGTCGGCTGAGACTTGTTCTGCAAGGGTGTGGAGAGTAATAC
>JAPYRI010000022.1 GCA_029941135.1 Alphaproteobacteria bacterium | reverse complement strand
CCTTGGCACGCACCTTAATCGGGCTGAGAAAAGTGTTGCTCTTCATGGTGTTTCCTCCTTGTGCGCGTCCGGTGACCAGCTGGCGTGTTTCACGTGTTTCCTGAGCGTAGCATTTATTTAGCAGTATGCTAAATTCGGCATTCCAATACAAGAAGCTGATAAATACTGATTATGGTTGCGATGATTATCATAATGCTAAAGAATGTAAGTATATTCAGAAAGCCGGGCAAACTTAAAATCCCTGCACGGTTTCATAGGGGACCAAAATGAGCAGTAAATTATCCGCAAAGATGCAATGCCGTACCGACAATTGCCAGCCGGTACGGTACGGTACCCCTGAATATCTCCAGGTGATCGAGGACATTGGGCGTAGTGCGGCCGAGAGCAAGCTCGAAGGAGTTAACCCGCATGCTGCGATCGACATCGTCCGGCAATCCCGCCTGGGTGCGCTGCGGGTCCCGCAAGCACAAGGCGGTGGAGGCTGCAGCATACGCGAATTGTTCGCGGCCCTTATCGACCTGGCCGAAGCGGACCCCGATATTCCGCACATCTTGCGCGCACACTTCTGGTTCGTCGAAGAGCTGATGCGCCTGACCAACTCTGCGGACCGAGACCGCTGGCTAGAGCGAATCGTAGCTGGCGACATATTCGGCAACGCTGTAACCGAAATTGGGGGCAGCGCTGCGGTCGGCGCTTTTGTCTTGCAAACTCAACTCACGCCGAAGGGCGACGGCTATGTCCTGAACGGCACGAAATACTACTGCACGGGTAGCCTGTACTCGGACTGGGTCCGGGTTATAGCGTCGAATCCGGAAGGGGAATTAGCCTCGGCCGTGATTCCGACCGACCGGGACGGCGTCGACATGAAAGATGACTGGGATGGGATCGGCCAACGACTGACCGGCAGCGGGACCATTAATTTTGACGACGCGATTGTAAGCGCGGATGAGCTGTTGCAGGCGACACTCATGACAGAAGTAGATGGTGAATCTCCGCAAATTCCCACTGAGCCGTATCTCCTTGGACAGCTTTGCCAGCTGATCCTGACGGCCATTATAGTCGGCGTACTGCGGAGCATATTGAATGATGCAGTGCAACTTGTACGTAAACGCGAACGCACTTATTCGCATGGCAGCGCGGAGACCGCTGCTGCCGATCCGCTGCTGCTAGACGTCATTGGACGGATCGCGAGTAGCGCGATCGCAGCCGAAGCCGTCGTTATGGCCGCGGCCGACGCCCAGGACGAAGCGCTTGCGACGCTGGTCAACGGGGTGACAGACTTCGATCTCACCCATCGCGGCTCGCTTCTGGCAGCGCAAGCGAAGGTAATGATTGATGAGATTGCGCCTCGCGCCGCGACCATGTTGTTCGATGTGGGCGGTTCGTCGGCAATCAAACAAAGCGCGGATCTTGATCGCCATTGGCGCAATATCCGGACCTTGTCCTCGCATAATCCTACTCCTTACAAATCACGCGCCATAGCTGACTACATCGTTAATGGCGAGTATCTGCCGCAGAACAGTTTCTTTTAGGGAACACATGCCACTCTGGTCACGCGGGCACGTGCAGGGCGAGCAGAGATAGGAGTTATGGGGGAAAAATCCATTTAGGTCTCTTCTCCAGTCCGCCTGTGACGCACCATACCGTCGGCGGCCGGAAGCAGCCGCGTAACATCAAGCGGGGCCATCGCTTCGACCGGCCGGAGATATGGCAATACATGGCCAGGTTGGCCGAGTTAGCCAATTTCGATTTCATCTTTTCTGCGGATATAGGCAGCGGTGTCTGCGACGCATACCAGAACGAAGACGTGGCCCGGACTAGGGCCGAACTTATCCATTCTCTGACCCCGATCAAGGGTGGCAAATGACAGTCGGCGAGATTGCTAAGGTGTTCGGGAGTACTGAGGTGATCCGTTGGTCGTCGGGACGCCAGAACAGGTAGCGGATTGGATGCAAGAGACCCTGGAGACGGTGGCCGGAGAAGATTTCCTTATTTGGCTGGCCTGCATGACAGGCATGGTGGAGGAGTTCGCGGACCTCGTCGTGCCCGTCTTTCCGATGCGGGGGCTGGTGCACACCGAGCACCTGGGGGACGGCGGGACAATCTGATAGCTTATTAGCTGAACAAAAAACTACAATAAGAACGCCAGTGTATACGACGGTTTCGAGGCGCGGGAGCGACCCGCTTTCGCCGGATCAAAAAAGGAGGAGAGACAGATGGCAATGACATTCGGATTTTTGACCGAAGGGGATACGCCTCCAGGGGCATCCGTGGCTGAGCGTTACCATGAAGTTATTCGGGAAGCACAATTTCTGGAAGAGATGGGCTTTGATTTTTGGGGAAGTTCTGAGCAACACTTCACCGGCCCGGCTGCAACTATTTCCGCACCCGAGGTCTTGTACGGCGCGGTGGCCTACTCGACCAGCCGGATCAAACTGCGCACCATGTCCATCGTGATGCTGCACTTCAATCATCCGATCCGAACCGCCGAGCGATTGGCGACGCTCGATATCCTATCCCGTGGCCGCATGGAGTTTGGTACCGCCCGGGGCAACAACGCGGGCGTGGTCAGTACTTTCGAGATCGATGCAAAAGGGACCAGAGCCGAGTGGCGTGAGACGCTCGAAGTTTGCGTGAAAGCCTTGACCGAAGAAAAGATCGAGCACCACGGTAAATTCTACGACATATCCCCGACCGAGGTATGGCCCCGCCTGTACCAGCCCGATTTCCCGCCGATCCACGTGTCCGCGACCAGCATCGAAACCCACACCACCGCCGGAAAGCTTGGCATCGGCGCCATGAACGCGTCACCCTTCGGATGGAATTACCAGAACGACTGCATTAAGGCCTACCGCGACGGGCTCGCCAGCGCCGAGCCACTGGCAGGCACACAAATCACAGAAAACATGTCGCTTTGCATTGTCGGCGTTCACTGTGCGCCAACAAAGGAGCAAGCGCTCGATGAGGCGCGCCCGTCGTCTCTTGGGTTCGCGAAATTTCTCATGACGTTTTACGGAGCCATCGGCGATACCAGTCCCGATTACGCCTATCTGGCGGATGTAAAAAAGACGCTCGGTAACCACGCCGACGACCTTCCCTATCTGGTCGATGCTTTGCCGTGGTTTCTGATCGGCACCCCGGACGACATTATCAAAAGACTACGCGTGTTCGAAAGCATGGGCGTCGATGAGGTCATCTTGCGGATGGATGGGCATGGCCATAGCAAAATAATGGCAAGCATCGAAATGTTCGGAAAATACGTGATCCCCGAATTCAGGAACCCTGGGAACGTTGTCCGAACCAGCCTGTATGAAGACGCCGGTGTCGCGGCTCACCCCTACATGATTTAGTCCCGAAGTCGGGTCATGGGCGGAGATCTCTGCTTCAAACTCACTGTCGTCATAACTTTCTGTGCGCACCACCAATTTTGGGGGTAATCTCATGGACGTGTACCTACCGTATGCCGGATAACCGACACTTAGTCCGCACATTGGAAAGACTCCATCGGGTGACTAAAGAATAGTGTCGACGTTCGTCCATAACCAAACCGGTAATCAATGATCTCGGAAAGTGACTTTGTCATTTCGGCGATATCCCGACGGCTCTAGCGGCGTATCAGTTCCAATATTTCAGGAAGTATCTCCTGGTACTCAGAGGCTATGCCAATATGAGCATACGAGAATATCGACGCGTCGGGGTCTTTGTTGATGGCCACCAATACTTTGGCGCCGGCACAGCCAGCCATATGTTGCCCGGCACCCGAGATGCCGACCGCGATATAAAGATCCGGCGCTACGGTCTTGCCCGATATGCCAACCTGGTGCGCCTGAGGGTACCAGCCCAGATCACAGGCTGGCCGGCTGGCGCCCACCGCGCCGCCAAGCGCGTCCGCCAGCTCTTCCAGAATCTTGAACCCGTCCGGACCGCCGAGGCCGCGCCCGCCCGAAATCACGATTTCCGCCTCATCGAGCCGCACGCCTTGTTCGACATTCTGCCGTCTCTCTCTGACGTTCACGCGGATAGTTTCGGGAGGAATGTTGATATCGAGCGAGATCGTTTCACCCTGCCGTCCGGGCTCTGCTGCCAAAGGTTCTTGAGATTTTGGCCGTAGGGTGGCAATCGCCGGGGCTGAACGAAAACTCACGACCGCACGTGCCCGTCCGCCGTAGCAGGGCCGGGTTAGAAGTAGTTTGCCGTCTTCGACGCGCCCATCCACGCAACCCATTGCCGGCGCTGATTCGTTGCGAAACGCGAGCCTTGGCGCAAGCTCAGTGCCGTAGCTTGAGTGCGGCAACAAAAATAAAGCCGGCTCGACCTTGTCTGCGGCAGCTTCAAGAACCAGGAGCGCGGCATCGGTGTGAAATTCGCTCTGATCAGGATCGTCAAAAACGTAGACACTATCCGCGCCGCGGGAAATGAGTTGTTCGATCGCGGCTGCGCTTTCCGGCCCCAGGACGACGGCCGAGAGTGGGCCACCCATGTCATCGGCGAGGCGACGCCCCAGCCCTAATAATTCGTAGCTCGACGCCGTGGCGGCGCCATCCGCGATCTCGGCCCAGATCAAGACCCCCGTCGCGCTCATGGGATCACCCGCAGTTCACGCAGCTTGCCGACCAGAGCTTCCGCCAGATCGCCCGGCGTCTCGCCCGTGATGAACTCGCAGCTGTGATCAACTTTCGGGACAAAGATATCTTCCACTGTGAGGCGCATGGCGGACGTGTCCAGTTGCGCGGCATCGAGCCCGATATCTTCCGCCGACCATACGGTGGGTTTTTGTCGCGCGGCGCGCATGACTTGGCGCATGCTTGGCCTGCGGGCTTCGCCTATTTCGTTGGAAACGGTTACCACTGCGGGAAGCGGCGTTTCCAGGGTTTCAAACCCATTGTCCAGAACCCGCTCGATTATGACCGAGCCATCCTGAACTTTTACTTCGGCTGCGCACGGAAGAACAGGAATTCCCAGATGCTCGGCTATGCCAAATCCGACCATGCCCTCGTCGCCGTCCGCCGCTTGGCGTCCGGTCAGAATCAGGTCCACGTCGCCAATTTTTTGGATTGCCGTTCCCAGGGCGAATGAGGTTGTGTAGCCATCGCTGTCTTCAAAGACCGGGTCGCACAGAAAAAAGCCCGCTTCCACGTCCCACGAGAAAGCCTGCCGGAACAACTTGATCATCGGGTCCGTGTCCAGACAAAGCGCCGTGATTTTAACCTCTTCGTCCGCCTGCTCGCGAATGCGCAACGCGGCCTCGAAGCACTGCTCATCATAGGGGCTCATTACCAGGGCGAGCCCGGCGATTTCAGCCCGCCGTAAGGATTCGGGATCAATCTTGAACTCGGTCGCAGTGACCTCTGGGTCTGGAATCCATTTCGCGCAGACGACGATGTGAATCACGCTTGTGTCAGTCCGTTCTTGTTTTGGAGCCTGTAACTTAGCATAATGATAAACATCAGGTCGATCCCAGATTTCCGCCCTCACCCGGTCATTGAGGAAAAAGGCGCATCATGAAAAATTATAGTCGGTTTTATTTTTTTTGACCGCCGGTTTGTAAAGCCTCTAGCATCTTTCCGAAAATTGCTTCGACCTTTTCATCCAGGATGTCGGCGGGCATCTTGGCCGACCTCGCTAATTCGTCGCGATAGATTGCATAGCCCGACACCAGGGAGATGATTACCGCATGAAGACCGTCCAGATTGATATCACCGTCGATCAAACCTTTTTCCTGATCTTCCACAAAGGCTTGAATGGTTTGTTTTCGAATAGGGGTAAGCTGTGGTCCCTCACCTGATTCAAATACCGCATCCTTGGAATCGAGTAGCAGCAGAGTGACAAGGCGAACCTCCCGACGGTATTTTGTAATTGTTCGCCAGTAACGCAGAATTCGTTCGCGAAACGGTAGTCTTTCAGCATCTGAAATGGCGCCGATACGTTCACGCGCGTTTCGCCGCAATGCTCGCTGCAACAGCGCCGAGCGCGAACCAAAATAATGATAAACCAGACCCCGGTTGACGCCGGCCTCGGCGGCGACTTCCCGCAGATTAAGGCCCGCCAGAACACCGTTGCGATCAAGCAGACGCATGGCCGCGTCCTCAAGGGCGGCTTCGGTGGCGGCTCGATCTTGGCCAGTACGGGTAATCTGATGCGGCATGCACTACAATGCCTTTATATCTTTGATTTCAAGGTGATTTTATAATCAGTTTAGCATTATGCTAGCTTATGTTAAACCTTAGTATACGCGAAAAAGTAATGAGTTGCATGCTGTGATGCGGTCGTTTTAGGGGAGGAGATAAAGTCATGCCACGACGGGAAATTGAGGGCGGTTGGATCCGCGGTTGGCCGGATCGTAAACGGCCCGAATCGTTGGAAGCTAACGACGCGGAAGGGCGGACAATCTTCGCCACGACCCCCATGACCGAACTCGAAGGCCGCATTACGCCAACCGATCTCTATTACATCGTGGCTCAACTCGATATGCCGGAACCTATCCACCCGGATGATTGGGAAATGGAAATCTGCGGCGAGGTCGAAAAGCCGCTCACGCTTACGCTGGAGGACCTGAAGAAGTTGCCGTCGCAAACCGTGCGGGCAGTTACGGAATGTGCAGGTAACGACACCATGTTCTTCAATTATCTTCATAAGGACGGCAAGAAACCCTCCTTGGTGTCGCCCAAGGAAATGGATTTTAGTGCCCTGAAACCCAAAGACGGAAAAAAGCTGTCAATAGAGGCCATCGGAAACTCGCTGCCCACGACGGGCATGTCGAGCGCCGGCGAATTTTCCGGCGTCCCCCTGCGGGAGGTCCTAAAATTGGCCGGCGTCAAGTCGAATGCAGTTGCTGTTCGCTTCCAAGGCTTTGACCGCGGCCGGCCAGACCCAAGTTTGATATACCTTTCTTCGGGCCGGGACGACATTGAGGTGAAAGACCCAGGCGTAATCAATTACGACAAGGGCCTTCCGATGGAGAAGGCCTTGCACCCAGACACGCTCCTCGCTTGGGCTATGAATGGAGAACACTTGCACCACATCCATGGTGCACCGTTGCGCCTTGTAGTCCCTGGCTGGTCGGGCAATTGGTGGGTCAAATGGATCGAGCAGATCGAGGTCATGGACCACATGCCCGACTGCTACCACCAGACCGAATATTTCGTTCTGGGTGACACGCCGGAAGACCCCAATAAAGTCATGTGTACGGCGCTGGGAGTTAAGGCGGTTATCCTCGACCCGATCGACGAGGATTCCCCCCTGCCGGCCGGGACCCATCCGGTGCGCGGCTTGGCTTGGAGCGGAGAAGGGGCGATCGTCGGGGTCGAGGTCAGCGTCGATGGCGGGACGACGTGGGAGGACGCCCATGTTGAAGAATCTCACGACCGTTGGATGTGGGTGCGCTGGAATTACGTTTGGGACGCGGTGAAACCTGGCGTTTATCAAATCATGGCGCGGGCGACCGACGAGAAGGGCCGGCAACAACCCCAGACCCCGTGGAATTACCAGCGGAAGCATTTCGACGGCATTGTCCCCACGGATATTGTTATCGAATAAAGGCGTCCCGGATGGGCGCGGAGTCCGTCGCTTCACTCCTGAAGCAGGTGTTCGCGCTGTGTTTTACCGGCATACTCCGTGCGGAAACGTCCGCGCTTTTGGAGTTCCGGAATCACCAGATCGACAAACTCTTCGATCGCGCCCGGGCTGTGGGTGGCCGAGAGCATAAAGCCATCGCCGCCCACGGTGTCGAAGTAGGCCTCAAGTTGGTCCGCCACCTGTTCAGAGGTGCCCACGAATTGGGGCAAGCTGACGCTTTCTCCATGCATCTTGGCAACCTCGCGCAGGGTCAACTTCTTGCCCGCTGTGCGCGAGTACATTTCCGCCATACTCTGGAGGCCTGGCAGCGCAATCGGCTGCATTACATCGTCGAGTTCAAGTTTCGACAGATCGTAATCCATATG
This sequence comes from Alphaproteobacteria bacterium, assembly GCA_029941135.1. Lineage (GTDB taxonomy): Bacteria > Pseudomonadota > Alphaproteobacteria > JAPYRI01 > JAPYRI01 > JAPYRI01. The sequence goes on along the minus strand of JAPYRI010000022.1, from coordinate 28,369 downwards.
GCTTGAAAGAATGGCCAGTCCGCCTTCGTCCGGAACCAATTCGTTATGAAGTGCTTGTTTATCCCGCGCTTCGGTTTCGGTTTTGGCGATGATCGGCTGCACGCCGAAAAGTATTTTGCAGTGATCAGGATTTCGCCCCTCGTTTTCCATTCTGTTTTTGATGTCGGCGTAGTAGTCGGCGGCGCCTTCGGCAAAGTGATTTATGGCGAAGATGGCCTCGGCGTGCCTCGCGGCGAAAGCGCGCCCTTTGGGTGAAGCCCCGGCCTGGATAAGGGCGGGACCAACTTGCGGCGAGCGCGTTACTGTGAGTGGCCCCCGGCAACGAAAAAAACGGCCCTCGTGGTCGAGACGATGGACCTTCTCTGGGTCGGCGAAAATACCTGCTTCCCGGTCTGCACGAACCGCATCCTCGTCCCAACTATTCCACAGTTTTTTACACACCTCCATGAACTCTTCGGCCCGGTCGTAGCGAAGGTCGTGCTCCAAAAGAGCGTCCTCGCCATAGTTGTTCGATTCATTGTGGTTGACCGAAGTAACGATATTCCAGGCGGCTCGGCCGCGGGTCAGGTGGTCGATGCTGGCCCACACCCGGGCGGCGTAGAAGGGATGATGGTGGCTGATGGAAAAGGTGGCGGCGAGCCCGATGGTGTCGGTCACGGCGCCCATCCACGAAAGCAGCGGCATGGGATCATGCATGGGGGCCTGGGTGGCGCAGCGAAGAGCGGGCGCAAGAGATTTTTGAAAGGCGTCTGAAATAAAACTGAGATCCGCGAAGAAAACCATATCGAGCTTGCCGCGCTCGCAGACCTTCGCGATGTGTTGATAAAGCTCGGGGCGGTCCCACGGCAGGTCCCGACGGGTTTCGGGATGCCGCCACATGGCCAAACTGTGATAGGTCGGCCCATGCATCACGAACTGCGCGAAGTGCATCTTCTTTTTCTTCACCGTCTACACCCTCTATAGAATGGTCATGCCGTTCCGATCAGACTGCTTCCTTTAGCTGACCTAATTCGCTGGCAACTACCGTCTCAATGGCCGTTCCCCTGAAAAAGTCAGGATTCGCAGTGCAATAGAGCTGGACCGCATTGCTGAAGGCGAAGGCGCGGAAGTTCTCCGGGGTGATGAGTTCTTCCTCCACCAGTCCATAAGCTTCGGCAGCCGCCTCCCCCATGTCCGTAACGTCCCAATGACCGAGATCGAAGGTCATGAACGCGCGTAACTCGGACCCAAAAGGATTAATCTTGGTGTTAAATGCAAGTGCCGCATGAGGGTCGTCGGATTCACAACCGAAGTAGAAATTGGGGATGAAGATATCCTCTATTTCCTCTTTTCTCGTGATCTTCATAGCGGCGAAGTCATCCCGTAGATCCTCGGAAATAGCATGCGGCCGGAGGTGAATGGTCTTTTCCAGTTCGTCGAGATGGTTGAGAATAGCATTATTCCCATATCGCGAGAAAAGGTCTTGTGCGAGCTTGACGTCAAGCGAGGCCGGATCAAGGTTGTCCTGGCTTTCCAACCGCCGCTTCTTCCAGCGGGAAACAATGTCGGCATACAACCGCGACCCATTAACCACGCCGCCCTCCAGAAGTGCAACGCGGAGCTTCGGAAAGCGCCGCGTGACACCACCCATTAAGAGCGACTTTGTTAGGACTTCTCCGGCGGCGCCGAAGTGCCCCATATGGTTGTACATGTAATTCGACATCGAGCTGCGTTCCTCGAGGCCCATTCCCGCCGAGTGAACTGAAACTGAAAAACCAAGTTCTATGCATTTCGCCCAGAACGGGTCGTAATCGTGCTCGCTGTCGATCCCATAGCTGTCCAGCCACGTCACGTGATGCGCCAGCTTAGGATGCAGCTTTGCGAATGCCGCCACAGGCCGTTTTACGTAAGCGGGAATTACAGCCACTTTCAGCCCCAAATTTTTTGCGTGCTCAAGCTCGCGGATACCTTCTTCCGGAGTGTGGAGTGGTATCGTGGCCGCCACCGTCATACGGTCAGCGTACTCGTCATAATAGGCGGCGGCGTATTCGTTAAATGCGCGGCAGCTAAGAGCGCGCATCTCATCGTTGGCCATATGCGGAAAAAGCAAACCGACCGTGGGGTAGAGCACCGCGTAATCGAGCCCAAAGTCGTCCATCCGCTCGTGATAAAGTTTAGGGATCATCGAGGTGCAGCGATCAATGGTATTTTTGGTCGGGAGGGGCCACCACGGCGGACGCATCCCGCGGTTATCGCGCCGTTCGTCCCAAGTCATGTCGTACCAGCTCTTTTTCCCGGAATCCAACAGACCGTGGCCCATTGCGGTCACGAAGTTTTTCTCCGCACTGGCGCCCCCGACCTCGCGGAGCATATCCCGCAAAACTGGCATGTACTCCACAATGTGGGAGTCGCCATCGATCATAGGATGGTTAAGTTTGGCGCGAACTCGGGCAGCTTTGGTCTCGGACATGATACCTCCTATGTAGTGCGTGGTTGCGAAGTGAATTGAGTTACTTTTACGAGATCCAGGCGTTTTCATTGTTATATTAGCATAACGCTAATTCAGTTATGATTCATTTTTTGGGCAGCCAGCTTAACTATGAAATCTCTTCCAACGATTTGCCCTTCGCTTCGGTAAGCAGCAACAGGACAATCGGGACAATCAGAAACGGTACAACGGCCACAATGGCCACCGCCTGTCCGACCGACCCGAGCCATGCCGACAGCGCGCCGACAACACTCGGCGCCAACACCATTCCGGTACGCCCCAGCAGATTATTTACGACCGCATTACCGGTGGCACGAAGTTCCGTCGGGAACATCTCGCTGGTTATGGTGGCGGCGATGGCCCACAACGCTTGTGTGCTCAGGAGAATGATATACGACACCGTTATGACGAGGTCCGAATCAGACAAAAAGCACGTAATAGTGCTGATCCCACCGACTATAAAAAAAGCGCAGACCGTAAAACGCCGGCCGGCATAATCGAGCAAAGGGCCCGCGGACAAATATCCGGCTAACGCGAACATATAACCGATGGTCAGGGTCGAGCCGACCTGTGCCGCGCTCCAGCCACGTTCATTGGTAACGTAGTAGGCGAAGAAGAACAGGCAGCTTGCGCTCCAGGCATTCACGGCGAACCAGATGCTGGCGCCGGTCAACAGGCGGCGGCGGTATTTTGACTGAAATACGGATGCCATTTCCTTATAACTTGCGAGCATCGAGGTCCGTGATTTGGGAGTCCGGTGTTGAGCCAGTTGCCAGCGCTGGGTTTCTTTTAGACGGTTCCAGTAAAATAAAAGTATCGGCAGCACGGCGCCGCCGGCGAGATAGAGTCCCCGCCATCCAAGATCAATTTCTATCAGAAACGGATAGATCAAAGAACCGACGATGCCGCCAAATAAGCCGAGTCCAAAAACCAACGTTACTGCCAGGCCACGGTATCTGCGCGGCATTTCTTCGGTCAGAATAATGGCGGCAACGCCAATCTCAGTCACCATGAATAATCGCGCAACGAATTGGTAGGCGACAAAATCGTACAGGCCCACCGAGAGGGCGGTGAGCAGCGTGAATACCGTGTAGCCTGTCACCGAACCCAAAAACACCGCGCGCCGTCCGTAGCGGTCCGCAAGGCGCACCAGGGTGAAGGCCATCACCGTTCCGACACTGATTATGCCCACGGCATAGCCAAGTTGCTCTGAATTTGCGCCAAAATCATCACCGAGATGCGGTAACGCAAGGTTCAGAATAAGAACGTCGTAGCCTTCAAACATGGTGCAGCAGCATACGAATATGATGAGATGAGCCAGGTAACTCCGCTCGTGCGCGACCTCGCCGTCCGGTCCAAGTGCAAAACTGTCACTCTCGGTCATTTCTTTTATTCCGGGCACAATTAGTTGCCGTCACGGATGACGACGAAAACCGCAGCTCTCAATATTCCCGCAAATGATCGCGCAGTGTTTTGCCTGTGTACTCCTCTCGGTGGAGGCCGCGTTTTTGGAGCACGGGTACCAGGCCGTCCACGAGTTCTTGAAACGAACCCGGGATGTAGGTCGGTGTGATCTGGAACCCGTTCCCGCCACCTTCGTCCATCATGGTTTCCATCTGATCCGCTACCTGCTCGGCTGTTCCCATGACCTGCGGCATGGACACACTCCGCCCGTGCATCAATGCGGCTTCCCGCAATGTAAGCGCCTTCTCCCCCCCGATCATTCCGATCATCGCATCGAGAATACCCTGCACCCCCTCGGTTTTGATATTTTCCAGCGGCGCGTCCAGATCGTATTCCGACCAATCAAAATTCAAATGCCCCGACAGGATCGCCATGGCGCCCTCGAATGGTACAAGATCCGCCATCATTTTTTGCTTTGCCCTAGCCTCGGCTTCGGTGTGGCCCAGAATAACCTGGATGCCGTACATAATTTTGACTTCCTCGGGCTTGCGGCCAAATTTTTTGACTGCCCGCTTCCGGATATCATCTGAAAAGGCCCTCATCCCCGCAGTGTTAAGTTGTAAACCAAAAACATACTCCGCATGCTGTGCGGCATAGTCGCGCCCCTGCTCGGATGCGCCCGCCTGAATGATCACGGGCCGTCCCTGGGGTGACGGTGCACAGCATAGCGGTCCGGCCACGTCAAAAAAAATACCTTTATGGTTGATGGCTTTTACTTTGGTGGGATCCGTGAAAATTTGGTTTTCTTTGTCCATGACCACCGCGTCCGGTTCCCAGCTCGACCACAGCTTGTTGCATACTTCCAGGAATTCGCGCGCGCGCGCGTATCGAACATCATGGGAGGGCATTTCCTGTTGGCCGAAATTACGCGCTTCGTTGGTCTGGATCGAGGTGACGATGTTCCATCCAATGCGTCCCTTGGTCAGATGGTCCAGGGTCGAAAAACGGCGCGCGAGTGTATAGGGGTCATTGTAAGTGGTGGAAGCCGTGGCCGCGAAACCCAGATGCTCGGTCACGACCGACATTGTTGGTATTAAGACTAAGGGATCGTGAGTAGGAAACTGAAGCGCATACCGCAAGGCTTCATCCATACGGTTTTTATACTTGCCGAAAGGCGCCATGACGTCCGCCAGGAACAGCGCGTCAAACTTCCCCCGCTCCAGGGTTCGCGCGACTTCCTGCCACACCTCGGGCTCGGTCCATTTGTAGCCGACTCGGTCCCGTGGGTGCGTCCAACTTGAAATGGAATGGCACATGGGACTGTTAATCATGAAGCCAACCAAGTGCATTTTCTTCTTAGCCATTTTTCTCCCCCAAGTTTAGATGACAGCGACAAGGCTCAAGCCGATATTCGAATTCCCCAAACCAAGATAGCACCATTATGGTCAGTAGGTTAGCATTGTGATAAACTACTTTTAAGCAGCTCAAAGCATCGCATGAAATCCGATGCCAATTTATCTCTTCTATAGCCAGGGGACTCCGGTTATGCGGTCTTTAGAATTTGGATGGTTTCTTCCGACCAATGGCGACACTACGTCATTCATTCAACCCACTCAGGTCGAACAGTCGGTAGATATGTTCGAAAGGGTAACCCTGGCGGCGGAGCGAGCGGGTTTCGAATATATGCTGATCCCGGTTCAAACCATGTGCTGGGAGGCATGGATCGCCAGTGCAATGATGGTTGCGCGCTCTAAATCGATCAAAATGCTTGTTGCCGCCCGGCCCGGATATATCAACCCAGTACTGCTCGCAAAGATGATTTCGACCTTCGATCGTCTGTCCGGAGGCCGGATTTGTATCAATCTGATCGCGGGCGCCAGCGACGAGGAAGCCGCAGCCGAAGGCATTAAATTCAGAAAGGAAGAACGCTACGACGTGATGGACGAAGAGGTCACGATCCTCAAAGAGCTGTGGACGGCCAAGGGCGCAATAGACTTTAACGGGACCTATTATCGGCTTAAGAAGGCGCTCATTCGTCCGCCAATCCTCCAGCAGCCATATCCAGATTTTTACTTGGGCGGCGGGTCGCGGCGGGCGTGGGAGCTATCGGCAAAGCACGCGGATGTGCATCTTTTTTGGGGCGACACACCCGAGCGGATCGGCGCTCAGATCTCTGAAATCCGCAAGCTCGCCGCCCAGCGCGAACGGCGCAACGAAATAGGATTTGGCATGCGCCTGCAAATTATCTGCCGGGAGCGGGAAAAAGACGCCTGGGATGCGGCGCGGTCCCTGGTCGATGGTGCGAGCGAAGCGCACAAGGAAATGGTCCGAAACATGTTTAATGTCTCGGTGGCCAACACGCGGATGAAGGAGCTTTCGAAGATCGAAGATGGTATGTTGGGGCCCAACCTCTGGGCCGGCATCACAAAGGTGCGCGCGGGGGCGGGTATCGCCGTTGTGGGCAATCCGGAACAGTGTGCGGCTACTCTCCAACAGTTCATTGATGTTGGTTGTCATTCCTTCTGTCTCTCGGGTTATTTACATGATGCGGAAGCCGAGCGCTTCGGGCGCATGGTCCGGCCGTTACTGCTAGAGCACAATAATCAGAAGATGGAGGCACAGGCATAGCGCCCGACTTCGAATCTAGATGACGTCCCGGGCCTTAAGTTCGGCCAATTCTCCAGGTCCGATTTCAAGCAGATCTCCAAATATCTCTTCGTTGTGCTCGCCCTGCGCTGGAGCCCGCCGGTCGAAACGGATCGGATTCTCGGTGAAGCGAATCGGCATCCCAAGCCCGACAACATCAGGAATTTTTTCGCTGTTGGGGTGCTTTAGGGGAACTAGCATCTCCCGATCTCTAAGTTGGGAGCTGTCCAAAGATTCAGACATCGATAGAACTGGACCGACCGCGACTTTGTTTGCTTGGAGAACGTCGACCACGTAGTCACGTGAGTGCTCTTTGACCCAATCTTTAATCATCGCCTCGATTTCATCCAAGTGCTCAAGACGGTTTGGCAGTCCGCTAAACTGGGGGTCGCCAACCAGGTCTTTCCGATCCATCGCGCTAAGCAAGTTATTCCAATCGTTGTCGGTGACGACGGCGATGAAGACGTGACCGTCTGACGCCTCGAATAAATTGAAGGGAACTCCACCCGGGTGGCGGTTTTCCATGGGGAGCGTGAGAGCGCCACCCTGAAAATATTCAATCACTTCCGGCATCAGAAACATCAGAGAATCGAGCATGGCAACGTCAACCCAGTCGCCGTGTCCGGAAGCTTTACGCTGCATCAATGCCGAGAGGATCCCGATGACCGCGATCATCGGCGTTGCCGTATCGGCGATCGCCGCGCCCGTTCGGAGCGGCGGATGCCCGGCGAATCCGGTGATTGACATCAAGCCACTCATGGCTTGAATGATTGGATCGTAGGCGCGTCGGCTCTTCAGGGGACCGGTTTGCCCAAATCCCGAGATCGAGCACAGAACGATCCGAGGATTAAGATGTTTCAAGCTCTCGTACGAAAACCCCATCTCGTCCATGACACCGGGGGAGTAATTCTCGACAATGACATCCGACTTCTCGCATAGGCGCGCAAACAATGCCCGACCCTCGTCGGAGTGCAAGTCCAGCGTGATGCTCTTTTTGTTACGGGCCCGATGGATCAGTCCTATGCCGATATCCTCTTCGGTAAGTCTCTTGCTGGAACACCCTTGCGGTCCGCCGTAAGGAGCGCGATCGCGATAAAAATCGCCGCGTCCCGGCGGCTCGATCTTAATGACATCGGCGCCAAGACCACCCAGCAGCATGGTGCAGTGGGGCCCGGCGAGATACCGGGTGAGATCTAAAACTCTGATGCCGTCCAAGGGTTTCATGATACTCCCCAATTACAATGTTCCCAGAAACTATCCGGCTTTTAAGCAATAGTTACGTATCACTCGAATGCGTGAACGACTGTGAAGATATCGGACGACGCACCAGTAGATCAAAATGCGAGCAAATTGTCCCTCAAAGTGCCGTCAATATACTTATCTCGAACCAACTCACGTGCTTGAAGAATTGGAATAACCAGTTCACAAAATTCTTCCGTTGATCCGGGAATGTAGGCGGGCGACAAAAGAAATCCGTCACCTCCGACCGCCTCCATGGTCTCTGCCATCCAGTCCGCGACTTGTTCAGCGTCGCCCACGACCTGGGGAACGCTGACACTAACGCCGTGATGATGGGCTATTTCCCGGAGTTTGGCATCGCTTTCCGATATGCTGTCCCGGTATGCGTCTATCAGACCCTGTAAACCCGAAACTTCAATTCCTGCGACGGTCGCGTCGGGATCTTCCCTTGCCAGATCATGACTCAAGTGGCCCGAAAGCATGGTCATCCCGGCTTCGTCCGTCACCATCGCATTGTGAAGACTGGCCTTGGCTCGGGCAATTTCTTCGGTCTCGCCGACGAAGACTTGTAGACCATAGAAAACCTTACAGCTATCCGGGTCGCGCCCAAATTCGATCATTTTATTTTTTAATTTGTCGTGATACCTCTTCATGCCGGCGTGGTCGCGCTGGATGGTAAAAACGGCTTCGGCGTGCTTAGCGGCGAACTCAATTCCCCGGGTAGACTGCCCTGCCTGAACGATCAAGGGGCGTCCCTGCGGCGAACGATGAACGTTCAGCGGCCCGGCAACATCAAAATATTCCCCCTTAAAATTGATCGCATGAACTTTCTCCGGGTCCGCGAACATGTCTCCAGCAACATTCTCGACCACGGCATCCTTGTCCCAACTGTCCCAAAGCTGATAACAAACCTCCATGAACTCGTCCGCCCGGTTGTAGCGCGAGTCGTGTTTATGATGGTAGTCGTCAAGTTGCACACCTAGGTTCTTGCTTGCGCTTTTGTGAAATGCCGTGACGATATTAACTCCCGCGCGGCCATTGGAGAGATGATCGAAAGTGGCCATGCGGCGGGCAACGATGTAGGGCGGGATTGCTGCTGTCGAGGTTGTTTGGACGACCCCGATTTTCGATGTTGCTGCCGCAATCCAGCACATAATCGTTGCGGTGTCGAAACATGGGACTTGGGCCGCGTACCGGACCGAGGGTTTGTAGCTGTCTTGATATTCCTCATATATTCCCTCGGTGTCAGCCGAGAAGAAAAAATCGAACTTGGCGCGCTCGCACACTTGGGCCATGTGCTGCCATACTTCGGGCCGGTCGAACTGATACCCGCCTTTCATGTTGCGAGGATGCTTCCAGGTCGCCGTGCTGTGATGCGTGACCGGTAGCATGGTGTATTGTGCCAAGTGAAATTTATTGGGCATTGCTGCGCCTCTAATTTAGGTTGCGGCTAGTTCTTGAAAACGTGAACCGAAGCCGGTTGCATTCGTGTTCTTCCTTAGCGAGGCAAAACACTGTCCGCACGGTTGCTCTCAAACGACCTGCCATTTATGTCAATACCATTTGGCTAAGTGACAGCTCCCTGTGTGGGCGCATCACGCTTACCCGGTGACATCCCAAAAATAGAATTAGCATTATGTCAATGTCAAGAACTCAGAAATCTCTACAATGCCCCCGGCTGTATCTTATTTGCGAAAAACAGATTGAGCGCTGCCGGCGCAGTGCGATTGAAGGGAAAGATATGTTCGAACTTTGCAGAGAGCAGAAGGCGCTTCAGGATCGCGCCCGAGAACTGGCACGTGGCACCTTTGCCGCGCGGGCGGCCGGCATAGACCGCGATGAGGAGTACCCGTGGGACAATGCTACCGACCTCAAAGAAGCGGGATTTATGGGCATGACCATTCCGCGGGAATATGGCGGCGGTGGTCTTAGCTATTTGGATACTGTGCTCGTGGTTGAGCAAATTGCTCAAGTCTGCGGCGTCACAAGTCGGATCGCCGTTGAGGGCAACATGGGAGCGATCGGCGCCATCATGGCGTACGGCACTGAAGAACAAAAGCATTTGGCTGCCGATCTAGTGCTGAGTGGAGACAAGCCAGCGATCTGCATAACCGAACCTGGCGCCGGAAGTGCGGCTACGGAAATGACTACCCGAGCCGATAAACACGGGGACACTTATGTTTTGAACGGTCGCAAGCATTGGATCACCGGCGGTGGTGTGTCCAAGCTGCATCTCATTTTCGCCCGCGTCTTCGAGAACGGTGAGAATCTGGGCATTGGCGGCTTCATTGCGGTTCGTGGCGAAGCCAAGGGGCTTAAAGTAGGGCGAAGGACTTATGCCATGGGCCTGCGGGGCATCCCGGAGACCGAAATTATCCTCGAGGGTATGGAGGTCCCTGCGACGATGGCACTTATGCCACCGGGCGGCTTTAGACGTGGTTTCGCTGACCTGATGAATGCTTACAACGCCCAGCGAGTGGGCGCGGGCACAGTGGCCTTGGGCCTGGCCGAAGGCGCTTATGGGTTGGCGTTGGACTATGCCAATGAACGCGAACAGTTTGGCAGGCCGATTTCTGAATTTCAGGGACTGCAGTGGACGCTGGCTGACATGAGTACCGCCATTGCCGCCGCCCAAGCGCTCATTTATAAGGCTGCCGGACGGGCGGGCAACGACTTTCCCGACGCTCTGGAGGCGGCACAGGCAAAAATATTCGCGGCCGAAAGCGGTGCCAAGGTCGTAAACGACGCTCTTCAAATCTTTGGGGCCATTGGTTACGGACGGGACCTTCCACTTGAACGTATGGCCCGCGATGTCCGAATGTTTACCATCGGCGGCGGCACCGTGGGGGTTCTCCGCACGTTGGTCGCGTCAAAAATTCTTGGTCGCAAGTTGCCACAAACACGCGACGGTCACCTGAAACTTGCCGAAGCGGCCTCTCGTCGAGATGGAGACAGAGGCGCCGCCGGGGACAACCCGCGGGATCCGGCGAAGAGCGCCTCTTAGCCTGCGCAATGTGCGGCATCGATCAAGCCATCCCGGAGATTGAGGTCGCGCATGATTCTGGGCAGAGGGATCAACTTTTGGACACAAGTAAATATCAGTTTTCGGGGGTAAAGCGGACATAATTTGACGAGTCGGGCCCGCTCGATTATTCCCTGATCCTGCCAGAAGATTCCCGGTTCACCGGAATAAATTCCCTGTATTTTGGCGCTTAACAGGGAAATTCATCAGAGACAAGTTCGCTCAGGACTGCCTCCTCCTCCATTCTGTTTTTTGCGCCGCCACCCGCGCGACGCCGGGCAGCCATTTCAACTAATGTCTAAATAAAAAATAGCCGCGGCGAACCGGAGCAACTCCGGTGGGGCCCGCCGCGGCCAATCGATAGACCCAAGAGGGTAAGGGTCTGTCGACCATACTCCTGAACTTAAGTTGGCTGACGATTATGTCGGCCCAGGCACCGTGAATGCCGTGCCTTCAATTTAGGAACAAGAGCAAAATGCACCCAATGAATGATTGATATTGAGACTATATGATTGAGTCATAATGGTCTGAAATGACCCGTTGACCGCAGTCTTCAATTCTCACTATTACTTTGGCTCGCTACAGTTCAAATCGGGGGTCAATCATGCACAATAACTATGCCGACCCTACCCTTTATGTCGTTAAGGGACCCATTGAAGACGCCATGAAGTGGGTTGGGCGAGAGTCGATTATGGAAGCCCCCTTTTCGGTAAACGAAGCTCAGATTGCCTACTTCGCCGCCTTGCTCGAGGACCCCAACGAGAACTATTGGGTTGCCGAGGCGGCGGCCACGCGGGATTACTTCCCAGGTTATCACAATGGTGACTATGCGCGCAGCCAAGGTGTGCGAGACGCCTATCACAACACCATGTACCTTCAAGGCTTCGTTGATCGGGCTGGATACGCATGGGCCCGGCCCGATGCCTGGCTGTTTCGCCGCCAACATATCTATACGTTGCGCGCCGCGGTCCCAGTCGGTGAGCGCATCAAAGTCGCGTTAAACCTCGGCATTCTCGATGAGGACCGGGCAGTACTTGGCGCTCGCCAGACCGGGTTGTTTGGATTTGGGTCTGAAGCACAGACGTCGTTTGCCGGCGTGTCGGGCAATATGGCCTTGAGCAAGCGGGTCAGCCTATTTGCCGGTTACGAAATGGGTTGGACCAAAGTGGATGGCAATTTTAAGCCCTAGTCGAGAAATCGGTCGCTCACATCCTGGTCGGGCACCCAGCACTGGTTCATCTTACCGAACCAGCGATAACGCCGGTTGCCGATAAAGTCATAGACCCAATCCCGCAGCGGACGCGGGACGATTAGGAATCCATAGAGCAATGGCCAACCGGCGTTCAAACTACGGGCGATGCGGAGCAATGCGGTCGATTTCTCATAAACCTGCCCGTCCTCCACAAGCAGGACCGAACTGAGAGATCGCTCGGTTATATGGTAGTGCTCAAGCTGCGCCGCGCCAAAGTCGGACTGCAAGGTTGCAAATCGGAAACGCGCCTGCGGGTCGCGTTTTAAAACAAACTGAACGCTGCCTTTGCACAAGTGGCACACCCCATCGAACAGCATCACCAGTGGGGCGGAGATGGCGTCGCGACGTTGCGAGTAAATCATACGGTCCCTTTGCTCTAGTTTGGGCGCGCCGCAGTCTGAACCACGGGCGCGGGGAAGGGCATGATCCAATCCACATGTTTTAAAGTGCGCAGCTCTTTGGCTAAGTCGCGCGTTGGCTCTACCAACATCGCCGGCGTCCGTCCGTTCAAAGCAGCCGTGACCGTCACCCGCACTTCAGCGTTGGGGACATCGTATTTCTCCTCCCATTGGGCTGCCAGATAATGCGCAAACTGGAGAATCATGTCCGGTTGCATGGGCATTTTACGGAGCTGCTTCGGATACAAATAGGCTTTGGGGTTCACCTGCCAGACTTGCCCGGTTCTTGGATCAGTTACAAAGAAAATTGCGCTTGCCGGTTTGTTGCGCAACATCATGCGCCAGGCAAAGCGGTATCCTTCTTCGGTCCAGTTCACGTTGCCGGGATACAGAAAATGCCGCACCGGAAGGAACATCTGAATTGCAAACCACAGGCCAAAAAAACCGATCACCACGGCGCGAGCACTGGCAGGCATTTCTCTTTCGCGGCGGTGAAACCGACCTTCCGCCAACATATCGGCGCGCTCGATCCAGGGTCGGATACCCGCTCGGCGCCAGCGCTCGTATTGATCGATCAACCGCCGCGGCCAATCGGGCTCGAAGAACATCAAAGTGCCGGCGATGGTGAACCACGGAAAGATGCCGATGGAAAAAGTGAAATGGTTGGCCAGATGAAAACACAGGTAAACCGCGAATACATATATCCGGGCGCGCCGCCAGAACAGCATCGGTGCCCCGAAAATATGAATGGCGATCGTGCCATAAGTCGCTACCGCGATCACCCAGCGCTGACCGTAGAGAAAGCCGAGAACCGGCAAATCGGTTTTGGCGCTGAGCCACAACTCTAGCGGCTGCAATTGTAACCAGTCGGGATTGAGTTTCACCAGACCGGCAAACACGAGCATAATCTCGAACTGAACCCGCAGTGCCCATATTGCCCACGCGGGCACGGTATCGGATCTGGTTTGGGGCCAAAGTCGGGCATCGACCGAAAACGCACGATGGGCGGGCAGCACACACATGAGGCCGGCAACAAGACAGACCAGATAAAGGTGATTAAGGTAGTTCGCTTGATCGAGCAGAAAGACATAGGTGAAGGCGATAAAAAACAAGATCATGGCCACCTGGTAAAACACGCCGATCATGATCATGAAGGCTAGCAGGCCGAGCGCGCCAAAATGCCAATACAAACCGTCGCCCGGCCAGGGTTCAATCCACTCAAAGCCGAAATATTTAAATTGAAACGGCCGCGCGCTGAAATTGCCGATCCAGCCGTAAGCGGCGTAGCGCACGACTTCCCACAGCATGATCGCGCCGAACAGAACCCGAAAGACGGCGAGTGACGCCACGTCAACCGGCCTGAACATACGCTCTTGAAATGCGGTGAACGTCATATCTCGTCTCCAGTATCCCGGACTGGGAAGCGGGGTCACATGCGGTTACATGGCGAACGACTTGTCGATACGGTCAAACCGGCGGCGGACATATTCGCGGCTGGCATCGTGGGTGATGATGTAAAGCTCGTTATTGCGGATCGCGCGCAAAACCCGCTCGGCAACTTCGGGCGCTTCGATGGTACCGCCAACCAATGTTTCCTCTTCTTCCTTGCTCCATACCGGCGCCTGTTCATCCTCACCCCCCAATTCAACCGGTCGGTTGCGGGCGGATTGTCGAATGTTGGTACGAACAATCATCGGGCACAGCACTGATACCCCGATGCCATACTGTTTGAGGTCTTTCTGCAAACACTCGGACAAGGCAACGACGCCGTATTTTGTGACGCAGTAGGCGCCCAACCCTTTGTTCGCAACGAGGCCCGCAAATGATGCCGTGTTGATGATATGGCCGCCTTGGTTTTGCGCAGCCATCCGCTGGGCAAATGCCTCTACTCCGTGAATGGGTCCCCACAAATTGACGTTGATCGACCATTCCCAATCGGCGTGGGACATGTCCTGTGTGGGCCCGGTGACAGCGACACCTGCGTTGTTGAACACCACGTGCGCCGCCCCAAATTCGTCGAAGGTTCGGTCGGCCAACGCGTTCACGCTGGCGTGGTTGGCAACATCGGTCTCAACCCCGATGACGTCCGTGCCGGCAGCGCGGAACTCTTCAACCGCCACGCCGAGCGGGCCTTCTTCGATATCGGCGAGTACGAGCTTCATGCCTTCCCGCGCCAATACCCGCGCCGTCGCGAGCCCAATGCCGCTTGCGCCGCCGGTGATGACCGCGACCTTGCCGGCCAAGTCTTCCATAGTGTCCTCCCGTCTTAAATGCTTTTTCATCGTAACTTTAGGCTGCTTCTCGGTGCGGGTCGATAACAACAGATCAAGCGGGGCGCCGCCCCACCATGACCAAGCCTTTTTGGACCGCAACCACCTCGCCGTTTTGATTGAGCACATCGGTCGATAACTTGAGCACGCCGCGTTCGGGCCGGCTGCGCGACGGCACCGTTGCCAAAACAGTCAAATGCACCGACAAAGTATCCCCAGGCCGCACGGGCACGAGCCATTTGGCCTCGTCGATACCGGGCGAGCCGAGACCCGCAACTTGGTTTAAAAACCCATCCACTGTCATCCGCATGAGGATACTGAGCGTGTGCATACCACTGGCGATCAAGCCGCCGAATATTGACTCCTTAGCGGCCACGCTGTCCAAATGAAAGGACTGCGGATCGAACTGCTCGGCGAAACGAATGATTTCTTCCTCCGTCACCGTATAGTTGCCGAATTCAAATTCATCGCCCGGATCAAAATCTTCAAAGTAGCGCATCGTTATTCAACTCAGTTCGTGGTTGCGACGGGCGGCCACTCTATCCGTGGGCAGCACGAAAATCAGCCATCAAATTTGAATGCGAGCGGCATCGCTGGCGTAGGAGCAAGCGATCCCTTATCATCGTCCCAAATAAAATTGAGGAACAAGTATGCAAAGTTTGATTGAGAGAACCGCCGCCATCGGTGAGCGATTGAAAGCGCGCGGTGATACCATCTGCGTCGCTGAATCTTCCGCCGGCGGATTGATCTCGTCGCAGTTGCTGGCGGTGCCGGGCGCGTCCGCGTATTTCCTAGGCGCGACCGTTATCTACACCCACGAAGCCCGGCGCGCCCTATTACAAGTACCCGATGAGGCGATGAAAGGCATAAAACCAAGTACGGATGAGTATGTGCTGACCCTCGCCCGCGCGCTGCACGCAAAAATGGGCACGATCTGGTGCATCGGCGAAAGTGGTGCTACCGGGCCCACTGGATCCTACAAAAATGCCCCCGGCCACGCGGCCTTGTGCGTCGTTGGCCCGGTGGAGAAGAGCCTTATTCTCGAAACCGCCGACGATAACCGCGAGCGCAACATGTGGGTGTTTGCCGACAAGGCACTAGAATTACTAGAACAAGCGATGGACGAAACCGCCTGAGCCTGCAAGCGTTTTATTAGTACTTGTGTGTTCAAGTACAGAGTATGAGTTTCGGCTTCGACACCCTTATTTCTATTAGTGCAGCAGTTGCACCTTGTGTGGCGCTGGTATGGCTCGTCGCTCGCTTGAGCGCCGCCTCAACGGGCCTTTCAGCTCAGTATCGAACATTTATTTACCGAACATTTATGTTCGGTTTTTTGATCGCCTTTCCGGTTGGCGTCATTGAAACCACCTTGTCCTAATACTTTTCATCCGCCATTCCCGGATTCATTGAACTGCAATTAGCAGAGGCTTTCATCGAGGCAGCGTTCACCGAGGAAGTGGCCAGATTCACCATCCTCTTTTTCTACTGTGCGCGCCAAAGCCATTTTCAGCGGCCCTTGGATGGTGTGGCCTGTGGCGCCCCTGCCGCGCTGGGTTTTGCCTGCATCGAAAATGTGTCGTACGTATTGATGGCGGCACCGGATGGCTTGGTGACGGCATATACCCGCTTGTATTCAGCCATACCGTCACATGCATTTGTCGGGGCTATAATGGGTTAGTATTTGGCCCAAGCGCGGTTCAACAACAATTCACCGGCGCTATATTGGGGGATGGCGTTTGACGTGCCATTTGCCCTACATGGTCTCTACGATTTTGTTCTGTTTGCTCAGTTAAACGAGTTTCTGACGACATTAATCTTGGTGCTGGAATTGATGTGGACCCTGCGGGTCGTGATTTTAGCGCGGGCGCATTCCACTGTCACTTACGCCCCCGCTACCACGGTCATCAACCTAAACCACCGCGACGACCTGACGAAAAACGCGCCATCCCATAGTGCACCTAACCCTCCCCGGCCGTGGATACGCACTTTCGCCAAAGGGATCGACATTGTCCTTGGCGTCAGCCTGACCGTCTTGCTGCTGGCATTCATGCCCTACAGAATATCAACCAGCGTGCTCGGCCTCACGTCCTTGCTGATTGGCTGGCTGGTCATCGAAGCTGCATTTCTGTCACGGTGTGGCACAGCGCCCGGAAAGTGGTTGTTTAAAATTAACATCCTCAAAAAAGACGGCAGGCGACCGGATTTTTCAGAGGCCATGTGGCGTGGATTTGACGTCTACTTCCGGGGTCTGGGATTGGGGATTCCGGTACTCAACCCTCTGACCATGCTGCTTGCATTTAACCATTTGAACAAAAGTGGTGAAACCGTGTGGGATCGGGACGGCGATTATACCCTCCGCCATGGGCCCCTTAGCCGTGGCCGGGTCGTGGTGATCCTCGTCCTGGTGACGGGTGGATTGGCGGGCCTTGGATTGATGCCGGCGGAAGCAATGCAGTAGTATCCCCCAAATGTAACTGGGGAGAGACGACCGATGACCGAGCCATGGACACATCACCACACGCTGATTAACGGATTTAAAATGCACTACGTGATCGCCGGGTCCGGCAGCCCGGTGGTGCTTGTTCATGGCTGGCCGCAGAGCTGGTACGAGTGGCGCAAGATCATTCCGGCGCTCGCGGAAAAACACACGGTGATTGCGGTTGATCTTCGGGGCCTCGGCGACTCCGGGCGCCCCGACACCGGGTATGACAAGCGGACGCTCGCCGACGATGTCTACCAACTGGTCAATAAGCTTGGGTATTCAAAAATCGGTTTGGTGGGTCATGATTGGGGTGGCGCGGTCAGTTATTACCTTTCCTACGACCATCCGGAAATGGTCGAACGCTTGATGATCCTCGACATGATCCCCGGACTTGGCCGCGCTGGCGAGCCGATGCCGGTCGAGATGGCAACCAAGTTTTGGCACGTGTTTTTTCATGGCGGCAACCCGGATCTGGCGGCCAAGCTGGTCGCTCACGATGTGCGCGGCTATCTCACTTATTTTTACCGGTCGACGGTTTATAACTACAGCCCGGCAGTCTTTACCACCGAAGATATTGATGAATACGTGCGGGTCTATTCGGCGCCTGGCGCGTTGAAAGCAGGTTTTCAGCTATACGCGACCGGCATTCGCGAAGACATGATCAATTTGGCGGCGTGCACGAAAAAACTGAAAATGCCGGTGCTCGCCTGGGCGGGTAATTTGTTGCAAGATTATATGATGCCCGCCTGGCAACAGGTGGCCGACAATGTGGAAGGCGGCGTGGTGCCTGAATGTGGTCACTTCATCGCCGAAGAAAAACCCCAGTTCGCGACCGACGAAGCACTTAAATTCTTTGCTCCGCTAAACGACTAACCGGGGGAAGGCCTCCGCTATTCGGCCGCCAGATCGAGGTCTTTAAACTTGGGCGCCACCTCGGTCATCAAAGCGGTCAAGCTGTCCCGCCAACTGGTCATATTATCCAGGTGGTCGTAGCCGAGCACCAGAAGTGTGCCGAACCCGCCGGAGGTTTTTTCCAACTCGCCCAGTTTGTTGATCACGGTCTCGGTTGTCCCGGTAATCCAGCAGTGGTCCGCCAAGTATTCGACAGTGACGTCGGAGTCGGCCACGTCTGGATCATGCTTAAATGCGGATATCAATCCAAAGTGATTAAGCAGGGGCAATAAGTAATTGCGATAACTGTCCCCCATTAAGCTGTCCAAAGCCTGTTCGCGCGCTTCGGCGTCGGTTTCGGCAATATAAACATCGACGCCGATTCGCCAATCGTTGCGCGATGGTGTACGTCCGGCAGCTTCGGCGGCCTGCGCATACGTCGTCCAATGACCCGCCAAATACGCCGTACCTAGGCACAGGCTGAGTGGCAGGAAACCACGGGTGCCCGCCATCGCCAAAGTGGGCGACCCGGAGCTGAGGCCGGCAATGCCGATCGGCGGATGAGGCTTTTGAAACGGCTTTAAGTGGAAGCCAAAGTTGCCGCCGTGTTGATCCTCGGGGCGCGACACAGTCCAGAACTTGCCCTCAAACTTGAACGGCGCTTCGCTGGTCCAAAATTTCATCATAATGTCGAGGGCTTCAGCGGTCATCTCGCGCGCTTCCCCCGCCGCACCGTCCACATTGAACATGCCCCAGTCTGTGCTGACTCCGCCCGAGCCAACCCCCAGCATGAGCCGGCCCTGGGCCATATGGTCGAGCCAGGCGACCCGCTGGGCTAGTTCGGCCGGATGGTGATACGGCAGGATGTGAGCGCCCGGAGCAAGAACAATGTCCTTGGTTTTCATGAGCGCCTGGGCGATCAGAAGATCAGGAGCGGGTAGAGGCTCCCGCTTAACGGTAAAATGCTCGCCGATCCAGGCTTCGGAAAATCCAATCCCATCCAGAAACTCAAGGGTGTCGAGGTTGTGGTAGTGCCCTTCGGCATAGTCCCGGCCGGGGGGATGGTTCGGCATCATGAACTTTCCGATTTTCACAGGACGCGCTCCTTTAACAATACCCGCTGCGCCCGCATCCTAACGATCCGCCGCACCTATGGAAACGCCTTTGTCACCGGGGGCATTTGCTGCTTTAATCCGGCGCCCGCGTGTGGCAAGCGGCGCCAGCCGAATTTGGACGAACGATAACAAGGACTTAAAAATGGCCGAAAACGTCGTCACCCAGGTGCCGGGGAATATGTGGAAAGTGATGGTAAAGCCAGGGGATGAGGTAAAAGCAGGGGATACTCTGTTCATCATGGAAATAATGAAAACCGAAGTCCCCCACACCGCCGCGACGAGCGGCACGGTTAAGCAAGTCAACATCGAGGAAGGGCAGGAAGGTTTGGACGAAGGCGAGCTCGTCATAATCATCGCCTGAGCGCAGGGTCCCACCACTCAGGACAATTAGGGTTCGTAACTGATCCGCCAAATAACCCCGTCCGCTTCGTCACACACCAGCAAGGCGCCGTCAGCGGCCACAGCGACGCCCGTGGGACGGCCGTAAACCTCGGGCCGACCATTGTCGCGGGCGACAAAACCGCTGAGGAAAACATCGTAAGAACCTATTGGTTTGCCATCTTGAAACGGCACCTGCACCACCGTATAGCCACGGGCGACGGATGAATTCCACGAGCCGTGCAAAGCAACGAAAGCGTCCCCCAAATAGCTTTTCGGGAACTGCTTGCCGGTATAGAAGGTGAGGCCGATGGGCGCCGAGTGAGATTGGAATAAGACTTCCGGCACTTTGGCGGTCGACACCAGGTCCGGCCGGCGGTCGCCAAAAGTTGGATCGGGATTGGCGCCAATATAACTATAGGGCCAGCCAAAAAAATCGCCTTCTTCAATTTTTGCCAAATAGTCAGGCACCAGGTCATCGCCCAGACCATCGCGCTCGTTGACGACAGTAAAGAGATCTCCGGTTGTGGGGTGAAACGCGAGGCCGATTGGGTTGCGCAAGCCGGAGGCAAATGTTTGCTGGTCCTTGCCGGCAAGGTTAAAGCGTTGCACGGTCGCGCGTGGCGGTTCTTCTTCGCCCACGTTCCCGCGGCTGCCAACGGCGACGTATAAATGACCTCCATTCGGGTCGAGGGCGATATTCCGTGTCCAATGCCCACTGCTGTTACCAATCGCCCCATCCTCGGTGATCTGTCGGGGGCGGCTACCCTTCGCGCCCGGACCGGCCACGTAGCGATAGCGCCAGACGGCGCGCAAGTCAGCCACATAAAGAAAGGGTTCGCGAACCGCGATACCGTAAGGCTGTCTCAGTCCAGACGCGAATTGTTCTTTCTGGTCGGCAACACCATTTCGATCAGTGTCGCGCAATACAGTGATCCGGCCACGACTGGTTTCGATCACCAGAACATCTCCATTTTTGGCGACTGCCATATTGCGGGGGCTTATCAGCCCTTCGGCGAACAGTTTGACGCGAAAACCTTTAGGGGCGCGGGGCTTCATATTTTTTGGCCGGCGCCGGACGCGCGGACCATTGACGGCGCTGGGCGTGGTGTAGGGCTTTGCTAATGGTTTGTCCTGAAGATCGTGGCGATGACCCGGCGGCGGTTCCTGTTTAGCAGCTTTTGCGTGGGCGAAATGGGCCCCAATAACAGCCAACGCAACCCCAGCTAACCCATTGATCAATATGGATTTCATACAATCACGCCCCTGTTTTCACCTAAATTAACACTCTTTCAATAGCCTGACGACTATACCGTGCACTCCCTTAATCTTCGGTGTAGGCGCCTCCATGTTCCGCAGTATTGTTATTGCTATCGCCATTCTCATTGCAATAATCCCTTCATTGGGGAGCCGGTTTTCAACCAGCGCCTATGCGTCAGACAGCCATGGCAGCGGTGGAGACGAGGATACTTCAGAATCAGACGAGGGTGTCGGATCCTCCATGTAAAGGTAAAGCCTTTAAACATCTCGATCATTCAAGATGGCAAAATACGCGGCTTGCTCTATATATCCATGTCTCTCGAGACCGGCAGCCGGGACTTGAGAGACGGCGTCGTTAATGTCCGGCCAAAGCTGCGCGACGCCTATATTCGGACACTCACCCGATATGCCAGCAATCAGATGAACCCGAACAAGCCAGTGAGCATTATGTTAATGAAAAAACTATTGCAACGTTCCACCGACTGGATTTTGGGCGACAGCACTGTCACCGTCATTATTGGCTCCGCCCACGTCACCGGCGCCAGAATGTGAGCTCCATCCGCCAGTATACGACCACTCTTGCCTTCGAAACTGTGAAGCCCGGCCTTCACCACATCACAACAGAGATCACAGACTGGGTTACAGATACCGCCATAAAGGAAGGTTTGTTAACGCTGTTTGTCCGCCATACCTCAGCCTCATTGCTGGTCCAGGAAAACACCGATCCAGCCGTTCAAACCAATCTGGAAGTATACTTCGGCCGAGTCGAACCGGAAGATCCGGGTCGTTACTTGCATCGCAGTGAAGGCCCGGACGACATGCCAGCCCATTTGCGCGCTGCCTTAACGCAAACTCATTTATCTATACCGGTGCTTGATGGCCTGTTGGCGCTCGGGACCTGGCAGGGTATCTATTTGTTTGAACATCGAAAACAGCCCCTTCGGCGAACTGTCGTCGTTCATTTGCTGGGCGACTGACACCCACACTCACCGGCAATCGCCTCCCAAAATGCTGCGAACATGAGGTCCCGTGCGAACACTCCCTTGACAAAATGCATTATTGCACCTACATACCATCCGGTCGGTATATATATCCATTATTATATGTAATTAAGAGCAATGTCTGCAGGCAGCCCCTTTTTCTCGGCCACTGAATCCTCCGCCCCGCGGCGTGATCGGACGCGGCAGGCATTGCTTCAATCAGCGCTGACCGAAATTCATGGCGCCGGCTTCCAGGCCGCAAGCTTGTCGCGTATTGTGGCCGGTGCGGGCGTGAGCAAAGGCGCCCTCTACCATCACTTTCCCAACAAATTGGCTCTCGGCTACGCGGTATTTGACCAGCCTATAACCGACTACATTGTAAAAACCTTCATTGAACCGCTTCAGAACGCTGAAGATCCGATCGAATGTATGCATCGCGTCGGCACCATGGAGCGGGATCGAATGCTCGAGCAAGGTGTGACTCTTGGCTGCCCTTTGGTAAACCTCAGTCAGGAAATGTCGCCGGTGGACGAAGGGTTCCGCACCCGCATTGACGCGTTGCTAACTCTTTGGCGCAACAATTGGGCCGACGCGTTACGCCGGGGTCAGGAAAATGGGTATGTGCGCAGCGATATTGATCCAATCGCCGAAGCAACTTTAATGATCGCAACGCGGCAGGGCTCTGTCGCGCTCACCAAAACCGCACAGAGCCTCAACTTGCTGGAAAACGTCATGACTGCATTCATCAGCTACCTCGACCGATTGCGACCGGACGATTGGACCAGCAGAAAAGCAAAAATTGGAACTGAAAGTTAGGGCGTATGGACGACGTAAGTATAGGATTTGGAAAATGGGTAATTCGCTACCGCTGGCTGGTCATTCTGGTCGCCATTGCGATGACCGCCGGGATGGTCAATGGAGCGCGGTATCTTACTTTCAATGGCGATTATCGCATCTTTTTCAGCCCTGACAATCCCTATCTAAAAGCCTTCGATCTGATTGAACGGACATATACTAAAACCGACAATATTCTGTTTGTCGTCAAAGCCAATGAGGGCGACATCTTCAACCCCAGGGTTTTGGGCACCATCAAAGAAATGACGGACGAAGCCTGGTTGGCACCATTTTCCAGCCGGGTCGATTCGGTGACCAATTACCAACACACCTATGCCGAAGAAGACGACCTGACGGTCCGCGATCTGGTACCCGATCCGCAATCAGTTTCCGAACAGGATGCCGCCTATATCCGAAACGTCGCGATGACTGATCCGTTAATTGCCAAACGCCTGGTATCGCCGGACGGCAAGACAACCGGCATTTTTGTCACCATGAATATCCCCGAAGGCACCAAATCCCCGGAACAGCCGATCATGGTTTATGCCCGTGCCATGGTCGCCAAGTACAGTGACGCAAACCCCGATCTCACCATCGTATTGACAGGCAATACGCCCCATAACAATGCGTTTGTCGAAGTGTCCAGTTACGACCTTCAAGTTCTCACCCCTTTGATGTACCTGTTTCTGGCAATTACGATGGTGGTGTTCTTACGATCATTCTGGGGTGTTGCGGTTACCTTGGTGATCGTCGCCCTATCCGCAGGCACAGCGATTGGAATTGCGGGGTGGATGGGGGTTGAACTCTCGCCACCGTCTGCCATGGCGCCGACGATTATCCTTACCATCGCGGTCGCCAATCCGGTTCACTTCCTGGTGACGATGTTTGCCGCCATGCGTGAAGGTTTGCCTAAGTACAACGCCATCATCGAAAGTATGCGCCTCAATACTCAGCCGATTTTTTTAACAAGTCTCACGACGGCGATTGGCTTCACATGCCTGAATTTTGGGGACGCACCGCCGTTCGGCGACATGGGCAACATTGCGGCCATTGGAACCATCCTTGCCTGGGCCTATTCCATGACTTTGCTGCCTGCGGTTATCAGTTTAGTGCCGGTCCGCGCGCCGGCGCAGAAGAGCGGCAAACCTTCTTTCCTAGATAACTTGGCCGAAATCGTGATTGCTCGCCGGGTACCTATACTCTGCCTCACATCGGTTGCGGCGGTCTCCTTGATCGCCCTCATTCCGCGGCTCGAGATGAACGAAAATTTTGTGCATTACTTCGATAAAGGCACTGATTTCCGAGATAGCGCTGACTTCGCCAATGATAACCTCACCGGAGTCTACACGCTCGAATACTCGCTTCGGGCGATCGAGCCTGGCGGCATTGCCGAGCCCGAGTATATGGCTAATCTCGAGAAATTCGCCGATTGGTTTGAGCAACAACCCAACGTCACTCATGTCAGTCCGTTCACCGACATCATGACCCGTCTCAACCGCAACATGCATGGCGACGATGACGCCTGGTACAAGTTGCCCGATGACCGCGAGCTCGCCGCTCAATACCTGTTGCTCTACGAAATGTCGCTGCCATATGGGCTGGATCTCAACAATCAGATTAATGTTGATAAATCCGCGACGCGCATGACTGTGCTGTTACGGGATATATCGACTAAGGAAACCAAGAAGATCCTCTCTACGGCAGAAGAGTGGCAACATCAGAACTTGCCGGAATATATGTTTTCGCCGGCGTCCAGCACGACCGTGATGTTCACATTTTTAGCCGACAAAAACGTGAACAGCATGCTGTATGGCACGTTGGCCGCGTTCATGCTGATTTCAGGCATTCTATTGTTCGCGCTCCGCAGCGTGCGCGTTGGCTTGGTCAGCATCATACCCAACATGGTGCCGGCATTTATGGCCTTCGGATTGTGGTCCCTTATCAGCACCCAAGTTGGCTGGTCCGTTGCTTTTGTGACTGTCACTGCCTTGGGCATAATTGTCGACGCGACCGTTCATTTCCTGAGTAAATACTTGCGCGCCCGGCGCGAGCGCGGTCAATCCCCTGAAGATGCCGTGCGCTATGCGTTCTCGACCGTCGGCGCGGCCATATGGATCAGCGCCTTGGTGTTGATCGTCGGCTTTAGCGTTCTCGCGTTCTCAGACTTTAAAATGAACGAGCACCTCGGGCTCCTCACATCTATGACCATCGCCGTTGCTTTGGTGATCGACTTCACCCTGCTTCCAACATTGTTGATGACGTTGGACCGCAAGGACCGGTCAAAAGAAGTTGCGACGGGAGTATCGGCATGAACGGATCACAATATTTAGCGTTAACCAAAGCCTTGGGCAGGCCACAAAAAGACCGAAAAAGGAGCCATCAATAATGGACCGCTACAGTATTGCCTATGGCAGTTGGATCATTAAAAGGCGATGGCTGATCATCATGCTGTCGCTATTTTTGACGATTCTCGCCGTCGCAGGCGCCCGCAATTTGGTCTTCAATGGCGATTACCGAATCTTTTTCAGCGAAGATAATCCACGGCTGAAAGCATTCGTTGTGCTTGAGCGCACTTACACCAAGACCGACAATATTTTATTCGTCGTAAAGGCGAATGATAACAATATTTTTAATCCCGAAACGCTCGACATCATCAAGCAAATGACTGAAGAGGCGTGGCTGATGCCGTTTTCAAGCCGGGTCGATTCGGTTACCAACTATCAACATACTTTGGCCGAAGATGATGACTTAACCGTGCGTGATCTGGTTCCCAACCCCAAATCATTGACGGCTGAGGACGTGGCCTACATCCGCGACATCGCCGTGAACGACCCCCTCATTGCTAAGCGGCTGGTGGCCGAAGACGGGGCCACGGTGGGTATATTCGTAACGCTCCAAATACCTGAAGGGACCAACTCGCCGGAGGAGCCGGTTATGGCCTACTCCCGCGCCATGGTCGCAAAGTATATGGCATTGGACCCTAATCTGACCATCGTTCTCACGGGCATTACGGCGCTGAATAATGCGTTTGTCGAAACCTCACTCCACGATATGCAGGTTCTGACGCCATTGATGTATATGTTTCTTACGATCACCCTGGCGCTTTTCCTGCGCTCTTTTTGGGGCGTTCTGGTGACCTTATTCATCATTGCCCTGTCGGCCGCCGCCGCGATGGGGATTGCCGGCTGGTTGGGCATTGAGATCACGCCGCCGAGCGCCATGGCGCCAACCATCATATTGACCATCGCGGTTGCCAACCCTGTCCATTTCCTCATCACAATGTTTACCGCTATGCGGGCGGGAAAGGACCGCCGGGATGCGATCATTGAAAGTTTTCGACTCAATGCTCAGCCCATATTCCTGACCAGCGCCACCACAGCTATCGGCTTTACCTGCCTCAATTTCGGCGATGCGCCACCGTTTGGTGAAATGGGCAACATTTCAGCTATCGGCACCATGTTCGCCTGGGTCTATGCGATGACACTTTTACCGGCAGTGTTGAGCCTGTTACCGATCTCGGCGCGCCCGATCAAAGAAGCCGCGATACACCCTTTGAACCGGCTTGCGGAAGCCGTCATTGCCCGGCGTAAACCCGTGCTAGTGCTCACTTCGCTGATCGCCGTCGGCCTCATATCACTGATTCCGCGCCTTGAGATGAATGAGACTTTTGTCCATTACATGGATAAAGGCACGGAATTCCGGGACGGAGCGGATTTTGCAAACGAACACCTGACTGGGG
Source organism: Alphaproteobacteria bacterium (assembly GCA_029941135.1). Lineage (GTDB taxonomy): Bacteria > Pseudomonadota > Alphaproteobacteria > JAPYRI01 > JAPYRI01 > JAPYRI01. The sequence continues at coordinate 1,992 of JAPYRI010000022.1, read as the reverse complement.
TGTACTCGCTCAATTATTCGTTGAGTTCCGGCGAAGAGGGCGGAGTCAGCAACCCTGAATATATGGTTGAATTAGACAAGTTTGCCGACTGGTTCCGGCAGCAGCCCGGTGTTGCCCATGTGGCACCTGAGACCGACATCATGAAACGGCTCAACCGCAACATGCATGGGGACGACGATAATTGGTACAAACTTCCCGATGACCGCGAGCTGGCCGCCCAGTATCTATTGCTTTACGAGATGTCCCTGCCCTACGGGCTTGATCTCAACAACCAGATTAACGTCGACAAATCAGCCACTTTGATGGCGGTGCTGTTGCGGAATATGAACACACGGGACACGAAGGACCTGCTCAAACGGGCCGAAGACTGGCAGCGGGCGAATTTGCCACCCCACATGTTCTCAACCGCGGCAAGCGCAACCGTCATGTTCACTTATCTGGCTCAAAAGAACGTGAACAGTATGCTCATCGGCACCTTGGTTGCGTTCGCTTTGATTTCCGGCATCCTGCTGATTGCGCTGCGCAGTGTGCGCCTGGGTCTAATTAGTTTAATTCCGAACCTGGTGCCGGCGTTTATGGCGTTTGGCATATGGGCGATATTCAGCACCCAGGTGGGCTGGTCAGTGGCATTTGTAACAGTGACCGCTCTAGGCATCATCGTCGATGCGACGGTTCACTTTCTCACCAAATACATGCGCGCCCGGCGCGAACAAGGCCTTAGTTCCGAAGACGCCGTCCGTCACGCTTTTTCGACAGTAGGTTCCGCCATTTGGATCAGCGCTGTGGTGCTGATTGCCGGCTTCAGTGTCCTCGCGTTTTCAGTATTTCGCATGAATGGCGACATGGGATTGTTAACCGCAGTCACCATCGGTGTCGCGCTGTTTATCGACTTCACTTTATTGCCAGCTCTTTTAATGACCCTCGATAAGAAGGATAGAACCTCCGATGTTCAACAAACCGCAACCGCATAAATACCTGACCAACCTTGCGCTCGGCACTCTCTTGGGATTTGCCCTAACTGCTCCGCAGGTACTTGCCGAAACCGCCGAAGAGAGGGGCCTTGCCATTATCTCCGAAGCGGATCGCCGCGACGACGGCTACGGCGATAGCACGGCAACCATGAAGATGACATTGAAAAATCGCCACGGGGACAGCAGCAGTCGCGAAATGCGAATGAAAACCAAGGAAGTCTTGGACAAGACGCTCGGCGATAAAGCCCTCATTGTGTTCGATCAGCCTCGGGACGTGAAAGGCACCGCCTTGCTGTCGTTCACCAAGATCATCGACCCCGATGATCAATGGCTATACCTGCCGGCCCTGAAGAGGGTCAAACGGATTGCCTCGGTCAACAAGTCGGGTCCGTTCGTTGGCAGCGAGTTCGCCTTCGAAGACATGGCGTCACAGGAAGTGGGCAAATACACCTACAAGTACTTGCGCAACGATCCTTGCGGCGAAATGGAGTGCTTCGTTGTCGAGTCCTACCCTCGCTATAAACATTCGGGCTACACCAAATTGATCGGCTGGTTGGACACAACCGAGTATCGGACGCAGAAAATCGAATACTACGACCGCAAGAACGCGCTGCTAAAAACATTGGTCTTGTCAGACTATCACCAGTACTTCGACCGCTATTGGCGTCCCCACAGTTTAGTGATGCAAAACCATCAATCCGGCAAGGTTTCGAGCATTGTCTGGTCTGACATGAAGCTCCAAGTGGGCCTCAAAGACTCTGACTTCACCAAGAACGCCCTGAAGCGTTCAAAGTAGGTTGTTTCGGATCCGTAACGGTCGAAATTTGCTTTAGCGGCCAAAAAAACGCAGAATCGGGCGTTTTGGGCCGTGCAGCATCTGTTAACGGCTGAGTTGCGCTTCGTACACAAGTAGTGAGCGACGTGTCGTGAGTATGTATCGATTACAGCGTTTAAGACGCATATTGGGTCTGGCGTTACCCTTTGCGGGAATGTTAATGGCGGCGTTATCGGTCACGCCGGT
>JAPYRI010000021.1 GCA_029941135.1 Alphaproteobacteria bacterium | reverse complement strand
CGGCTGTGCCGAGTTTTATCGTCGTGGTGGTTTCGGCCACGGGAGCTAGGGTGATGAAGGGGTCGGGCATTTGCCAGAGGTATTCAGGCGGGGGTGCATCGGGCGCGACACCCGGATAATTCGCCTCGTATTCCATCGGCAACACCGGGTGCTCAGGCACCCAATAGCTTTCAAATCCCAATTCTTCCGCCCGTTGCGCAACCACGCGCGGGTCTGCTGCCATGTTTGGCAAAATTTGAAACACGCCGACGTCCATGCCGGTTCTCCCTTGCCGTGAATTCTACGATTTATTTGCCGGTGAATTTAGGCGCACGCTTTTCTTCGAAGGCATTCAAACCCTCGCGTCTATCCCGCTCCCAATCGCCGTATTGCGGGAATGGTGCAAAACTGTTCGAACAGTTTTGGATCGTCCACACGCACGTGGAAACCACCATCCACATGCTCGGCTTGCTCAAAGATACTGATTCGGTCGTTTTCCATATCGTGAGAGTGGCCGTATGTCCATGACCAATAAGGATTGCCTTTTTTGGGCCACTGGGTGCCGTCATCCAGCTGATACATGCAGGTGCCCGCTTCGAACGACTTCCATACTTCTCCTTTTCGGTTGAACGCGACCATGGCCAGCGGCGTCATAGTGCGCGCGTCGAACCAAACCCGCTTCTTGGCATAAGGTGCACGGGGGTAATAAACCGGCTCCAGATCAACGGCATAGACCTCGGGGATCAGCTCGAACGTGGACTCGAAGAACTTATTGCCGGTCGTCCCCCCGACACGCTTATGTTCCCAGTTGTCGGTATTGGCTTGCCACGTCCCCGAAGTTCCACCGAGCCAGGGTACGGCTCCCTTCAACTTGAAGTTGCCCCACGTGAGGAACGGGTCGCCGGTCATCCAGGCATCGGTCAAAAACACGGTCGAACCTGGGACGATGGGCTCAAAACGCTGATTTGTGGGAAACCGCCGGACACGTTTGAACGACGGCAAGTAGCCGAAGAAATCAGGAAATTTGGTCTGATCATAGGGCCAGTGCTGGACTAGAGACACACCGCGCAGGTTGCCGGCCGGCGCGGTCACCAGCACAGTATGATAGCGCAACCGGTCGAGCTTATTGGTCATGTAAGGTTTGGGATCCAGCACGGTGCGACCGGTCGCCATCACCTCAACGAACAGATAATTGTAATGGAACTGTTGCACGCCGCCCCCGGTCATGTCCCATTCCTTGATTGGATAACACGAAGCATCATGACGGCCCCAACTGAGCACGTGGCCGGCCAGAATCTCGTGGGCCGAGCCACCATCCGGGAATGGGTTGCCGCCAATCCACGGCTTTTTGCCGGCAACGATGACATTGCCCTTGGCATCCAAAAGTGCCTGGTGCCGATGACGCAGGGTAGCGTCAATATAGGGGCGCGGATTTAGCTTATAAATGTCTGTGGTGGTCTTCTCGGCCATTTTGACCACCCGGCCCTGCTGCGAGATCTGAATGAAAGTGATCGGGTCCATCAAATGACGCACCGATTCAACGTTTCCGGCATCGATCATGCCGCCGGGTTTGACCGCGCCGCCGCTCAGCAAGTCGATCGACATGGCTTCGTCCGGGTAGGCCTTGGAGATATCTCCGTCGCGGGCGATCACGTCCCACAAGGGGGCTAACATCCCACCGAACAAAGCTGTTTTTCCCATGCCTTCCAGAACATGACGTCGGGTGAACCCTTTGTCGTATTTAATTATATGCATGGCTGGTGATCTCCGTTCAGATTTTCCGTTCACCCAGTCTAGACCACTTTATCCCGATCCCAAGCGATTGATGGCCTGCATCGTACAATATTGTTCGTACAATTTAGGATCGTCAAAGCGTATGTGGAAGCCGCCGTCCACATGTTCGGCTTGCTCGAATATGGTGATGTAGTCGTTTTCTAAATCATGGGAATGGGCATAGGTCCACGACCAATACGGATCACCTTTCAAGGGCCACTGGGTGCCATCGTTCATCTTAAACAAACAGGTTCCGGCCTCAATCGATTTCCAAAGTTGTCCCTGCCGGTTGAAGACCACAGTTGCAAACGGGGTCATAGTGCGGGCATCGAACCAGACGCGTTTCTTGGCATAGGGCGAACGGGTGAAGGTTACCGGCTCCATGTCAATGGCATAGACCTCGGGGATCAACTCGAACGTAGACTCGAAGAACTTCTTTCCATTCTCGCCACCGACACGCTTGTGTTCCCAATTGTCGGCCTGACCTTGCCAAGTGCCGGAAGTGCCTCCCAACCACGGCACTGCGCCTTTCAACTTGAAGTTTCCCCAGGTGAGGAACGGATCACCCGTCATCCAAACGTCGGTCGGGCACATGGTCGAGCCCGGGACCATGGGCTCAAATCGCGCCAGGGTGGGAAATCTTGAGACCCGTTTGAAAGCCGGTAAGTAACCAAAAAAATCCGGCCACTTGGTTTGGTCATAGGGCCAATGATTAAACACCGACGTACCGCGAAGATTGCCCGAGGGAGCTGTCACCAGTGCCGTATGATAACGCAAAGTTTCCAGGTCATCGGACATGTAGGGCTTAGGGTTGAGTACCGTCCGCCCGATCGCCATTACTTCGACGAAGTAGTAGTTGTAATGGAACTTCTGTTCGCCTGCGGCGTTCATGTCCCACTCTTTCACCGGATAGGCCGAGGAATCACGCCGCCCCCAGCTGAGCACGTGCGCCGCCAGTATTTTGTGGGCAGACCCTCCTTCGGGAAACGGGTTGCCGCCAATCCATGGCTTTTTACCGGCCACAATCACATTGCCTTTGGCATCCAACAGGGCCTTGTATCGATTGCGCAGGGTCGCTTCCACATAGGCTCGGGGATTCAGGCTGTAAATGTCGGTAGTAGTCTTTTCGGCCATTTTTACCACCCGGCCCTGCTGCGAGATCTGAATGAATGTGCCGGGATCCAGCAAATGGCGCACCGACTCGGCATTTCCAGCATCGATCATACCGCCGGGTTTAACCGCTCCACCGCTTAGGAACTCGATCGACAAGGCTTCGTCCGGGTAGGCTTTTGAGATGTCGCCGTCACGGCCAATGACGTCCCACAGGGGCGAGAGCATGCCCGCATACAAAGCCGATTTTCCTATGGATTCAACAAAATAACGGCGACTGAAGTGCTTGTCATATTTGATTATGTGCATGGCGTGTGCTTTCCCGGCGGGCGGTACGCGCAGTGCGTTCAAATCTCAGTGCATCGTCCTTGATACGTTTGACCAGACAATTCTCTTCATGAGAAGGGTTGCTCTTACCAAGTATAAATGGAACAAAATGGTCTGACCAGAAAACCTCTAGAGGAATCCCATGACGATCGAGAGCATGATCCCGAATGTCAGCGATCCAAGTTTCGAGCTGTCGCCCGATCAGACAGAAATTCGCGATCAGGCGGAGAGATTTTTCATGTCGGAATTGTATCCCCATCAGCAAAAGATGGATGACGAGGAATGGTGGCCCGAGGATACGTTCGCGAAATTGGGGGAGATGGGATATTTGGGTCTCACGATTCCGGAGGAGTTTGGCGGCGCGGGACTGGACTATCTGACAACCGGCGTCATCTGCGAAGCCATGGCTGCCGCCAACCACGCGATCACCCTCAGTTGGGCGGCCCATGACAATTTGTGCGCGAATAACATCTACCGCAACGGTTCAGATGGACAGCGCCGAAAATACCTGCCTAAGCTGTGTTCAGGCGCCTTTATTGGAGCCTTGGGCATGACTGAACCTGGCGCCGGATCGGACGCCCTGGGCTCCATGCGCACCACGGCTCGCCGGGATGGCAGTGATTATGTCCTCAATGGCACCAAAATGTTTATCACCAATGGACCCAACGCCGACGTGTTGCTGGTCTATGCGAAGACCGAGCCTGAGAAAGGCGTGCATGGCATTTCGGCATTTATTGTCGAGAGAGATTATCCTGGCTTCAAGGTGGCGCAAAAACTCGACAAAATGGGCTATCGGGGCAGTCCGACAGGTGAATTGCTGTTTGACGACTGCCGGGTGCCTGCCGGAAATTTGGTGGGCAGGGAGAACCAAGGCAACGTCGTCATGATGAGCGGTCTCGACTTGGAACGGGCGATGATTTCTCCAATCTGCGTCGGAGTTGCGGCCCGTGCTCTCGAATTGTCAGTCGAATATGCCAAAACCCGTGAGCAATTCGGCAAGCCTATTGCCTCGTTTCAGATGATCCAATCAAAGCTTGCGACCATGTTCGTTCAATTGGAGAGCGCGCGTACTTTTGCCTACCGGGTTTTGGCCGCGTGCAATCAATTGAGCCATGGCGAAGGCGGCCGTGGATCCATTCATAAATTGACAGCCGCCGGTGTTCATTACGCAGCCGAAATGTCATCTCGGATTTTAGACGATGCCGTTCAAATTCATGGCGGCATGGGGTACATGCGGGAAACCGAGGTTAATCGCCTGTATCGCGCCGGCAAATTAATGGAGATCGGTGGCGGCACGCAGGAAGTGCGCAAAATCATTATTGCCGGCGAAATGCTGAAAGAGTAGCGCGCGGAGCGCATGCAATTACGCCTCCCACCGCTAAATGCAGGGGGTGGCGCTTGCTTTTTAGGTAACTACTCTTGCGTCAAGTGCCCAGCCGCCTGATCGCTGACACCGTGCAGAAGTTTTCATACACCGCCGGATCGTTGATCCGCACTTTGTGGCCGCCATCGATTTCAGAAACTTGTTGGATGGTGCTAATATTGTCCGATTGGACATCGTGCGAATGGAAATAAGTCCATGAAATATATGGATTGCCGTCATCGTCAGTGAACACTCGTCCCTTTTTGTTGTCATAATCGCCCCCGCCGCCCTCTAACACCTTCCAGGTTTCGCCGTGGCGGTCGAATCCAACCATGGCAAAGGCGGAGATGTTGCGGGAATCGAACCAGATGCGTTTTTTACCGTACGGGGCACGGGGATAGCCAGTTGGGTACAGATCAATCGCATATACCTCTGGGATAAGGGACACAGACGTGCGAAAAAATTTCTTACCGGTGGTGCCGCCACAACGATCGAGAAGCCAGCGGTCTTTTTCCGCTGCCCAGTTATTGCTCGACACCCCGCCCAGGAAAGGAGTTTTACCAACGATTTTGTAATTGCCCCACGTCAGGTACGGATCCCCGGTCAAAAAGGCGTCCGAAGGAAACAACGTTGAACCAGGGATCATCGGCTCGAACCGCTGATTGGTGGGAAAGCGCCGGACGCGTTTGAATTGTGGCAACCAACCAAAGAAGTCAGGAAGTTTCCGCTGGTCATAGGGCCAATGGTTGACGATTGATGTACCACTAATGTCACTGGGAGACGTAAACAGCGCCATAGCGAAGCGGAGCTTGTCCTCATGCCCGCTCATATATGGACTGGGTTTCATCGAAATGCGACCCACGGCCTTATATTCGGCGAAGAGTAGCTCGTAGTGAAATTTTTGGTTGCCGTGCCTGTCCATGTCCCATTCTTCTACGGGGAAGAAACTGGAATCGTAGCGCGCCCAGCACAGTGTGTTGTTGGCAACAAATTCGCGGGCGGTCTTGGGCTCATGGAAGGGCAGACCACCAATCCATGGCCTGCCATCTTCTTTGGTTACAACGTTGCCGATGCTATCGAATTTATGTTTGCCGCGATTGCGCAAAGTTGCTTCGTTAAATTTAACTGGGCTCAGCCGGTTGATGTCGGTCTCGGTTGGCGCCACATCAACAAGCCGTCCCTGTTGGCTGATTTGGAAGTACATGCCAGGGTCCATCATGTCGCGCACATACTCGACGTTGCTGGCGTCGATGACGTCGCCGACGTTAATTTTGCCGTCTGTGTAGTGCGAAATGTCCAAGGCTTCGTCGGGATAGGCTTTGGAGATATCGCCATCGCGGGCGATGACATCCCACAGTGGCGCCAGCATGCCTGCACCTATGGCGGATTTGCCGACACCTTCCATGAAATAACGGCGGGTATAATTTTTGTCGTATTTAATCACATGCATCGAAATATACTCCTGGCCCATCGACCGCATAGCGTCGGTCGGAGCACCCGTATGAAAGCGGTAATAAAATACGGCCGTATTCTTAAAATGCGCCTAAGCGCCAAGGCTCTATTTTTAATAAGCACCTAATTGATATATCGAGAATATGGTTATTTTGTGGTAGAAACAAAGGCTTTTCGGACCATTGAGCGGGCACAAAAATCAATCAAATGTTCGTTTGCCTGGAAACCTAAAGTGACGCGACGTCAACTGTAGTGGAAGAAGTGAAATACGCGATTAAGCTATTTGCAATTGCGATTCGAAATATTTCCATCCGGCATAATGGTGTTACAAAAAATCGCCGAATCGGTATCTTTGGCAGCCTTCATCTTAACTCCGGTCAGGTTGGCGTCGGTGAAATCCACCCCCTTTAGGATGGCCCCGCCAAAGTTGGTTTGCCCCCCATGTTCTTCGAACTTGCCGCGAAATATGCGCAGCCAAGATGTGTCTTGCATGGGGGAAAGGTCGGCGCCGGAGAGATTGGCTCCCGTCAGATTAACATTTGTCATATTGGCGCCGCGCATATTTGCGCGCGAAAAATCGGCGTTGCTAAAATCCGCCTGATCCAGTAGCGCCATGTCGAGGATGGCACCGGCAAAAGTGCCATTGATAGCAATTGCCTTGGTGAAGTATGAACCGAACAGGTCAGATCCGGTAAGATCGATGTCGTCCAGTCGCGGGATATCGACGATATATCGTTTGATGTCGACGAGGACGGTGAGATCCCGGTTAAGTTCGTGCAACCAGCAATCCTGGCAGACCACCCCAGTTTTATTTTCGTCGATCGCGATTATTTTTGAAAACGCATCGCGAAAATCCCGTTGTTCGGCTTTTTCGGTTTTGTTTTGATCAAAAATCGCCCAAACAATTGCTGTGATGACGGCGGTAGCCGCGACACAAAGGTTAACCGGCGTAAGTAACTTAGACATCCAACATACCCCTCAGACAGTTCTCTTCCATGTCCTAACACCCGCGTGGTTCAATATGAAAGGGACGGGCTTGTGGCGCAACACCTTGGGCCAAATGATTTACCAAGCTCCTCAGGGCCGCCAGGAGCTTGTGCTAAGGTGACGTCCATCATGGACGTTTCATTTCCCGCGCCCCCCCTTGCCCAAAGCTGGCAGTCGGAAGCCTTTGGCGATATCAGCGTGCATGTGCGCGGTTGCCCACTGTGTGGCGGGGTCACTCCGGAAACGGGTAAGGAACGATATTGCCGAGATATCTGGCGGGTGGTTGATTGCCGCGATTGCGGTTTTGTTTACCTGGGGAAGGCGCCGGATTACGCTGAAATGTTCGAAAAGTTGGCTTGGGAGAAGTCTTCCAAGGTAGAAGAACAACGCCGTGAAACCGAGCGCGCTTTTGGCTATAAGCTGAGCAAAAAAACCAGAGCACGCCTACATTTGTTTCCGAGAAAAGACATTGTTGAATTGATTTCTCGTTATGCCGCTCCGGGCCCGGTAGTGGACCTCGGCTGTGGCGACGGCGCTCAAGTGGCAAATTTAGGGCCTGAGTATATTCCGTGCGGGATAGAGATTTCAGGCGAGCTTGCTGATCGTGCTCGAGCTCGTTTGACGACCCGGAAGGGAACTATTGTCACCGCGCCATCCTTGCTTGGCTTAAAAAAGTTTCCTGACGCGTATTTTACTGGCGCATTGCTGCGGTCATATCTGGAGCATGAAGCGGCGCCTTTGCCGGTATTGCAAGAGCTTGCAAGAACCCTCGCGCCCGGCGGAATTGCGGTGATCAAAGTACCCAATTATGGCTCGCTTAACCGGCGGGTGATGGGAGCTCGATGGTGCGGTTTTCGCTTTCCCGATCATTTAAACTATTTCACGCCAAAATCTTTGCGGCAAGTAGTTGAGATCGCGGGGCTCAAAGTGCGGCGGTTTGGAATCATGGATCGGCTGCCAACCGGCGACAATATGTGGATGATCGTGGCCAAATAGGCAATCTTCTTCCGCTGGTCCTATCCGACTGTTATTGCGGCGGTTCATACCTGTGCAATGCGTTCACCGAGCAATACAGATCATAAATGGCCGGATCGTTGACACGCGTCCGATGAACGCCATCTCCGGTCACCTCGCCAACTTGTTGGGCGATTGTGAGATGGTCGTCTTGGACGTCGTGGGACTGAATGTGTGTCCATGACCAGAACGGGTCGCCCAGTCCACGTGCTTCAGTTCCTGGCCGCGCCGGTCGTACACGATCATGGCCAGCGGCACTAAAGTGTGGGCCTGAACCATATGCGTTTTTTGCCATAACGAGCCCAGTGATATTTCACCGGCTCCAACTCGACCACATAGACCTCAGGAACAAGCTCGTATGTGGTGTCGAAGTAGCGTTGTCCGCTGGCGCCGCCGTGCCGGCCATGCTCCCAGTTGTCACGCTGTCCCGACCAATTGAGGTTCGACACTGCTCCCAGCCACGGCCGTTTAACGAGCAGCTTGAAGTTTCCCCATTTCAAATAAGGATCACCAGTTAACCAAACGTCGGTTGGGAACAATGTCGATCCCCAGACAATCGGCTCGAACCGGCGGGTTGTTGGCAATCGACGTGTACGAATGGGGCAAAACGCCGGCATGTTGCCAACGAAATCCGTGTGCTGGGTTTGGTCGTAGGGCCAAATACACAACAATGACGTCGCGCGCACAGTGCGTGGACTGGTGAATTGGGTGGCAACAAACCTGAGCGTATTGTCATGGCCGGGCAGATTGGGATTGGACTCCATCACGGTGCGGCCAGCGGCTAAATACTCTGCAAACAAATATTGGTAGTGATACTTCGGGCCCCCTTCCGCGCCCATTTCCCATTCCTTCATTGGGTAAAGTGCACCGTCGTGCCACCCCCAATGAGAGCGTGTTGGCGGCAACAATTTTCTGGGCCGTACCGCCATCCGGGAATGGGTTTCCGCCCGGCCAGCGATCACCATTGATCCCTCTCACGTTGCCATCTGCATCCAGTTTGCATCGTCCCCGGTATTTGAGTGTCGCTTCGTTAGAGGGGCGGGGGCTTAAACGGTCCAGTTCGGTGGTCGTCGGGGCAATATGAATGATCCGTCCATCCGTATTAATTTGCTTGCACATCAGGGGATCGATCAAATCGCGTACCGCTTCCACGTTACCCGGGTCGATCACATTTCCGGTCTGGATTGCACCACCTGTGTACGCTTCAATCGACAGCGCCTCATCCGGATAAGCGCGGCCAATGTCGCCATCTTTTGCCACCACTTCCCATAATGGCGGCAGCATTCCGGCGCTCAAAGCCGTTTTTCCCAAACTTTCCAAAAAGCGCAGCCGGGTATAGTCGCGACCATACTTTACTAAGTGCATATTGGGCCCCGCCGCTGTCAACAAATCGGTGGTAAGGAAGACTAAGACCAGCAAGTCATGGGGGGCAATTAACGGATGATCAAATGATCGTGACCGGGAAAATGGGTTTTCTCATATTGGCGCGCGGCGGGCAATAAAGAAGGCGGCGCAAGCGCCGCCTTCGTCATCGATCCGTGGTATCTAATTCAGATCGCTTCGCACCCTATGATTACGGTTCCAATTAATCCCACAGCCCAAACACCGGTGCGAACCCATGGGATTCCGGCGACGTACACCGGGAAATAGACCACTCGAGACCAAAAGAATAATGTGGCCCCCAGTGTGGTTGATTCGTTAGACACGCCCATACCTTGTGCGGCAATTACAACGGCGCCAAACAAAACCATGCCTTCGATCATATTTTTAGCAGCCCGGTCCGCACGTGCGGCCAAAGGCGAAGTTACGGGAAATGTGTCCCGATTGCCCATACCGAATATCATCCCTTCCATTGTCCAATACCGGCCCTTTGCGGCGGACGCCGTTAAGAACATGACAAAAGTGAGGATCGCTGAGTAGACCAAAGACGTTTGCATCGTCATTTCGAACATTTTTAATACCCCCTGTGAGAACTATTATTGTTACGACCACGCATATATTAACCTTCGGGGCTCATGATGAACAGCCCAGTCGCATGACTGAATGATGAAAACGTTAAAGCGGTGAAAAGGGCCGATGAAGGGAGTTACGGTTTCTCAGCATCCGTCACGGGCGGCCCGCCTTCATATTTGCCATACTTGATCTGATGGCGGCGATGCTGGCGCGATAGGCTGCGGAGCGCGGCATAGAAATCGATCGATGTTTCTTCAATCACCTCTAAATCATCCATGACTCGGGAGTATGAATCGATTGCGGTTGCGCCAAATCGGCCATATCCGATGGCTTCCCGGTCGGTATTTCGAGCCCACAAATTAAGCGGATCGCCAACCGAATCAACACCCAGACCGATTGCATCACGAGGATTGGTCGGGCCGAAAAATGGCAACACTAAATAGGGACCTTCGCCGACACCCCAGATCGCCAGGGTTTGACCAAAGTCAGCACTGTGTTTCGGAATGCCTAAGTCGGATGCGACATCCATAATGCCGCCCACGCCAACTGTTGTGTTGATTACCGCGCGTTCGGCAATTTGCATAGCCCGAATAAATTCGCCCTGTAACATGTCATTTACGAGGTTGTTGGGTGAATCCAAATTATCAAGAGCATTGCGAACGCCGTCGCGTGTGATTTCGGGCGCATAATTGTAGGCTGTTGCCAATGGCTTCAGCAAATAAGTCATAAAGAAATTATTGAAGGTGAACATCGCCCGATTAAAGCTCTCATACGGGTCATCGCTTCCCTCGTCGGCAATATCCTCAAAATCGTCATCCAGAGAATAATCGATATCGTTCTGGGCTTTGGCTGAATCCGCAGCCACTACAAAACTTCCCAAAGCAAGGAATAATGCCATCAGGATACTGAGGACCCTGGGCCGCCAAACGTTACTAGAATTATTCATACTGCCCATATTCTCCGCCTGCTTTGGTGCATCACAATCAACCTGCCTCTGTACTTCTGATGTGTACAGTTACTTGGCGTACAGTTTTTAGCGCGAACAAAGTCGCGGGGCACCCTTCGCTTCCCGGTCATTTTATGAAATATGTACCGGCATAGGCAACGGAAACGATACTTCGAACACGTTAATAACTCGGTTCTTGCGAAATGACTTCGAAATCCTGAGTTGATGTTGCTTTAGCGCAACACACATATAGGGATGCATGATAGCCGAAGAACACTGTTATTCGACATCGTTTGGGAGAAAATTTTTGCAAAGGCGATATTTGATCCGGGGATTCGCGGCGCTTGGGGTGCTTTTCGCTGTTCTCTCGGTGAGTGACGGAAATGCAGCGGCAGGTCAGTCGCCGACGCAAGTGGTTTCGGCATTCCACGAGGTTCTACTAACAACGATGAAGCGCGCCGATACGCTAGATGTTAATGGCCGCTACGAGCAATTGGCTGGACCGGTAGCATCGAGCTACGACCTAACGGCGATGACGCGAATATCGTGCGGCGGATATTGGCGGCGGGCGACAGAGCAGGAAAAGCAGGAGCTGGTGACGGCGTTCAGTAGGGTCAGCATTGGAACCTATGCGGTTCGATTTAATGGCTACTCAGGACAGGGATTTGACATCCTAGGCGAAAAAGGAGGACCGCGAGGAACGACTTTGGTCGACACCCAGATTGTTGGCGGTGGCGATGGTCCCATCGCATTGACTTATGTTATGAAATCGGCCGACGACGGTTGGCGCATTATCGACGTGTTGCTTGCCGGCGGCATAAGCGAACTGGCCGTGCGCCGATCCGAGTACCGTTCAATCCTGAGGGCAAGTGGGGTTCGGGGTCTCATTGGGGCGCTCAACAAAAAGGCCGATCGGCTGGTTGGGCCGGCTGGCTAGCTATCTTTTTCTTCTTGAGCGACTGCAGCCCGCGCGCCGTTCGGGGTTCGAGAATATACGGTTCCCATTAGAAAACCTGATCCGATCCATACCAGTTCACGGAACCGGCGAATAACTGCGACGGCTATTCCCAACGGCGGTGATCCGGTTAACGCAGACACCATAAACAGGAATGCACCTTCCTGGGCGCCTAGACTGGAGGGGATAAAAAAGGTGGCCGCTCGCACCATTTGCGCGGCTGCTTCGATCATCCAGGCATCCCATATGGAAACCGGATGACCCAGAAACCACAGGGTCGCGTATATCTCAACCGCGCCAATGATCCAGTTGAGCAGGGCAAGCGCAGCGGCACTGGCAAGTCGGGCTCGGTTGCGGGTATAGAAAGCCACAAACCGATCTTCAACAGCCTCCACATGATGGAGTACATCAGCCAGCCAGGCGGCGAACTCGCGCCGGCTCACAAATTTGCCAACGCGTGACGAAAGTTTAAGCCGTTGAACTGTGAAAAACGAGAACGTGCCGAGGCATACTCCGCCCAATCCGAGACCAGCCACGGTTTTGTAAGTATCCGGCAATTGGGGAGAATTCAGCATTAGAAAGAACCCAATGCCAAGAAATACAATTAACGCGCCCATATTGACTGTCTTGGCAAGTATCACCGATGCGATCGCGGCCCGGTAATCGATGCCGTAGTGCTTTTTGAGCAGCACCGCTTTTACCGGTTCGCCGCCCATGCCGCCTGCAGGAATAACCGCGTTAAAAGCTTCGCCTACCAGCCGTACTTTCCACAGCCGCTGGAACCAAGTGACATTTAAGGGCGCAGGCTGGAGTGCGATCAACCAAGTCAGTGAATCAATAGAAAAATAGACCAGATAAATAACAAGTATGGCGCCGGCGCCCCCCCCGATTTGGCGTAAGTAGTTTGATACTTCGCCGAGGTCGGTTTGGAGAACGACGCCAATCAGCAGGGCTGCGCCCAACAGAACATACAAAAATTTAACAACTTTCATTTCAGTCCACCGAAGCCGCAACCGATGTCTCGGAGGTTGGCAACACAGCCATCAATGCCGGCAGGACCACCAGTGTGCACCCGAGTGTGAGCGTTATCGCAATAGTTAGCAAAATTCCCATGCTCGCTGTCCCCGGGTGACCGGAGAGGGCCATACTGCCGAAGGACCCGATGGTCGTCAGTGCACTGAACAAGACCGCGCGTGGGGTGCAGGTCGACAGGACTTCGGTCGCGCCCCCGCCGGTTTGGCCTTCGCGAATAACCAAGTGTATGCCGCTTGCCACCCCCAGACCAAATAGCAGCGGCAGGACGATCACATTGGCGAAGTTAAAGGGTAAATTCAAAACCACCGATGTGGCGATGGTCAATAAGGCTGCCAGCGCCAAGGGTGCGAACACCAAAACCACGCTGCGTGCTCGCCTCAAAAGTGCGGCAATCAGGATCGATATGAGCGTCACGGACACGAGTGCCGCTTGAATGAAAGCTGTCATCACAGCGTTTCCCGCTTCGACAATAATTACCGGGGCGCCGGTGGCGTTGGGCGCAATACCGCGC
Source organism: Alphaproteobacteria bacterium (assembly GCA_029941135.1). Taxonomy (GTDB): domain Bacteria; phylum Pseudomonadota; class Alphaproteobacteria; order JAPYRI01; family JAPYRI01; genus JAPYRI01. The sequence continues at coordinate 23,255 of JAPYRI010000021.1, read as the reverse complement.
ACATCAGCGACCAAATTTCTCAAGGCGGCGTCGTCAGACATATCGCCACGGGGGTATATTTCGACCCGCGCCTGGCCGTCACGGGTCAGATACCGGTCCCTTACCACGGCCGGAATATGATCGATTGTCACCAGATCCGCAGTCAGGGAAGTTCTCAAAAGAGCTATTTCCCGGGTAAGTGACCAAAGGAGGCGTCGCTCAAGTTCGGTCAATTGGGTTTCGCTATTTCTTTCATTAGAAGCGGTCAAGACTTCAAGGGCTGACCGCAATTCATGGGCTGCCGCCCGATTGGCCAAACTAAGGTCTTTACGACTTTCAAATGCGACCAATTTCCTGCCCAGATTAGCAGCAGCCCGCCTGCGTTCCCCACGAACTGCCGCGACAGTGGAGAACTTCCCGGTAAATGCGGGTTCGAGAAACAGAGCGGTCGACAGAATAATGTCCAGTTTCTCTTCTTGATTGGTCGGCACAAAGTCCGAGAACGTTGCCGCGCCTTCGACCGACGACAGCGCCCGCGCCTGGGCGGCAATATCGTCGGCTTTGCCTAAGTCGGGTGCCAAGACGGTAATTGCGTAAGGCCCCGTACGCGGACTGTCTGAAATGTCTCGCAGCACCTCCATGCTTTCACTGTTCGGGTCTTTCAAATTGAGGGGGTCGAAATCGAAACGCGCCCGGCTCGCGATCACCCCTGCGCCCAACCCAATGACGACGGCTACGATAACGACGAGGCGATGGCGGCGACTGAGGAAGGATCCAACAGTTTTAAATAACCCTGTTTGTACATCGTCGAATGCCTGAGGTTTTATTGGCAGGAGCGTGAGCAGGGCGGGCATTAGGGTCAGATTTGCGAATAATGCGATGAACATGCCAAAGCCTGAAATTAAGCCAAGTTCTGCTAAACCCACATAGGAAGTGGGCAAAAAAGCGAAGAAGCCAATGGCCGCGGCCACCGCTGATAGGACCAGAGCGCCGCCAACTCCTTCGGCTGCACCTGCCAAAGCGGCCGCGTGGTTGCGATGGCGGTTCAGTTCCTCGCGGTAGCGTAAACTGAAATGGATACCAAAATCGACGCTTAGGCCAATAAACAAAATAGCAAAAGCGACCGATATCAAATTTAGGCGTCCGACGGCGAGGGTTGCAAATGCAGCTGTCCACAACAGCCCAGCGAAGAGTGTAACTAGGGTTGAGACGACCAGCCGTTTTGATCGTAATCCCGTCATCAGCAAGCCAATCACCATCACCACTGTAAGCAGGCCTGCCAAGCCCAGACCTTCTTGGACACTTTCAAGTTCCTCATGGTTAAGCGCAGCACTTCCGCTGAGACGCACCGACACGCCTTTTTCAGGGACCAAATCCAGTTCTTCAGCCAGATGCCTCACTTCCTCCATGGCGGCGGCGGCTGGGGCGAGACTGGCAAAATTAAGAACTGGCTGGACGACAATAAATCGACGTTCCGGAGTGCCGGTTGCCACGTTGCCGGTCATCAGATTCCGCCACGACAAGGTATCTGCATCGTCACGCGCCTGGGCTTTCGCCACTTGGGCAATGGCGTTGAGAGCAGCAGCGGTATCAATCGGCGCGCCCCCTTCTTGCCCGCTTTGTTCGATGGCCAGCCCCAGAAGATCAAACAGACTGGGTAACGTTGGATTGTGCCAAAGAGTGCCGAGAAAGGGTTGCGCGTCTGCCAGCCGGTCGCCCAAGTCGTAAAGTGCGTCTTCGTCCAGGTACAGTAAGCCATTTTTCCGGAAAAATGGCTCACCTGCCGGATCAAAAATGTTGCTGAAAAGGTCGGGTAAGGCACGCAATTTTGCGACGAGCTGATCGGCGCCAAATTGCACGCGTTCAGGGTTGCGCCCCTCGATTAGGATCAAAAGGGGATCCTGCAGTTGCGGAAAGGCTTGTTTAAGGCGTATCGAATTTTGACGAAAGGGCAGTTCGGACGACAGCATCCCTTCCGTGTCCGTGTTGATGCCAACCCGCGTCACCGTGTACCAGCCGCAGGCGACGGCAGATACGACGGCGAGGATTACGATCAGGATCGCGTTCCGACGGGCAGAATCCACCCACTTCGCGAGGCACCCCCGGGAGGTCGCACTTGCGCCGTCGGTGAAAGATTGCTCTTTTTTCTGGGCAAGCGCCCGCCGAAATAGAATGTAAAAAAACACGGCAAATGCCGGTGCACCTATGGCTGCCGCGACCAACAATGGTTGCGCAAAACCCAACAGCACAAATACGGGCACGAGCAGCATGGCGTCGTCGGGGTCGAACCCAGCGAAACCGCCAATTTCACCGGCACGATCCCCGCCTTCGCTTTCAAGGCGCATCACAAACCACAACACTGCCGCAACCGCTGCACCGGCAATGAAACCCAGAATAAGCGCCCAATACCCTAACTCGCTGGCCCGCAGTCCGATGCCAATGCCGACAAAAGCGAGCGCATTGGCCGCGCTGTCAGACACCAAATCAAATTTGTGGCCCCAGGCACTGGTTTTGCCGGAGAGGCGAGCCAATTCGCCGTCAGCCCGATCAAGGAACATGGAAATTATAAACACCAGAGCGCCGATATTCGACCACAGGGGCTCGCCAACAGCGAACGCCGCGGCGGCCCCAATTGCCCCCATCAAGCGTACCCCGGTAATCTGATTGGGGGTGACAGGTGTGTTGACCAGGCGTCGTACGCCAATCCGGACAAGTCGGTGAATATAGGTATTGTGGCTAATGATCGATCTCCAGAGACGCACGTGGTTATTCGCAACGATGCTTTATACACAATTGCAAGCCGACAAAACTTGATCTGGGCTCTCTCATACCCGAGGATTATACGATGACCAAGTCTGAACCGCCGATATTGCTAACTCCGGGGCCGCTTACCACCTCCCGACCAACTCGCGAAGCAATGCTGCGGGATTGGGGTTCGCGCGACGAAGATTTTATTGCGATGAACGCCCGCATCCGCCGGCGGCTGGTGGCGCTGGCGGGAGGCGAGGGCACTCATGTTTGTGTGCCGGTCCAGGGCAGTGGCACATTTGCGGTTGAAGCGACAATCGGCACTCTTTTGCCCCGCGACGGCAAAGCCCTGGTGCTGATTAATGGGGCTTACGGTACGCGGATTACCCGCATGTGCGACATCATGGGGCGCGCTTACGTGACACTTGAAATGCCCGAAGATGAGCCGCCCGTGCCCGAAGATGTGGCGCGTGTACTGAACGCCGACACCGGCATAACCCATGTGATTGCGGTTCACTGCGAGACGACGTCCGGTATTTTGAACCCCATTCGAGAGCTCGCCCAAACGGTCGCCGCACACGACCGAGCGTTGATAATCGACTCTATGAGCGCCTTCGGAGCTCTCCCTTTCAGTTTGGCCGACAGTCCTGCGGACGCAATTGTGGCGTCGGCGAACAAGTGTCTGGAAGGTGTGCCGGGCATGTCGTTTGCCATTATTCGCGAGCAGGCACTAGAGCAGGCGGAAGGCAATGCGCCGGTTTTGTGTTTTGATCTTCATGATCAATGGCGCGCCATGGAAGCCAATGGCCAATGGCGTTTTACGCCCCCCACTCACGTCATCGCGGCACTGGATGCGGCGTTGGCTCAACACGAAGCTGAAGGCGGCATTGCCGGGCGGGAGGCGCGCTACCGGCGGAATTGCACGGTGTTGATCGAAGGTATGACCGAGATGGGTTTCCAGCCTTACCTGTCGGCCAACCTGCAAGCTCCCATTATCATCACCTTTCTCACGCCCTCTGATCCGAACTTTGTGTTTGACCGTTTTTATAACCTGTTGCGGGATCGCGGGATCGTTATCTATCCGGGCAAACTCACCCAGGCAAATAGTTTTCGCATGGGCTGCATTGGCGCCCTCGACGAAAGTCACATGCGTCGTGCGTTAGATGCCGTGCGCGCGGTAATGGGTGAGATGGAGGTGAGTAGTGGCGCACCTGAGGCTACCCTTTAGCCGCCGGTTACAAACTGCTTAAAACGGCGCGCCACTTCGTCTGGCTTCACGGTGGGGCGGCCAAGGCCGTTCATAGAGCCAGGTGCGATCTCCTGATGAATGAAATGAGGGCCCGGCGTCGCCAGTGTCGCCGCGAAGGCGCGCTCAAAGCCTTCTTCACTGTCTGCCCTATAGCTTCGAGGATACCCAGCGGCTACGGCCATGCCGGCAAAATCCACGTTGGGGGCGACCGTCGGCTGGCCGCCGGTTGAATCGTGAATCCCGTTATCCAGTACAATGTGAACGAGGTTTTCGGGTGCGTAATGACCAATGGTTGCCAGGTTGCCAAGTTTCATCAAGGCGGCGCCGTCGCCATCCAAAACGACGACTTTGCGCAGCGTATTCACCGCGAGCCCTAATCCCATGGCAGAGGCCCCGCCCATGGAGCCGACTTGGTAGAGATGCTGTTCCCGATCATCCAGGGTAAACAACTCACGTCCGCATTTTCCCGTTGTTGCGATCACCGCCGTGTCGCCGTCTACGCGGCCGAGAAACCGTTCGAGAATGCGAAAACGTGTCGGCAAGCTACCCCCTTCGGTCATATCATCGACCGTGCCGCGCGCGCGCCGCACTGGAGTTGGAACTTCCAAACCGTCATCCCGCACGCTGCCTTTATGCATGATGAGCGCGAATGGTAAATCGGTCACTTTGATCCGGGCCTCAGCTTCAGCCAGAGCGTCGGCCACATCATCTACTGTTTGAGGAAAATCCCGGTGGGGGATTTGCATCAGATCCAGCAACTTTGGTGTTATTTCGCCCATAACCGTGTGCTGAGGCTCGTCGCTTATGCCAGGTCCGCCACGCCAAGTCACAATCAACAAAGTCGGAATACGGAAGGGATGATTGAGCGATGTCAGCGGATTGACGGCATTACCGAGGCCGGAGTTTTGGCACATGACCACAGTGTTACGCCCGGCCAGCCAGGCACCTGACGCGATTGCCACGGCTTCACCTTCGCTCGCGGCGCCGACGTAGTCAGGACCGCTCGCGCCCACAACTTGATTGATGATCGGCGTCAAAAATGAGCAGGGCACGCCGGAGTAAAAATCGAACCCGGCAGCGGCGGCGGGTTCGAGGAAGTCGTTTGCGGCGATCACAAGAACTTTTGCGCCTCGGCCAAGTCGGCCACTTCATCCACGTCCATCCAACGTCCGGTAATGTAGACGACGCCAATGGTTTGGCCCCTGAGCCGTAAGCGATCCATGAGGGCGGTTAAACTGGCGCTGCCGAGGGAGCCATCCTCTGACATGGATGTCAATTCGGCACGCACGGCCTCGGCGCCGTCGGCGCTTAATTTCATGAGGCCGATCCATTCGCCATCGGCACTGTCCTCCGGCAAGGTCGGGCCGATACCGACCATGGAAACCGGACCGTTGTCATGGTATCCGGACCGGAATGGTGAAGAGCACGCAATCAAGTCGCGGGCGCGCCCATTGTCATTCCCCCGTTCTTGCCACAACGCATCGACGGCAAGAACAATATCGCCTTTTGCTGCTAACAATTGGTCCAATATATGGAGACGAAACAATATGTCGCCGTAGGACACAATACATTCGGCTTGCAAATGTTCGTTAGCGCAGGCGAGGGTGGCAGCTTCTCCGGTTGTTGCGTGAATGTCATTGTCCACGGTCTTAATCGACGGCAGATTGACCATTTTCTTGCGATAACCCCGGACCACCACGATGTCCCGAATACCGCCCTCGTTGAAGGTTGCAACCAGTCTTTGCAACAACGGTTGCCCGCGAACATCAATCATGCACTTGGGTCGATTCTCAGTCAGTGTGCCGAGCTCAATGCCGCGCGACGCGGCTAAGATGACAGCTCGAGGCCCGCTCAGCGTTGTCGGCAAGTACCGGCGTTCGGCTTCCGCGAGTTCATCGTTCCCCGCCAATTCGAACACATCACGGACGCTGACGACGAATTTCTCAACGTCGACCAAAGATTCATCGCGCTGCAACTGACGGGACACTTCGCGCATGGCTCTAATTGAGGCACGCAAATTATGATTGGCCCAAATAACCGCAGAAACACCTGCCCGGCGAAATTCTTCGGTTGGGGTGGCATAATAGGTTGTCGGGACGATGACGACCGGGCCGGCATTATTCCATGCCTCCATGAAGGCCATAATTTCATCCGCTGAGCGAATTTTCGAGTGGATCAGAACCGCGTCCGCGCCCGCTTCCCGATAGGCATGGGCGCGGCGCAAGGTTTCTTCCAAGCCCCAGCCGGAAATAAACGCTTCAACTCTGGCGACGATGCTAAAGTCAGGATCGGTTTGAGAATCTTTGCCGGCTTTGATCTTGCCGCAGAACTCATCCATATCGGCTAACGGTTGATTTTCGCCGATGAACGAATTGGTTTTGGGAAACAGCTTATCTTCTATGCAGATGCCGGCGATGCCACGTTGGCACAACTTTCTGACCACCCGTCGCATGTTATTGAAATTGCCGTAACCGGTGTCACCATCGACTAGAATAGGTATATCGGTTGCATCCGACATGAACTCGAGCACTTCGAGAACTTGAGTCCACGAAGCTTCGTTATTGTCACGCACACCCATGGCCGCAGACATGGATAAGCCAGAGGCCCAAATGCCGTTAAAGCCTGATTCCTCAACGATCTTGGCGGACAAGCCGTCATGGGCCTCCATCAAAAACTCAAGCTGAGGGGATGTCAGAAGTGCACGTAATCGCTCTGACTTACTTGGTTTGGCGGGCTGTTGGGTGTTGTCCGATATCGCGGTAGCGCGACGGGAAAATATATTTTTTGTACTCATGCCTACATTTCTAATGAATGGGGGAAACCCTCTCTCGCCAGGGGGTCTTCCAGATTTTGTATCATTTATGTCCGCTCGGCGGTAAACCAGGCCAGATTAGTTTCAATCGCCTCGACCATGCTTGAAGACGAGCGGACTCCATGTATAGATTTGCCGCTTCTGCCTCTCGAATTACAATGTATAAGTCAATTTATGAACAGATTAGCAACACCTGTCCTGTTGGACAGCCAGATCGAAGAATTCAACCGGGATGCTTTATTGCACGTACCCGGGGGTTTCGGAACAGAGAATATGGCCCTCATTGAAGGGTGGACGACTGAACTTGCTGAATTACCAGAAATAACCGGCAGGCAGTGGGTGTTTCACGAGGAAAGCCAAACTGATCAGGGAACCGACTTAGTTTCCCGAATAGAGAAAATGTCACCCTTCCACAGTGGTTTTGCGGATCTTGCGCACGCATTGATGGGACCAGCAGGGCAACTTTTGGGTGAGGAGGCGGTCTTATTCAAAGAAAAAATTAATTTCAAAATGCCCGGGGGAGACGGGTTTAAACCCCATCAGGACAGCCAAGCGGGATGGGAAGACTACGCCCCTTATTTTATTACGATTATGGTGTGTATTGACGAGGCCAATCTTGAAAACGGCTGCTTGCAAGTGGTGCCTGGCAAACAAAATCGTGTTTTGTATCGCGAGTGGGAGCCCCTCACCGACGACGATTTGGCTGAAATGGACTTTCAACCGACGCCGACCTTACCTGGTGATCTGGTGCTGTTCGATAGCTACACCCCCCACTACTCGGAACCAAACCTAAGCACCTCAATCCGGCGCTTATATTTTGCGACCTATAACAAGGCGTCAGCAGGGAACTATTTTGACCGTTATCATGACGATAAATATAAGAATTACCCACCTGACATCGACCGGGACCCCAATCGTAAGTATGTTTTTCGGGTGTGATCTTCGCGTCGGAGGGACTTAAGGCAATTTTGGCAAAATCTCGTTTTCGGCACGTATCAAGTCTCTAGGAAAATCAATTTCAGTCCACGGCAAGCCCGTGATGTCTTTAATGCTAAAAGTGCTTGCAGGTGCTGCCATGGCAACTTCACGGATCGCTTCCTCCATCGGAGCATCTCGGTTGCCGGTTTCGAACATGCGCTCTAAAGCGGCGGCAACGGCACGTGCCGACTTCGCCCCCAGGGTCAAAAAACCCGGCCACTCGCCAACCAGATCACAGTCCACTAGCGCGGCTTTGCGAAATTCGACGACCCGATCGTTCTTTACGCATAACCGCACGGGTTCGTCACTCGGATCAAAGTTTTGATCGAGCAATAAGCAATCATCGCTATGAGACTCCACAAGACGCGCTATCAATTCGGGATGATAGAGAACGTCAGCGTCCATAAATAAGACACGGTTGCCCGACAGCAGTGTCTGCCGTGCGCACCAGAGGGATACTCCAGTGCCTTCATGAAAATCCGGATTATAGATGGTCACGACAAAATCGTTGACCCCAATGCGAGTTAGTTCAGCCCGTATGTCATCAGCCCGATAGCCGACGACCAAAGTCAAACCTTCAATGCCGGTTGCGCGTAGCACTCGGATGTGGCGTTCAAGTAAGCTGAGACCCCCGAACTGAAGAAGTGATTTCGGCGGGTGATCGGGGTCATCACCGGATAATCGGCTGCCGCGCCCCGCGGCCAGCATGATCGCTTTCATAGTTTCCTCATTTCATTGCGCTCCATCCCTAGCGCTTTCCCAAGCCGCTAGGCAAGTCGTTTGCACCCTTTCGTCGGTCACGCTATAACGCGACCGCAGCAGAAATTTCGTACCGGGTGGGGCGTTTGTCTGATTTTCAAAATCATTTGGTGCAATCGGCCAAAAAAGTCAGTGACACCATCTCCCGTCTCATTCCGGCCACGGACGGTCCTGAGTCTCGGCTGAGCGATGCCATGCGCTACGCAACGTTGAACGGCGGTAAACGGTTGCGGCCGTTTTTGGTGAGAACCTCGGCAGAGCTGTTTGACGTACCGGAAGACCGGGCGTTGCGAGTGGCGGCGGCGCTTGAGATGATTCATTCCTACTCGCTCGTACATGACGATTTGCCGGCAATGGACAATGATGAATTGCGCCGCGGCAAGCCCACTTGTCATATTGAGTTCGATGAAGCGACAGCCATTTTGGCGGGCGATGCCTTGCTCACCTATGCTTTTGAAATTGTCGGTCACCCGGACACCCATCCGAGCGGCGAGGTGCGGTCGAAATTAGTGATGGCGTTGGCCGGTGCCGCGGGTGCGCGCGGCATGGTCGGCGGACAGATGCTCGATTTGATGGCAGAAGACAGTTCCCTTGGTATGGAGCAAATCACCCGTCTACAACGGCTCAAAACCGGCATGCTGATTGCGGTCGCCTGTGAAGCCGGTGCAATTTTGGGCAATGCCCCTGATCCCGCCCATCACGCACTTTCAGCGTACGCGCACGACCTGGGCCTCGCGTTCCAAATAGCCGACGATTTACTGGACGTGGAGGGAGATTCTGAAATTGTTGGTAAAAAGACGGGCAAGGACGCAGCGGCGGGCAAAGAAACATTCGTGTCATTACTGGGAGTGGACCAAGCCCGAGCGCAAGCTGGCATGTTGGTCGATCAGGCCATCGAGCATTTGGCGCCGTTCGAGGATCGTGCTGACAGCCTGCGCGATTTGGCCCGTTTTGTCATCAACCGGGATTCATGAAACCGTCTCAAAGCTAGCATATATAGCCATTATTTCCGAACCAAGTGATCGCTTCTTCGAAAGCGGCTCGCGGCAGGCGCGGATTATATCCAAGAATTGATTTGGCGCGCTCGCTCGAAAAGTACATCTTCTTCTTTGCCATACGTACTCCATCCACAGTGACAAAAGGCTCCTCGCCACCGGTCATACGGGTCCACGCTTCGGCCATATAGGCAATGGGTAAAACGACGTTGTGGGGGATGCGTATCTTCGGCGCCGTCCGGCCAGTGATTTCGGCTATCTGTGCTAAAATTTGCTGCAGCGTCATGTCTTCGCCACCGAGTACATAGCGGGCGCCGATCTCGCCATGCTGAAACGCCAATAAATGCCCTTCGGCAACATCGTCCACGTGAACAATATTGAGGCCCGTGTCCACGAAAGCCGGCATTTTTCCAGAAGCCGCTTCAACGATCATGCGCCCGGTCGGGGTCGGTTTTATATCATGGGAGCCAACCGGAGTTGACGGATTGACAATGATTGCAGGCAGACCGTCTTCGGTGATCATTTTGCTGACTTCGACTTCAGCCATGAACTTTGACTGCTTATAAACCCCTATCATCTGGTCGTAGGCGACGGGTGTATCCTCGTCAGACACTGCTGTCCCGGGTAAAATGCCTAACGTCGCCACGCTACTGGTGTATACAATCCTTTGGATGTTTGCGCCCATTGCCGCCCGCATCAAACGCCGTGTGCCCTGAACATTCGTATCCCGCATCGCAGCCGGATGCCGTGTCCACAAGCGATAATCAGCGGCGACGTGAAACAACGCATCGCAGTGCGCGCAAGCATGCTCAAGGGAATCAATGTCGTTTAAGTCTCCCTCAGATATTTCCACATCCAGGTCTGCCAAATTCGAGCGATTGCCTTCTGGACGGGCGAGTACTTTGACGTGATGTCCGGCACGCACCAAGTGCCGCGCAACGGCCGAGCCGACAAATCCTGTTGCCCCAGTTACCAATGCTTTCATTAAATATCCCAACCTGTTGCAAAAAAACGTCAATTCCCGAAAAATCCAAGTACCGGGTTCTTAATCTGTTGCGGATGTGCTGCTATTTTTCAATAACTCTTTGCCAATATGGGGCACAGTGATTTATATCTGAAGAGTCAAATACCTGACTAGTATTGTGTGTTATTTGCATAATTCGGAGCCGTCGGGCTCCTCGAGGGTGAGATGAAAGGCGTCGAATATGGATGCGGTTGAGCCGCCCGCGCGGATTTTAAAAGTCGTCCAGGCACAGCCGCGTGGTTTTTGCGCCGGCGTTGAGCGCGCAATTGACATTGTCGAACGTGCACTGACTTTGTACGGCCCGCCGGTTTATGTGCGACACGAGATCGTACATAACAAACGGGTTGTGGACGCGCTGCGCGAAAAAGGGGCAGTGTTTGTGGAAGAACTGGACGAAGTACCCGACGGCGGGGTTGCTATTTTCAGTGCTCACGGTGTGTCACAGGCGGTCGAAGATGAGGCGAGGCGGCGCAATTTGCCAATACTTGACGCGACATGCCCCCTCGTTTCCAAAGTTCACAAAGAAGGTCAAACACACGTCCGTAATGGTAAGGAAGTGGTTCTTATCGGCCATGAGGGGCACCCGGAAGTGGACGGCACGCGGGGTCGCATTCCCGGAGGCGTCCATTTGGTAACATCGGCGTTGGACGTTGATGATTTGGAGATTGGCGACCCTAGTAACGTCGCTTACGTAACCCAAACCACACTCAGCGTCGATGACACTCGGGACGTTATTGATTTCCTCCAAGCCAAGTTTCCCAGCATTAGCGGACCCGACGTCAAAGATATCTGCTATGCCACGCAAAACCGGCAAAAAGCTGTGCGCGACATAGCGGCCAGAGTAGATTTATTTCTCGTGGTTGGGGCGCGCAATAGTTCAAACTCCAATCGGCTACGAGAAATCGGCGCCGAAATGGGCGTGCCGAGTTATTTGATCGACGATGCGGACGGGTTCGATCCGGTATGGCTCGACCATGTCGACGTGGTCGGGATAACTGCAGGCGCTTCAGCGCCCGAAGAACTGGTTCAGGAACTTATTGAACGATTGGGCGAGTTTGGCACAGTGGTCGAAGAATCCATTGAAGGGGTTAAAGAAACGGTGCGCTTTAAATTACCCCCTGAGTTGCTTGAAGCGGCCGACTAAAACACTGGCAGGTAGGTAGTATTAATATGGCGGTTCCATTTATTCAGCAGGCGCGCGTTGGTGCCTATGTTTTAAAACAAAAAGTGCTTCGACGCGACCGTTACCCCTTGGTTTTGATGCTGGAACCATTGTTTCGGTGCAATCTTGCATGCGCCGGCTGCGGCAAAATCGACTACGAGGACGACATTCTTAATCGTCGTCTGTCGACGGAAGATTGCCTGCAGGCGGTCGATGAATGTGGCGCGCCAATCGTGTCTATCCCTGGTGGTGAGCCTCTGCTGCATAAGGAAATCCGGCAGATCGTCGAGGGCATTGTCGAGCGTAAGAAGTTTGTCTATTTGTGCACCAATGCCTTGCTGCTGGAAAAACGTATTCATCTGTTTAAGCCTTCCTCATATCTCACATTTTCTGTCCATCTGGATGGGTTGGAAAAACATCACGACGAGGCGGTGTGCCAGGACGGAGTGTTCAAGCGCGCGATTTCCGCCATCTGCAAAGCACGCGACCTGGGGTTTCGGGTCAACGTCAATTGCACGCTGTTCGATCAAATGACGGCGGTGGAAATTGCTGAATATTTCGATTTTGTGACCAACGACTTGAGGATCGAAGGCATAACCGTTTCACCCGGCTATGCTTACGAACGCGCCCCAAATCAAGGCCACTTCCTAAATCGCCGCAAAACCAAGCAATTGTTCCGCGATGTATTTGAAATGGGAGCCAGCCGTAAATCTAAGTGGAAGTTCAGCCAATCAAGCTTGTTTCTCGATTTTCTCGCTGGCAATCAGAAGTATCACTGCACTCCGTGGGGTAACCCCACGCGCAACGTATTTGGCTGGCAACGGCCTTGTTATTTGCTCGGCGAAGGGTATGCCGAGTCTTTTAACGAGTTGATGGAGACAACCGACTGGGACAGCTACGGTGTCGGCAATTACGAAAAGTGCGCTAACTGCATGGTCCATTGTGGGTTCGAACCGTCTGCTGTTGCGGATACTTTGGCGCACCCCTTGAAGGCGGCAAAAGTCGCCTTATTCGGCGTCGATACTAAAGCGCCGATGGCGCCTGAAATATCTTTGGAAAACCAGCGGCCGGCTGAATATGTTTTCGAAGGCTTGGTGAAGCGATTATCCGAAACCGAGGAAAGCGCCACCGGACGTAGCGATGCTGCGTAAACGTTTATGAGCGACATCACTGCCGCGCTGCAATCTAAGCAATCCTGGGAAATCAAAAGGCCGGATCAATAAATTGAGCATAACGCGCCAAATGCGTCGGCCTCCATCCGGTGCCATGGCGCCAATTACCGAACGCGGTACCCGGCTGCAGGCATTGTCAGATATGACGCGCACCACAAGGAAGGGGATACCTGCTTCCGCCGCCGCTTGGGCGACAGCATGGCTCTCCATATCGACGGCGGCGGCGCCAGAGTCCACATGTAAGTTGATTTTGCGGCGGGGCGAAAAAATTACTTTCGTGCTCCCCAATATAGGGGCGTGTGAGATCTGAAGGTCTTTCTCCAGTGATTGGTGTAGGGCTCGACGGGCACGAGCATCGGTTTGATACCGGGTTCCGTCTGGCGCGATCACTTCATTGGCGAGAATAAGGGCCCCAACTTTCAGGCGCGGATCCAGACCTCCGGCAATGCCAAAACTGACCAGCGCCGTGCAACCCTGTGCGGCCAAGGCGCGCGCTTCCACCAGCGCCCGCGCACTGACGGCCGCTGCAACCCGTGTGTCGGCGTTTTCAGCCACCGGAGTATTGGTTATGCACTGGGCTTCACTTTTAAGTCCGGTTACGATGCCGAGCCGTCTCATCTAAATCCCGTATATTGGAGTTTTCGCATTGGCGTCTTTCAAGTTGCGGTACCGCGACAAAGCCCACAACGGAAAATACTCACTGTAACCGTGATACCGCAGATAAAACACGCGCGGAAAGCCAACCGCATTGTAGTAATCTTCATGCCACTTTGAGCCGTCCCTGGGTGCTTCGGACAAATAGTGAATGCCATTATCCACTTCTTCGCTGTCGATCTCGCCCGCCGCCATTAATCCGAGCAACGCCCAAGATGTTTGCGAAGCCGTGGATGATTTCACTTCTTCTTTCCGGTTCGCCCAATAAGAGGCACAATCCTCGCCCCATCCGCCGTCTGCGCGTTGGCGGGATTTTAGCCACTTGACCGCCTTTGCCATATGGGGTGAGGTCATGTCTTCGCCCGCGGCATTGAAAGCGCACAATGCCGACCAGGTGCCATAAACGTAATTGGTGCCCCAACGTCCAAACCACGAGCCATCTTCTTCTTGCTCGCGCCGAAGATAGGCGAGACCGCGCGCCACCGCCGGGTGTTCAATCGGCCGGCCAATTTGCAGAAGGAAACTAAGGCACCGTGCGGTAACATCCACTGTCGGCGGATCCAGCATTGCGCCATGATCGGCAAATGGAATGTTCTCCACAAAATAGTAGTCGTTTTCAGCGTCAAACGCGCCCCATCCCCCATTCTCGCATTGCATTTCTACAATCCACGCAGCCGCCCGACCAATCGACCCCCGGTACTTTTGCCGGTCAGCCCGATCCAGAGCCATGGCGACCACCGCCGTGTCATCCACATCCGGGTAGTGTTCGTTCAGATATTGAAACGCCCAGCCACCGGCCGGTGCATCGGGACGCATTTCTTTCCAATCGCCCTTGAATTCAGTGATCTCCCGATCCAACATCCATTGACTGGCTTTTTCGAGGACAGGATCAGCTCCCGGTGTTCCCGCTTCCATCACTGAATGCATGGCTAGACAGGTGTCCCAAACCGGTGAAAAGCATGGCTGGCAGTAGGCGTCCTCGGCTTTTTCGACGATCAGTCCATTGATGGATGCGCGCACAATGGCCCGATCCGGATGGTCTTTGGGGTACTCGAGTGCATCGAACGCCATCAGCGTATTGACCATGGCCGGAAAAATTCCGCCGACACCGTCTTTTCCATTCAGACGTTCGGTAACAAACTCTATTGCTTTACTGATTGCCCTTTTTTCGGTCGACTTCGGAAACAAGGGTTCGACCAGCCGTCCCATTTTATCGAGAAACAGCAGAAGATCGCCCAACCAATGACCCGTAGGGTTTTTGAGTGCATAATCTTTTTCGGATCGCGGTGTCGTAAATAGTTCTTGGACATGTACCCGGCGGGGGTTGCGCGCCTTAGGCTTCAAAGTGGCCAACACCAACAAGGGGACCGACACCGTCCGCGACCAGTAAGACATTTTCCAAATATTGATGGGAAACCAACGCGGCGCGAAAATCATTTCAACCCGCATAACAGGCACTGCCCGCCACGGAACTTGTTCGAATAAAGCAAGCGCAAAGCGGGTAAAAATATTACATCTGACCGCACCGCCCGAAGCCAAAATAGCTTCGCGCGCTCGTACCATATGGGGCTCGTTTATGTCATCGCCGACCATCTTCAAGGCATAGTAAGCTTTGACACTCGCACTCAAATCTATGTCCCCGTCATGAAACAGGGGCCAGCCGCCGTGGTCTTCTTGGATAGCGCGGAGATAGACAGCAATCTTTTGCTCTAGCGGGTCATCGATTTCGTCCAGATAATGGTTCAGTAAAATATATTCGGCAGGAATAGTTGCGTCCGCTTCCAGTTCATAGCACCAATGACCATCGTCGGACTGCTTTCCCTCCAAGCCAGAAAGCGCCTCTGAAATTACAGCTTCAACTTCCTCGAGGTTTGGTTTCTTAACCGGTAGATCGGTTGTTTGAATTGTCATCAATTCGCCCAGTTATCGCCATAGACGACGACGCGTCCCTTTTTCAGAGGCTTTTTGAAGTTAAACGCCCGGGGATGTCAAGTCGGTAGTCAACCATGCGATAGGTCCACATTTTTGACCGCTATCCCGTTGGCACCAAGCGGCGCGCGGCATCGGCTGCAGAGTTGCCCGACCGGATAGCCCCTTCGATAGTGGCAGGCAAACCAGTGTTGGTCCAATCGCCCGCCAGAAACAGGTTTTTGTACCCGGTGTGAGTATCAGGTCGCCGGGCCACCTGATCTGGGGTTTGAGCAAAGGTGGCGCGCTTCTCTTTAACGATGCGATAACGGCCCAATTGTGTGTCGCCCAAATTAAGCGCGCGCGTGATTTCAGGCCAAATCTTTTCGGCAATCGTTTCTGCCGCCTCGTTGACCAGATCATCGGCGGCACTAACTGTCACCGACGCCACGTCGCCACGGGCGAACAGCCATTGCGCGGTTCCGCCGATCAAACCCATGGGTGCCCAGTCGCTAATCGAATGCGGCAACAAAAAATGTCCGTTGACAATCGCCCGCGTCTCTCCTGGCACTTTGATATCCGGCATAAGATCACTCACAATCCACGGCGGCAAGGCGAGGATGGCAACGTCGTCGGCGGCAAATGGGGTCACACCGTCACCGAAATCGAGTCCACTTACAGCGCGGCCTTGAAATGAAATACTTTTCAGACGTGAATTGAAGTGAACCTTAGAGTGTTGGTCTTCGAGCAAACGAAGGGCGGGGTCGATGAAACTTTCCGACAAGCCATTGCGTACATAGCGTGGCCTGGACGCAGCTTCGCCTTTACCGAAAGTATCTCGTAACACGGGCCACAATAAGCGCGCCGCACCTTCGTCGCCTCTGGTATTGAGAGCGGCAACCGCCAGTGGCTCCCAGAACCGCCGATACATAGGGCGGGCAGTATCAAAACATTCGGCGACTGTTTTGCTTGCGCCGGCCAGGAGAAACTTGATGCCGCCTAGATAATCCAAAACGGTTGTCCCGGGAATGCGGCGTTGGGCCGATAAAAGCCCCCATTGGACCCGCCCGCGGTCCAATCTAACTGTCCAACTTTCGCCGCTTGCCAAGTCGAGAAACGGAAACTCTGCGCGCTCCGGACCGTCTAGTGAGTCGGCGGCGCCGATTGCTTGCAGGTATCCCATGGCGGCATGATTGCCGCTGAACAGCAAATGGTTGCCATTGTCGATACGCCGATCAAGCGCGGTATCGTGATAGGAGCGACAGCGCCCCCCAGCTTGGCCCGCAGATTCGTAAAGTACAACGCGGCGCCCACTCTGAGCCATGCGCACGGCCGCTGCCAGTCCAGCTAAACCCGCGCCCACTATATGAATGGTGCCGGTAAGACTAGGACTAGGGGTCACGGGATGAGACCATAACGCAATGCGATCCACAGTTTCTCAATTTTAGGCACACTCACGGGTTCGCTAACGCGCCCCCATCCGCGTACACGCAGCCGCTCGTAAATGCGCCGATACACTTCCATCATGATAATTGCTGCGCGCATTTTGCGGCGATCGCTAGATGCCAAATACTGCTCGGCTTGGCTAAAACATTGACCTGCGCGCACACTTATTTGCGTGCACACGGCTTCGAGGCCGGGGTGATCAATAATGTCGACAGGATTTGTGGTGTCGATACTCTGTGCGCGCAATAGGTCTGCGGGCAGATAGACGTGGTCGCGCGCCGCATCCTCCTGAACGTCCCGCAATATGTTGGTCAACTGAAGAGCGAGACCCAGCGCCGTGGCGATCTGATTGCCATGTTCGCGATCAATGCCAAATACTCGATTGCACAAGCGGCCTACCGCGCACGCAACCCGATCACAATAATATTCGAGCCCTGCCATGTCGGTAATTCTCAAACGCTCGGGCGCGTCCATTTCCATGCCTTCAATCACCGCCAAAAAGTCAAGTGTGTCGAGACCATACTTAGGCACCACTTTGGCCAACACTTGGCCAATCGGAAATTCTGGTTTGCCGGAATAGATACGATCCACTTCGTCACGCCAGGCGCTCAAGCGCTCGCGTTTGCTCTCGAGGGTACCGGGTTCGTCGGCAATATCGTCGACTTCTCTGCAGAACGCGTAAATGGCAAACAAAGCGCTGCGTTTCTCTGCTGGCAACAAACGCATGGCCCAAAAAAATGAGCTCCCCGACTTCTTTACGATTTCGGTGACGAGTGCGACCGGGTCAACAGTCGCCGCATGGGTGGCTTCGGCGCTCATGGGTATATGGATACACGAGTGGACTGGGTTAGGTCACGGATGATTTGCGGGTGGCTCAGGAACGTCATAGTTGCGGCCTTTCCAAGTACCTCCCTGACCGGCGTAGTGGCGGCGGGCAGAATCCAATGTCATAAGCGTGTAAAAGCTTGCTGCAATGGGCAGCAACAAGGCTCGCCATAAGGGCTCCTTATAAAGCCGTAAAGTAGGCAAATAGGTGATTGCCATCATCATCCACGCTGTGCTCGCGGCGGCAACGGCTGGAGTATCGCCAGTTAGCAAACCGAGGATCAATCCTGCGACCGGCAAAACGTAGATCAAAATCATGCCAAGAACGGAGCCAATGAGAGCCGATGGGGAATGTTTGAGCTGTACGTAAGCGGTACGCGTGACCATATCCCAAATTTCGCCCAACTTGTCGTAAGGGCGCAGGCTGTGGGCATTGTCGGTGAGGCCGAGCCAGATCGGTCCTCGGGGTTTTAGCAGCGCCGCCAGCGCACAATCGTCGATCACCTGGTCGCGAATGCGCGACACTCCGCCTGCATCTTCGAGCGCCGCGAAATTAACCAGCATGCACCCACCCGCCGCCGCCGCCAGATTTTGATGGGGGTTGTTGACCCAAGGAAACGGAAACAATTTTTGAAAGAAAAATACAAACGCCGGGATGAGTAGACGCTCCCAACTTGTGTTGCAACGCAACTTGACCATGAGAGAAGTCAGCAGCAGGTTATCCTGCCGGGCCTTGGAAACGAGTCGCCCAAGGTTTTCCGGGCCGTGCTCAATGTCGCCGTCGGTCAGCAATAGATACTCAGCATCGGACATTTCCTCGCGGACGCGTTCAATGCCCTGGGAGACCGCCCACAACTTGCCTGTCCATCCACTTTCAAGCGCTTTGCCAGGAATAACTGTCAGCCGATTGTCATCACCTGCCGCCATGCCGGCCGCTTCGGCGGTGCCATCGTCACTGTTGTCATCGATGACGAATACCCGCACAAGACCTGGGTAATCTTGACCGAGGTGAGACGTGACCGCGCGACCGATGCCCGCGGCCTCATTCCGGGCCGGAATGACCACGGCCACGGCGGGCCAGGCGCCGTCAGTAAATTCTGATTTGTGACCGAGGTGCTGGTCGGCACGCCAAAAGCCGCCTCTGAATAATAGCAATCCGAGCCATAGGGAGGCTGAAAGAACGCTGAGGCTCGCTAGCAACGACAAAATCACAATACCGCGCTCAAGATGCCCCGCACCCCGCACCAAATATAAACTGCTTTGGGCAGCTCGATCCGTGCCGCCAAGGGGTCGTGTTTGCGCAGACGGGCGACCAGGGCATGGGCAATATTGATGATGGTTGCCGATTCCATGGCAAGCCGTTTGCTGCGCAGACCGCCCGGCAACCGGCCGGCGGTTTTCAGCAAGTCGTCCGTCCGTTCCAGCATCTGGTCAAACACCTGGCGCAGGGCTGGCGTTGATTGAGCTTTGTCGAGATCGTCAATATGCGCGCCGGCGCTTTTCATCATTTCATCCGGCAGGTAAACCCGGTCAAGTTCGCGGTAATCATCCTGACAATCCTGCAAGTGATTGATAATTTGGAGCGCAATACACAGAGCGTTCGATGATTCGTAGCCTTCGGTCGAGCCGCCATGCAAGTCGAGTAAATATTGCCCTACCGGCGCCGCCGAGTAGGTGCAGTAATCGACGAGGTCGTCCCAGTCTGTGTACCTTAATTTGGTTGCGTCTTGCTTGAAGGCGCGCAATAAATCCGTCGCCCGGCGCACGTCAATGCCGGTTTCAACGAGGCTCGCGCGCATGCGCTGGGCGGTCTCTGTTGCCGGATCTGCGGGTTTGCGGCCGCGCACGGCGTCTTCGAAGGCGGTGAGGCGCTCGATTTTTTCATGCCCGCTGAAATCGCCATTGTCTGCTATGTCGTCAGCGGCGCGGGCAAAGCGATAATATGTTGCGATATGGGGCCGAAATTGGGCAGGCAGCAGCCACGACCCGACCGGAAAATTTTCGTAGTCAACGTCCTTGCCAGACGGCGTTTCCAAACCCTGTGCACCTGTGCTCACAACCTGCTCCTCAGCATTTTTTGAGGCCATGCTGACCCATGCGCCAGAGCAGCACATCGATGCGATCTTGGCCAAAGAACGGTTCGCCGTCGAACACCATTGTCGGCACTCCCCAATGGCCGGCGGCTTGCAGTGCTGCGTGATTGTCTGCAATCAACGCATCATACTTTGCCGTGTCGTCAGCGATGCCCGCTTCCAATCTGTCGAGATCGACGCCCGCTCGCGCGGCGGCCTTTTTGAGGTGATCGCCCTCATTCCAGTCTTCGACACTGCCGTCCCATATGACCTGCGATATTTGGTCGATAAAGGACAGGCCCTTGCCTTCAGCCGCCGCCGCCACACCTAGCCGGGTCAGACGCCAAATGTGGGGTTGCTCCGTGGCAACTTTGCCGGTTTCTATGTCTTGAACGATGGGGTCCGGTTGCGGCCAGCGGTAATCGATCCCCATCATCTCGGCGAGGCGAAACGTGTCCGGCACCAAATAGCGAATGAATAGAGGGTCAACGCGCTCAAAAAATGTGTCGTCGCGCACGGCGAGGGGCTGCACCGGCCGTACGTTGATGTCGACGTCATAATCTGCGTTGATCTCGACCAGACGCCGGGTTGCTAAATATGAGTAAGGGCTGCGAAAGGACCAATATAGATCGATTGAAAGGGTCATTGGCGGCATCATCCAGGTTGTGTGACAGGGGTGTGATATCAAGTCCCGATTTAGGTCCAAGTTCGGTTATATTAGGGTAAACCTGCAGGCTTGGGGAACAGGAGGAAGCGCATGACTGAGGAAATTGGCGATGATAGGCCAAAAATAGCTGATATCGCCGTGCCCATGGGGGTGGTTGCAACTTTTGCTGCATTGCTAATGCTCGCCAGCGCGGGATTTGGCTACCAAATGGATTTATGGTCGTTTATGACCGGATTTACTATTCTTGGCGTATCCGCATGGCTGGGTCTGGGCGCTGCGGTCGTGTCGCTGGTGGGGGCTTATTTTGCCCGTACTTTGCCATCACGCGGCCGCATGAGCATAGCGATTGGGGCGGCGATTTTAGCCGTGGCCGTGGCCGTTGTGCCGTGGCAATGGAACCAAACCGTATACAAATTGCCTTTTATTCATGACATCAGCACCAATACCGACGACCCGCCACTGTTTGTTGCTCTTCTGGCCGCGCGCGCGGAGTCGCCCAATACATCCGACTATGGCGGCGCTGAAGTGGCGGCCCAGCAAAAAGCAGCTTACCCGGACATTCAACCGGTTATTCTGGACCTCAGTGCGGACGAAGGGTTTCGGCGCGCCGAGGCGGCGGTCCGCAGACTTGGCTGGGACGTGGTCGCTTTAATTACCACTGAAGGTCGTATCGAAGCCACCGACACAACTTTTTGGTTTGGCTTCAAAGACGACATTGTGGTCCGCGTGCGCCCCATTGAAGGAGAGCCCGGCCGGAGCCGCATTGACGCTCGTTCGGTGTCACGGGTGGGACTGAGTGACGTCGGCGCGAATGCAAATCGTTTGCGCGCTTTCACCGCCTTGCTGACCGATTGATCGGTTATAGCGCCATTTTGAGTGGAGAGATCAATGATTGAGCCGTACAACGCGGTCGGCCTGGTGCCGACGGTTTGGGGCATATCCGAGCGCGCCGATATCGGCCGCAACATCGAGCACCACAGTCACATGATTAAGGCCGCCTGCTGGTTGTCTTCGCTCGATTTGCCGGTCAAATTGATCGCCATCCCAGAAGGAGCGCTGCAAGGATTTAACGACGAAGTTTACGACGTCGACCACGAAGATTTCGCCCGCACTTGCGCGATCGATATTCCGGGGCCGGAAACCGATCAACTGGGTGCCATAGCTCGGGAATGCGGGGTTTATTTGATTGCTCAGGCCAAGGCGCGGCACCCGGAGGTGAAAGATCGTTTCTTTAACGTTGGCTTCATTATCGACCCTGACGGCGAAGTGATCTTGAAACACTACAAGGTCGCTCCTCTGTATCCGGTTGAGCACTCGGTCTGTCCCCACGATATCTACGATTGGTGGATCGAGCGCTATGGCAACAGCCTCGACACTTTTTGGCCGGTGGCCGACACCCCTATCGGGCGCATGGGCATCATGATGGCAAACGAGGGGTCGTACCCTGAGAATGCCCGTGCGCTGGCCATGAATGGGGCCGAGCTCATATACCGTGGATCCATTCCCCATCCGGCCGCGTCAAACGACTACTTTGAAATTCAAACCCGCGCGCGCGCGCTGGATAATAACGTATTCGTACTCGCGCCCAACATGGGCACCTATTATTTGACGGCAGATACCGATACGCCGATCGACACCTTTGGCGGGCGCTCAATGATTGTCGATTACCGGGGGCAGATTGTTGGGCGTCAGGACTATGGCGGTGTATCGACGAGCGTGTGCGGCCCGATCAATATCGAGGCCCTCCGTCATCATCGGCAAAGTTCACCCTGGACCAACTGGATGAAAGATCTGCGCACCGAAATGTATCAGAAAGTCTATGAGCAACCGATTTACCCGAAGAACCTGTATCTCGACCGCGCGCCCATGAAACATGCGGAGTACGCAGAAAAAGTCACGAAAGTGCAGGTGAAATTAATGCAGGACCGGGATATCTGGAAAAAGCCGTCCGCCTAATCTTCACTTGCCAACACTTTTCGGTATATGTCCATATCCACCCCACCGCCGGTGAGCACGACCCCGATACGTTTACCGGCCATGGCCTCGCGCTCAGACAGCAGTGCCGCGAGGGGGGCTGCGCCCGCGCCTTCGGCGATGTTGTGGGTGTCGGTGTAATAATGGCGCATGGCGGCCATGATCTGATCGTCGGTCACTTGCACCACCCGCTCGGCGCCCTTCAAAATGATATCCAGCGCGGCTTGTGCCGGTACCCGGCAGGCAATCCCATCGGCCATAGTAAGGGCCGCGTTGGTTGACACAACTTCGCCCATGTCAAATGACAGCGCGTACGACGGTGCTCCGGTTGACACCACCCCCACGACTTTAGTCTTCAAGTTGAGTGCGTCGCGGGTTGCGATCATGGCGCAAATGCCCGAGCCCATGCCGATCGGCACATATACCGTATCCAGTGCCGGGGCGGAGGTCAGAAATTCGAGGCAGTAACTGGAGACGCCTTTTACCAGCGCCGGCTCAAACGGCCCGATCATGTGAAGGCTACGCTCCCGGCCTAAAATCTCCGCGTACTCGCGTGCAGCTTGAAAGTCATCGCCGTATTCGATCAATTCCGCCCCCTGGGAGCGCATGGCCGCGTTCTTCTCACGACTGTTGCCTTTGGGGACAAGAATGACGGCGTTGAGACCGGCGCGTGTGGCTGCAGTGGCGATGCTTTGTCCGTGATTCCCGCGGGTTGCGGTGATGACCCCGTCCACCCGCGCGCCGCTTTTTTGTAGCGCGTCCATAAAGACGATGCCGCCACGCACTTTAAATGCCCCTATCGGCGTGTGGTTCTCGTGTTTTACCCAAACT
>JAPYRI010000020.1 GCA_029941135.1 Alphaproteobacteria bacterium | reverse complement strand
GTGGTGATCGTGCCGATCAAAGGTAAAGTGGCGGATACACTGCGGCGGGAACATCCTTATTTTTTGACCAGCGCCATCCCGGCAAACACTTACGCCAATTTGGATGAAGTCACATCGCTGGGTGTCGGTGCCCAGTGGGTGGTGCGTGGGGATCAAAGTGAACAGCGCGTGCATGATATTGCCCGCGCCTTATGGCACCCAACCGCCCGCGAGACTTTGGATGCCGGTCACCCCCGCGCCCATGAAATTAGCGTCGAAACTGCACTTCATGGGGTGTCCATTCCCCTCCATGCCGGGGCGCTGCGCTTTTATCTGGAAGCAGGCATCCTCGAGTAGCGGTGTGCGGAGAGGTGGTTTTCCGCGCGCGGTGAAAATTGTTTCGGATTAAGACTAATGGGCCAATTGATACATACATTTTCAAGGTTTCTAGTGTCTACTCAATTCAGCCCCGAAATGATTATCAGTGTATGACGGGCGTTTACCGGAGATACATCATTACGAAAGAGCGGATCGTGAAAATGAACCAGCAACAAGCCATGGAAATCTGGCGACGCGCCCTGAGTGACACGGCGCCAGACTTAACAGCGCGTCAAATGGCGCTTTTACTCACCGTCTATACGGCATCTCCTCCCCATACGGTGCGGGGTTTGTCCGGCAACCTCAAAATGTCGAAGCCCGCTGTTACGCTGGCCTTCGATACTTTGGGACGCATGGACCTCTTGCGCCGCAAGCGGGACCAAGAGGACAAGCGTAGTGTTCTCATTCAACGAACGGTCAAGGGCTCGGTGTATTTATCCGAATTCGCTGATTCGATCGTGAATGCGGCCAACGACGGAGAACGGCTGGCCGCCGGCAAATGACGTCCAAAAAGGCGCGGCCAGTGCAGGAAGGGGATCCAGATCCTCGCATCAATCTGTACCGCCCCGGCTTGGCGGCTGAAGTCCTGCGCGGCATCTATACGTCCCGTCATTATGCGTCCGGCGTGACCTATCAGGTCATTGCGCCGGTGGCCCCGTCCCGCGCGGAAGGGGCTCCCCAGGCGCGCCTTGGCACCGAAGCCTTATTTGGTGAAACCGTGACCGTCTATGATGTGGAGAATGACTGGGCCTGGGCCCAAGCCGCTCTCGATGATTATGTTGGTTATATACCCACCGACGCTTTGAGCAAAACCACGGGTACAAAAGCGCCGACACATCACGTGACTGTACTTAGCAGTTTTGTCTTTGCCGAACCCGATCTCAAAACCTTACCGCTGATCGCCCTGCCGATGAATGCAGCCGTGCGGGTTGTCAGCGAAAAAAAGGGGTACGGCGAGCTGGCGACCGGCGGGTGGATATTTTTAAAACACCTTGCCCCTGTGGGCGAAGCCGAGCCTGATTTTGTCAAAACTGCGCGCCTCTACTCAGGTGTACCCTATCTGTGGGGTGGACGCAGTGGATTGGGCCTGGATTGCTCGGGCCTTGTGCAAACAGTTTTGTTGCGCGCAGGTATCGCCGCGCCCCGGGACAGCGACATGCAATTGGCCCAATTGGGTGCTGAAATCAATCTCGATGCCTATCCCCATGATCTCAAGCGCGGCGACCTGGTATTTTTCCCGAGCCATGTGGGCATTATGGACGACGACCTTCATCTGCTGCATGCAAACGCGATCACCATGAATGTCGCGCGCCAGCCATTGGCGGAATTTGTTCAAATTTTGGAGAGCAAGCTGAGCGCGGCGATTACCGGCATTCGCCGTCTCTGAGAAGGTGGCTCGCTTCGGGTTCCGCTCTATTCCTTGACGGCGCCCGGGTCAGCGATTTCGAGATCAAACGCGGCCGACATCAATGCTTGAGTGTAGGGAGCTTGAGGGGCGTCGAATATTTGATCTCTTGCCCCTTGCTCGACGACTTGGCCGTCGCGCATGACCACCACGTGGTCGGCCAAGGCGCGCACGACTTTGAGGTCGTGACTGATGAAGAGGTAAGCCAGTCCGTGCTTTTCCTGTAGGTCGCGCAGCAGATCGACGATTTGCGCTTGCACCGACATGTCGAGCGCCGAGGTTGGCTCGTCGAGGACAACGAAGCGCGGACGCAACACCATGGCGCGGGCGATGGCAATGCGCTGGCGCTGGCCGCCGGAAAACTCATGGGGGTAGCGGTCTTGGAAATCCGCACTGAGGCCGACTTCCTCGAGCGCCGCATCAATAAGGGACCGGCGTGCGTCGTAATCGCCGCCAATGCCATGCACGATCATGCCTTCTTCGATAATCTGACCGACCGAGAGACGCGGATTCAGACTGCCAAACGGGTCTTGAAAGACGATCTGCATTTGGTTGCGCAGGGGTCGCAATTTACGCGTGCCTTGGCCTTGAAGGTCGCGGCCATCGAAACGGATCGCACCGTCGCTTGAAATGAGCCGCAAGATTGCCATCCCCAAGGTGGTCTTGCCCGAACCCGATTCGCCGACGACGCCGACCGTGTGGCCTTCCTTGAGATGGATTGAGACCCCATCGACCGCTTTCACATAGCCTACTGTGCGCCGCAGCACCCCGCGCCGGATGGGGAAATAGACCTTCAAATCGTCGGCTTCCACCAATAACTTGGCGTTGTCCGGCTTTGAACGCGGTCCGCCTTTCGGCTCGGCCGCCAGCAAATGCTGAGTATAAGGGTGAGCGGGCCGCTTGAATATGCTTGCTGTCGTTGCGGCTTCAACAATTTCTCCTGCCTTCATGACGCAGGTCCGGTCGGCCATTTTGCGCACGACCCCCAGGTCGTGGGTGATCAGCAGCATGGCCATGCCAAACTTTTGCCGGAGCTCATGGAGCAGCTTCAGAATTTGCGCCTGCACGGTCACGTCCACGGCGGTGGTGGGCTCGTCTGCAATCAGCAAATCAGGCTCGTTCGCCAATGCCATGGCGATCATCACCCGCTGACGCTGACCGCCCGACAATTGATGGGGATAAGATTGCAGCCTCTGCGCGGCGTCTTTAATGCCCACGAGATCAAGCAGTTCCAAGGTGCGCGCCCGTGCAGCAGCTCTGCCGAGACCCTTGTGCAAGAGCAGTACTTCGTTGATTTGGTGCTCCACTGAATGCAGCGGGTTCAAGGACGTCATGGGTTCTTGAAAGATCATTGAAATGCGTCCGCCGCGAATGTCGCGCAGGCGAACGTCGTCCGCGCCCATCATTTCTTCGCCGTCAAAGCGGATGGATCCAGACGGGTGCGATGCTGTGGGGTAAGGCAATAGTTGCAATATGGAAAGCGCGGTCACCGATTTCCCGGAGCCACTTTCGCCGACCAGCGCCACGGTCTCGCCCCGGTTGATCGAGAACGACACGTGTTTGACCGCCTTCACGGTGCGGCCGGGGGTCTTGAAATTGACCGACAAATCGTCAACCGTCAGCAGGGGACCGGCGCTTTGGGGCGCGTTGCTTTGGGGCGCGTTGCTTTGAAGGGTGTCGTTTTGGGCAGTGCTACTCATTCCGCCGCCTTTCGCGGGTCAAATGCATCGCGCACCGCTTCGCCAATGAAAATCAGCAAACTCAGCATTAAGGCAAGCACCATAAAGCCCGAAATGCCGAGCCACGGTGCCTGCAGGTTGGCTTTTCCTTGTGCGAGCAGTTCGCCCAAGGAAGGCGAGCCCGGCGGCAAGCCGAAGCCTAAAAAGTCGAGCGAGGTGAGGGTGGTAATCGAGCCATTCAAGATGAAAGGCAGGAACGTAAGCGTGGCGACCATGGCGTTGGGCAGCACGTGCTTGGCCATGATCTTCCCGTTGCTCACACCCAATGCGCGCGCAGCTTTGACGTAGTCCAGGTTACGCGCACGCAAGAACTCGGCGCGCACCACACCGACCAAACCCATCCAACTGAACAGCAGCATGAGGCCCAATAGCCACCAGAAATTGGGCTCAACGACGCTTGCGAGGATGATCAACAAAAACAAAATTGGCAGGCCCGACCAAATCTCAATGAAGCGTTGAAACAGCAAATCAAGCCAACCGCCAAAATAACCTTGGACCGCACCCGCAGCGACTCCGATGACCGAACTGAATAAGGTGAGCGTCAACCCGAACAGCACAGATATCCGAAATCCGTAAATGAGGCGCGCGACCACGTCGCGGCCCTGATCATCGGTGCCGAGCCAGTTTTCTGCGGACGGTGGCGCCGGCGCCGGTACCGGCAGGTTATAGTTGATGGTGCCATAGCTGTAGCGCACCGGCGGCCACAACAACCAGCCACCGCTGTCTACTATGAGGTCGCGGACGAAGGGGTCTCGATAATCGGCCTCGGTTTCAAACTCACCGCCAAACTCGGTCTCGGCATAGGCAACGAAAACCGGCATGTAAAAGCTGTTCTGGTAATGCGCCAGGATCGGCTTGTCGTTGGCGATGAATTCGGCAAAGAGGGTGACGATAAACAACGTCAAGAAAATCCAAAGTGACCAAAAGCCGCGCCGGTTGGCGCGAAAGTTCCGCCACCGGCGGTGGGTCATGGGGGTCAGGCGCAAGCCCAATATGCGCTCCCGGCTCATGTCTCGCGGCTTTCGAAGTCGATGCGCGGGTCGATCCACATGTACATCAGATCGCCCAACAGATTGAGCACCAGGCCGAGTAAGGTGAAGAAAAACAAGGTACCGAACATCACCGGATAATCGCGGCCGATGGCGGCTTCAAAGCCCAAGAGCCCCAAGCCGTCCAGGGAGAAAATTACTTCGATCAGCAGCGAGCCGGTGAACAAAATGCCGATGAAAGCGCTGGGAAAACCGGCGACCACAATCAGCATGGCATTTCTGAAAACGTGGCCGTACAACACCTGGCCTTCATTGAGGCCCTTGGCGCGCGCAGTCAGCACATATTGCTTATTGATCTCGTCCAGGAACGAGTTCTTCGTCAGCATGGTTAGGCCGGCGAACCCGCCAATGACCATGGCGATGACAGGGAGGGTGATGTGCCAGAAATAGTCGACAATGCGGGCCGGCCAGGACATGTCCGACCAGTTTTCCGATACCAATCCACGCAAGGGAAACAAATCAAGAAAACTGCCGCCCGCGAACAGCACAATGAGCAACACGGCAAATAGAAATCCCGGGATGGCATAGCCGACAATAATGATGCCGCTGGTCCAAATGTCGAAGCGGCTGCCATCGCGCACAGCCTTTCGAATGCCCAAGGGAATCGACAGCAAATAGACCAGCAACGTGGTCCACAGACCGAGCGAGATCGACACCGGCATTTTATCCAACACCAGATCCATGACCGACCGGTCCTGATAAAAACTGTCGCCGAAATCGAGCGTGGCGTAATTGCCGAGCATCAGCAAAAAGCGCTCGTGGGGCGGTTTGTCGAACCCGAACATGCGTTCAAGTTCGAGAATAAATTCGGGGTCCAGCCCTTGGGCACCGCGATATTTGCTGCGCGCGCCATTGCCGGCCGTAATTTGACTGGCCGCGCGCTCGGCGCCGATTTGCTCGCCGCCCGCAGCGGCCCCCGCGATGCGCGCCGTGGCCGCGACGTCAGTCCCCGAAAGCCGCGCAATAAGTTGCTCCACCGGGCCGCCGGGGGCGGCTTGCACGACGATGAAATTGATCACCATAATGCCGAGCAGGGTGGGCACGATCAGCAGCAATCGCCGGAGAATATAGGCGGTCACGGGGCCGGAGCCTTCTCACCTTTTTGCTCTTTACCCGCGCTTGATTTCTGCGGGTCTAACCACCAGGTGTCGAAAAACGATAGTTGGTACTTGGAAGATATTTTGGGCCGGCCAAACCGATTCCAGTAGGCGACCCGGAACTCACGCGTGTGCCAATTGGGGATCACATAGTGGCCCCACAAAAGGACGCGATCCAGGGCGCGGGTGGCGGCGACCAGGCTCGCGCGGTCAGGCGCGTATATAATTTTGTCGATGAGGGCATCCACCACCGGGTCCTTGATGCCGGCAAAGTTGCGGCTGCCCGGGCGGTCGGCGGCGTCGATGCTCCAGAAATCCCGCTGTTCGTTGCCGGGCGATAGCGACTGGCCCCAGGAATTAACCACCACGTCATAATCGAACTCGTTGACCCGGTTTTGATACTGGGCGGTGTCCACCAAACGAATTTGCGCGCTTATCCCGAGGCGCTTCAAGTTGCGGGTCAAGGGTCCGACCACGCGCTCAAACGCAGGGCTGATGAGCAAAAATTCGATTTCCATTACCTCGCCGGTATCCACATGAGTGAGCTTTTTGTCGACCACCTTCCAGCCGGTTGCTGCCAAAAGGTTTTTGGCGACAAGCAGATTCTTGCGATTTTTGCCCGACCCGTCGGTCTGTGGAGGCATGTATTCGGTTGTGAACACTTCCGCTGGCAAATTGTCGCGAAACGGCTCCAACAAGGCTAGTTCCGCGCCTTCCGGCAATCCCCGGCTGGCCAGTTCCGAATTGGAAAAATAACTGCGCGAGCGCGTGTAAATGCCATAGAACAGGTTTTTATTGGACCATTCGAAATCAAATGCGTAGTTGAGCGCCTGGCGCACCTTTGGCGACGCGAATTTTGCCCGTCGCGTGTTAAACACAAACCCCTGCATGCCGGTTGGGCTTTCGTGGCCAATGGCTTCTTTGATCGCATCGCCTACTTTGAGCGCGGGAAAATCATACCCCGTGGCCCAGCGCTTTGAATTGTTCTCGCGGATAAAATCGTAACCGTGAGTTTTAAAAGACTCGAAAGCGACGGTGTCGTCCCGGTAATACTCCCAACGCACGGTGCCAAAGTTGTACCGCCCGCGATTAACCGGCAGATCTTTCGCCCAGTAATCTTCAACCCGCTCCAAAGTGAATGATCGCCCCGGATCAACTTTACCGATTTTGTAAGGTCCGCTGCCGAGGGGCGGCTCGAGGGTGGTTCTCTCGAAATCCCGGCCTTCCCAATAATGTTTGGGCAGTACCATGAGCTGCCCAATAATCAAGGGTAGTTCCCGATTACCGGCGTCAGAAAAACTGAACTTCACCGTGCGCGGGCCGGTCTTCTCGGCTTTTTCAACGTTGGCGTAATAAAAGCGAAAGAACGGCTGCCCTTTGGTTTTCAGAATTTCTAAACTGAAGATGACATCCTCGGGCGTCACCGGCTTGCCATCGTGCCAGCGGGCTTCAGCGCGCAAAGTAAACGCAACCCAGGATTTATCCTCGGACACTTCGATGCTTTCTACCAGGAGGCCATATTCCGAAGACGGCTCGTCGGCCGCGAGCGCCAGCAATTGATCATAAATAAGACGCGCACCGGCTGCCGGACGACCTTTCAAAGTAAAGGGGTTCAACGTGTCGAAACTTCCAATGGATGACAGGCGAACAGAACCGCCCTTGGGGGCATTCGGATTGACATACTCGAAATGCTCGAAATCAGGCGGGTACTTCAGCGTATCGAATAACGAAAGACCGTGACTGACCCGTCCCTCGTCCGCCGCAACATTGTCCGCCATGACCGGTGTCGCCGACAGCCATAAAACCGTCGTCGTCGCAATCGCGGCATTTAGAAGAGGGTGTCTGCTTTTAGTCATGCCGCACCCTATCACGAGACGCCGTTATTCGGCGCTTTCAGCGGGGATTTCCGTTGTTGGATCTTCAACGTCCGGAACACTCGCATCCGGCGCTTCCGTGGCGGGTACAAGGATTGTCGGTAGTGCCACCGGGCTGTCGCTCAGCGTGCGCAGATACAAGATCGCGGCCGCCCGTGCCGCGGGCTTTTTGACTTTCTGGGTCATCTTCGAGCCCGGTGCGAACATTCTAGGGTTTTTCAGATAACTGAACAATTCAGCGTATCCCCATGACCCGCCGAGTTCTGATAAAGCCTTGGAATACCTGAAGCCTTCGACGGCAGCGACGTTGGCGCCCACAATCCCCCATAAATTGGGTCCAACCTTATTTTTGCCGCCCTCATCAAAACTGTGACAGGTGCGGCAAACTCTGGCCGCTTTCCGGCCATCTTCCAGGGTCGCGCCCGCTAACAGGGCCGTGAGTGACATGTCTTCGGAAGAGAGGGCTTCCGCGACAGGAGTGACATCTTCCACGGCAACCACAACTTCCTCCGGCTGCTCTTCTCCTTCTCCTTCTCCTTCTTCAGCTTCAGCTTCAGCTTCAGCTTCAGCTTCAGCCTCTACTTCTTCGACGATAACATCTTCCTCGACGATGACATCTTCGACTTCAACTTCGGCTTCAGCAATTTCAGCCGTCCCCACGTTGGGTACGAGGCGATTGCCCGCTTCATTGATGAGCAACAGCACGAGTATTGACCCGAGCAATGCTCCAGCGAATTTTTTGATGAGTAACCGATCCATGGCAGAAATCCCGGAATAATAAGAACTTGCAGTGAAGTGCGGGCAATTTAGCGGTTCCCGCGCCCCGCGCGCAAGCCGTATAAGGAACTGTGCGTTCTGAGAAGGATGCTCAAGGGCACGACACATCGACGATGAAGGAAAAACTGCATCAATGAACCGGCACGGCCCCAAAAACCCGATTATTGTCATTCCCGCCCGCTTGGCGTCGACCCGGCTGCCCGATAAGCCCCTGGCGGATTTGGCGGGGGAGCCGATGATCGTTCACGTGTGGCGGCGCGCGGTCGAGGCCGATTTAGGCCCGGTGGTCGTGGCGAGCGGTGATCAGGAAATCACTGCGGCCGTAGAAGCCGCAGGCGGTCGCGCGGTGGCAACCCGCGCCGATCATCCGTCTGGTTCCGACCGCGTTCATGAAGCTGTGTGTCTTGTTGATCCGGATCACCGGCACGATGCGGTTATTAACCTACAGGGAGATCTGCCGCTCTTGGAGCCCGCCGCGATTAGGGCCGTGTATGAACAACTATCTTTGGGTGAGGACGATCAGCCGCTGCCCGATATGACCACGCTTGCCGCAGTGATCGCCGATGATCGCGAACACACGGACCCCAACGTGGTAAAAGCCGTGATCTCCATAGCAAAGGATGCGCTTGCCGGGCAGGCGCTATATTTCACCCGCGCGACGGTCCCATGGGGCGATGGCGCGCGGTATCACCACATCGGCATCTATGGCTATCGTCGCGAAGCGTTGGAGCGGTTTGTCGCGCTTCCTCCGAGCCCCTTGGAATTGCGCGAGCGGCTGGAGCAGTTGCGGGCCCTTGAAGCCGGCATGCGTATTCGGGTGGCCCTCGTTGACACGGTTCCGTTCGGCGTCGATACTCCGGCGGACCTTGAGCGCGCGCGCACTTTAATTGCGAATGCTACGTAACTCTTTTGTACTAAACACAGTTTTTAACAACAGCATAGCGTCATGACCAGTTTCACCACCGGCCCGGAAGCCCAAAACACCATCTCGTTTCAAGGCGAATTGGGGGCAAATTCGCACATGGCGTGCCGCATGGTACACCCCCAAATGGAGGTGCTGCCGTGCACCACATTTGACGATGCCTTGGGCACGGTCGAAAGTGGAAAAGCGCGCCTCACCATGATCCCGATTGATAATTCGGTCGCGGGCCGTGTCGCCGATATCCACCATTTGCTGCCGCAATCCGGCTTGTTCATTGTGGGCGAGCACTTTCAGCGGGTTAACCATCAACTGCTGGCCCCCAAAGGTGCAACTCTTGAAGGTCTGCGCGAGGCACATAGCCACGTGCATGCTTTGTCCCAATGTCATAAATATCTGCGCGGGCGCGGCTTGAAGCCGGTGGTCCATGTAGACACGGCTGGCGCCGCGCGTGAAGTGGCGGAACGCAATGATCCAACTGTGGCGGCGATTGCGTCCGACTTGGCGGCGGAGATATATGGTCTCGAAATTCTGGCGGCGGGGATCGAGGACGCGGAACACAACACCACGCGTTTTATTGTCATGGCGCGCGCGCCCGATGACCCAGGCCCGAGCGCCGGCCCGGTTATGACCAGTTTTATTTTTCAGGTTCGCAACGTACCGGCAGCGCTTTACAAAGGGCTCGGCGGTTTTGCCACCAACGGCGTCAATATGGTGAAGCTGGAAAGCTATCAAATCGGCGGTAGCTTTAATGCGACTTTGTTCTACGCCGACATTGAGGGTCACCCGTCGGAGCGCAATGTTGAATTGGCGCTGGAAGAGCTTGAATTTTTCAGTACCAGCATCCGCGTCATGGGCACCTATCCGGCGCACCCGTACCGGCGTGAAGTTGCTGCTTTCTGAGAGTCCGCGTCTAATCAGTCGTTATCGAACGCCCAGTCGCGGATCAAATGATGGGCAATGGCCATGGGTGGCGGCACGGTTAATCCCTGCCATTTTTGGTCTTCAAGGTTAATCGCCGGGTTTTCCAAGGATGCGATGATTTCGTCGCGCCCGAACCAGCGCGCTTCTTCCAGTTCCTGACCGTCGATGGTGATCTCTTCGCTTTCCGCGTCGGCCCGGCAACCGATCATCAAGGACGATGGGAACGGCCACGGCTGGGTGTCCCGGTAATGGACAGCCCCCACTTTAATCCCGGCCTCTTCCATCACCTCCCGGCGCACGGCATCGGCGATGGTCTCGCCGGGCTCCATAAACCCAGCCAATGCCGAAAACATGTTGGGCGGGAACCCCGGTTGACGGCCCAAGAGACATTGATCACTGCGCGTCGCCAGCATGATCACAACCGGGTCGGTGCGGGGGAAGTGCTGGGCACCGCAGGCGTCATTTGTGCACAGCCGCAAATAACCGCCCTGACTTGATTTTGACGGCGTCCCACAGGTGGAGCAAAACTGGTGACGCTTGTGCCAGTCGATCATCGAGCGTCCTTGGGCGAGGATCGCTGGAATACCGAAGCCCAAACGAGTCGACACGCGCCGCACTTCCATGAAGCGGCCCGCCCGTGCAAGCTCGGACGCTTCGTGCTTGTCATCCAAACTTGAGACATCAACCGCATACCGCGGCGCCCCGTCCATCAACCCCAAAAACACACAAATAGCGCCGTCACCAACAAATTCGGCCACGTTCACGGGCGCTTGCCAGCCGATGTCCATTGGGGCGTCTGGGCGCTCCGAGGGCACAATCAGGGCGTTTAAGTTGCGAAACGGTACATAGCGGGTTTGCGGGTCAATCAAACTGTCCGCCAGCCAGGCATCGTCCATGCGCAAATGACTCGCGCGGTCGATCGGGTTGTCGGAAAAAATTGGCCGTGGTGCGGTCATGGCGGGTCCGGGTCAAAAAAGTCGGGGTTATTATGCGCACGGGAGTGTGCACAGAAGCATGCGACTGCGCAACTGCTCGCCACTGCCTTATCCAATTTGTCTTATTGACGTCGTTATATCGAATTTTTCCTTTCACTTGCGCGGGACGGGGACAAATTTGCTATAGTGTGGGCGGGAGGTCGGTTGCGGACGAACGCCTCGCCAACCCGGTCAGATCTGGAAGGAAGCAGCCGTAACGAGATTTGCTTCGGGTCGCGTACCGGTCTCCCACCTCTGTCACTAAAACCCACTGTTGATGACCGAAAAACTCCATCAGGACTACCGCGTTCTCGCCCGGAAATACCGGCCCTCGACTTTTGGCGAGCTGGTCGGCCAGGAAGCTCTGGTGCGCACGCTCACCAACGCCATCGAAGGCGGGCGGCTGGCGCACGCTTTTATCCTCACCGGTACGCGTGGCATTGGCAAAACCACCACGGCGCGGCTGATTGCGCGGGCGCTGAATTGCATGGGCGCCGATGGACCGACGATCAGCCCTTGCGGCACCTGCGACAACTGCGTATCGATTGCCCAATCGCGACATGTGGATGTGCTTGAGATGGACGCGGCCAGTCGCACTGGCGTGGATGACGTGCGCGAGATCATCGACGGCGTTCGCTATGCGCCGGTGGCCGCGCGTTACAAGGTCTACATCATCGATGAAGTTCACATGCTGTCGCGCAATGCCTTTAACGCGCTCCTAAAAACTCTGGAAGAGCCGCCCGATCATGTCATTTTTGTATTTGCCACCACCGAAATACGCAAAGTCCCGGTCACCGTCCTCTCGCGCTGCCAGCGTTTTGACTTGCGGCGGGTGGAAGGCGATGTCCTCAGCAACCACTTAAGCGAAATAGCCCTCAAAGAGGGCGCCGAAGTTGAGCCCGGCGCTATTGCTTTGATTGTGCGGGCGTCGGAAGGGTCGGTCCGCGACGGACTATCATTGCTCGATCAAGCGATCGCCCACAGTGGCGGCAAAGCCTCGGAAACCGATGTGCGCGATATGCTCGGCCTTGCCGATCGTTCTCGCGTGATCGATCTGTTCGACGCCTTGATGAAGGGTGAAATCCAAGCCGCCCTTGATCTTTTGCGGGACCAGTATGACCAGGGAGCTGACCCGGTGGTGGTGCTGCAGGATTTGTTGGAGTTGAGCCATAATGTGACGCGCCTCAAAGTGGTCCCCGACGGCGGTGGCGATTTGGCCCTCTCGGATGTAGAGCAGCAACGGCTGAGCGCCATGGCGCAAAAACTATCCATGCCGGTGCTCGGCCGCACGTGGCAGATGCTGTTGAAAGGCATAACCGAGTCGCGTATGGCGCCCTCACCCGTCGCCGCCGCCGAAATGATCCTGGTGCGCATCGCCTATAGTTCCGATCTGCCCAACCCCGCCGACCTGGTGCGCGAAATCAGCGCTCGACCGCCCAACCCGGCCGTCCCGCAAGGGACAAGCCCTGCCCTGCCCACCCCGCCGCCCGCCGGGCCGTCTGCGCAGATGACAGAAATCAAGCCAGTCCCACCCACCGACTCCCTTGCGACACTGCCGGACGCCAACCTGCCCGAGGATCTGATGCCCGGGGATCTGATGGCCGTGGCCGAGATGTTCGCGGCCCGCAAAGAAGGTCTGCTTTACGCGGCGATCATGAACAATGTGCGCCAAGTTAGTTTCCAAGCGGGTCGGATCGAGGTGTCCGTGGAAGGCCGTATTCCGAAGGATTTTGCGCCGAACGTCACCCGTCACTTGCGGGAGTGGACCGGGCGCCCCTGGGAAATACACCTGGTACCCGGCGGCACCGAGCCTACGCTGGCTGAACGCGCCGCGACCAGTGAACAATTGGCCCGCGAGCAAGCCGGACGCGACCCTTTGGTCCAAAAAGCCTTGGAGATATTCCCGGGAGCAAAAATAACCGATGTGCGCGACTTAACCGCAGGGGCGCCCGATCCGGAGCCCCTGGTTGAAGAAGAACCCGACGATAAAATGATCCCCATGAGCAGAAAGGCAGGCGAATGAAGAACCTTGGCCAAATGATGAAACAGGCCCAACAGATGCAATCCAAGATGGCGGAGATGCAGCAGTCCTTGGGTGCGGCTGAAATTTCGGGGGCCAGTGGCGGCGGTATGGTGAGCGCAACTTTGAACGGCAAAGGTGAACTGCGCCGGGTGAAGATTGATCCCACCCTGGTTGATCCGGAAAATGTCGAAATGCTTGAAGATTTAGTCGTGGCGGCTTACACGGACGCAAAGGCCAAGGTTGAAACTTTTGCTGCCGAGGAAATGTCCAAATTGACTGGCGGGCTAGAGCTGCCCGAAGGTTTTAAATTACCGTTCTGATTTTTTCATCTTTACCAACAATTATCTGATCCCATTATGTCTCAACCGGCCGGCCCAGAAATTGACCGCCTCATCCAGTTATTGGCCAAACTACCAGGACTGGGGCCGCGTTCGGCCCGGCGGGCAGCGCTGAAACTGATCAAAGACCGGCGGCGGCTGATGGCGCCATTGGCGGACGCATTGCATGCGGCGGCCGAAAGCATTTCGATCTGCGGGCAGTGCGGTAACGTGGACACGTCTGACCCCTGCCATATCTGCGCCGATCCCCGCCGCGACCCCTCCATATTGTGTGTGGTTGAAGACATTGCCGACTTGTGGGCCTTGGAGCGCGCGAAGGCATTCAAAGGCCGCTACCACGTGTTGGGCGGGGTCCTGTCGGCACTGGACGGAGTCGGGCCCGAGGAGCTTTCATTTGATGCGCTCTTGGCCCGCGCCCGCGTGGCTGAAGTTGGCGAAGTGATCATCGCCACCAGCGCAACCGTCGATGGCCAGACCACCGCCCATTATATAAAGGATCGCCTCGCGGGCTGTGAGGTTACGGTGTCGCGGTTGGCGCATGGGGTACCGGTGGGCGGCGAACTCGATTACTTGGATGACGGGACACTCAATGCGGCGCTGACCGCCCGGCGTAAACTCTAGACAGGGGCGTGACTTTATTCCACTGCTGATTTATTCCTCTGATCGGGTATCTGCCCGGCGGAGGTCATGTCTTCCACCTCGCCCTCAATGGTGCTCGCGTCCTCAACCAAATTCACGTGAAATGAAGGCAAGTTGTCCGGCAACGGTTTGTTGTGGGCCGGGCTGACCCCCAGGTTCATCAGCTTGCGCGCGCGCGGCAGAAGCCGGGCATTTACCGAGCTACTCATTTTGCTGAAGTTGTCGGCAGCGCTTTTAATGCCCTTGCCAATTTTTTCGATATGCCCAATTGTATTGGCGACCGATTCCAAAAATGACTGCGTTACTTCGACGATCAGGGCCTGATTTTCGGCTTGACGGCCTAAGTTTATGTCCAGCCGTGCGACAGCAATGCACGCCGTGAGGCCTGACGGGCCAACTACAGTGATGTCGCTCTTTTGCGCGCGCTGCTTGAAGGTTGGGTCAACGCGGATCAAGCGTTCGAGGGTGCCGTCACTCGGCACATACATGACGCTGATCACTCGGCGTAAAGGACGTTCGTGCCCAGATCGGCGATAGCTGTCTGTTATGGCGTTCTTATAGTTTTTGGTCGCAAGCCCTTTCAGGTGACCGTCCATGGTCTTAGCTAAACTAGCATAGGCTTCGTCTTCTGCGTCGGTGCCTTCTACTTGCGCGAGTTCCAACAAAAACTTGGACGCTTTACTGTCGATGACCATCACCGAATCACCGGGCAGGAATACCACCGCATCGGGCCGCAAATTACTTTCCCCGTATTCCCCCCCAATAGTGTGTTGCATGGAAAAATCAAGATCCGCTTGAAGACCGAAATTCTTTAGTTGGTTTTCCAAGCCAATTTCAGCGAACTGACCGGCCTCGCCCGGGTTGCTGAGGGCCCGGTGGACATTGTCCATGGTATTTTGGTTGGCTTTCACCTGGCCCGATAAAGACGCGACTGAGCCGACGATTTTCGCGAACTCGTCGCGAATTTTCTTGGTTTCCGCCTCGTTTTCTTTCTTGGCCGCGTCGGTTTCGCGCTTGTGATCTTCTAGCAGTTTATTGGACAGCTCTTGCGCGGTTTCCAAGGCGCCGGCCTTGGCCGCATTTATGTACTCTTCGCGGGTTTTTTTCCAATCGGTCATCTGAGTGCGTATGTCAGATATTTGCTGATCGGCGCGGGCAATACGGGTTTCGGCCTCTTGCGCGGACGCGCGCGCGGTTTCATGACCGGATTCAGCAACTTCACGCAGGCTGTTCGCCTGTTTGGTTGCTTTTTCCGCGGCCTCAAGGCGAACTTCTGCACGAGTCTCGCGCAATTTCGCTTGGTGGGCCCGCACCCAGCCGGCAATTGCCGCGAGGACGCCAGCTCCAGTTAAAATCTGCCACAAAAGGATGCTGTCAGGGGATGGATTCATGAAGGGTTACTCTATATATGACAGTTCATATATTACAGGTCCCAACAGTATCACGATGGGGCGCAATGTCAGGTCTTGTCGCTAGGGAAAGACAAAAAAAGTGACCAAGCTGTCCATCATCACAGCCCCCGACCCGCGCCTAAAAGTGGTCTCGGAGCCGGTTGCCCAAGTGGATGCCGGCATCCAGCGACTCATGGACGACATGTTGGAGACCATGTACGCCGCCCCTGGTATTGGCCTCGCTGCCGTTCAAGTTGGGGTACCGAAACGGGTCGTTATTGTTGATACGGGTGAGCAAGGTGAGCAAGACAAACCTTTATTCCTGATCAACCCCGAAGTTCTATTCACATCAGACGAAACCTGGATTGATGAGGAAGGGTGCCTCTCGTTGCCCGACCAATATGCCGATGTGCGCCGTCCCGTGGTGGTAAAACTTAAGTTTCTGGACTACACAGGTGTACCGCAAGAAATGGAGGCGCGGGGACTACTCGCAACTTGCATTCAGCACGAGCTCGATCATCTTGAAGGCATATTGTTCGTCGATCACATCAGCATGCTGCGGCGTGGAATCATTCTGAAGAAACTGAGGAAGATTCAACGCGAGAGCGCGGCTGCAGAAAGATGATACGGCTCTAAGCGCGGGCGATTGCCATGACACTTCGCATGACCTTTATGGGGACACCGGATTTCGCTCTTCCGGCTTTGGCGGCGCTCGTGGACGCCGGCCATGAGGTGAGTTGCATTTACACTCAACCGCCCCGTGCCGCCGGTCGGGGGCAGAAGGAAAAGCGCTCGCCGGTACACGCATTTGCCGATCAACGTGGCATTCCCGCGCGCACGCCACGCTCGCTTAAATCCGACGCTGAGGCCGAGGCGTTCCGAGATCTGAAATTGGACGTGGCGGTGGTTGCGGCTTACGGACTGATATTGCCCCCAAACTTGCTCAAGGCGCCGCGCCTTGGCTGCATTAACATTCATGGCTCGTTGTTGCCACGGTGGCGTGGTGCTGCCCCCCTCCAGCGCGCGATCATGGCCGGCGATACGGTGTCCGGCGTGACCGTCATGGACATGGAAGCCGGGCTCGACACCGGTCCTATGTTGCTTGCCGAGGAAATTGCCATCGGGACCCATATGACCGCGGGCGAACTGCACGATCAACTGGCTCAGTTGGGCGCGCGGTTGATTGTGGATGCCCTAAAAGGCCTCGAAGACGGGTCATTGGCCCCTGAGCCGCAACCCGACGAGGGCGTGACTTATGCGGCCAAGATCGAAAAATCCGAGGCGCGCATCGATTGGTCGCTGTCGGCGATTGATATCGACCGCCGGGTGCGGGGCCTGTCGCCTGTGCCCGGCGCTTGGTGTGAATTGAACGGCACTCGCGTGCGAGTGCTTTTGGCCGAGCCCACGCGCGGCAAGGATGAAGCCGAGCCCGGCACAGTTCTCGACGATGATTTGTCTATTGCCTGCGGGCGGGGCGCTTTGCGACTGTTGCAAGTTCAGCGCGCGGGCAAATCGGCAACCTCGGCGGAGGCTTTACTGCGTGGTTTTCCCGTCCCTGCAGGCAGCCGGGCAGGCTGAGGCCATGCCGCGCTATCGTGCCATTGTCGAATATGAGGGCGACGGTTTTGTCGGCTGGCAACGGCAGGATAACGGCTTATCTGTGCAAGAAGTGATCGAGGAGGCGCTGGTTAATTTTTGCGGCGCACAGGTGGTCGTTGCGGCGGCGGGCCGGACTGATTCCGGCGTTCACGCGCGCGGCCAGGTCATCCACTTTGATCTGGATCACGACCACCCGGCTGATGATGTCATGGGGGCCGTCAACTTTCATGTAAGGCCCGCGCGGGTCGCTTTGCTTGCGGTCGAGTTGGCAGCGCCTGAGTTTCATGCGCGCTTTGACGCTCTCGCCCGTCACTACAGTTACCGCATTATCAATCGGCGGGCACCGTTGGCGGTTGATCACGGGAGTGCCTGGCATGTGGTCGCGCCCTTGGATGTTGGGCAAATGAATTTGGCCGCCGCGCGGCTGGTGGGGCGGCACGATTTCACCAGTTTCCGGGCGGCCCAATGCCAGGCGCGCTCGCCCGAGAAGACCCTCGACCGTCTTACCGTCACCCGCGATGGAGATCAGGTGATCGTGAGGGCGCAAGCGCGCTCGTTTCTCCACAATCAAGTGCGCATTATGGTCGGGGCGCTCAAACAAGTGGGCGAAGGGAAATGGACACCCGATGATGTGACCGCCGCCTTGGAAGCTAAAGACCGGGCGCGGGGGCCTCAGACAGTGCCGCCCCATGGGCTGTATCTGACAAGAGTTGATTATTCCCCAGCGGATGGCCCCTTAAACGGCTAAAGCACAGTTTCAGCAGTGCCGGCGAGCAATCTGAGGCCACTGAGCCCAATGGCGAAACCAATGATCAAATCCATCAATACAACGGCGACGGCCGTCACGGCGCTAATACGCAACGCCGTGTGGGCGACGAACCAGCTGTAAAACAATGTGAACAAAAAAACGATGTAATAAGCTGAGTCCGCCAGGGTTAATCCGGATTGCGGTGTGCGCAGGGCTTGAGCCAGCAGGCTCACCGGTAGCATCACCCCGATCATGATCACCGACGACCAATTATAGGCGACTATGTAGGCGACATAACGATCGCTCCACTCCATGAGACGCGTGATTAGGATCATCACCAGCGGGAAGGCCACCCATCCAATCAAGTACTGAACGGTTCGGATGAGGAGTAAACCGTCGGCTTCGACCCCATCCGCTGTCCTCGATCCCAAGGTCATAAAGTATGCAGGTGCGACCAGCGCCGCCGCCAGAAAAGACCGGCAAAATCCGGTAATCGATAAATTAAACCAACGCATGCCGTTTTGGTCGAGCAGCAACAACCGAAATGCGCCGTAGAGCGCATGGATTATTTCAGTATGTAAGGGCATGGGGCCGGAGCTTATGCGGAAAAGAACCGCGTGAGCGTGGCGGCATAAATGCGCGTAAGGCTCGACAAATCATCCAACGCTGTAGCTTCATCCACCTTGTGCATGGTTTGCGACAAAAGACCAAATTCGATCACCGGGCAATGGTCCTTGATAAATCGCGCGTCCGACGTGCCGCCGGTTGTGCTCAATTCCGGGGTCCGTCCCGTCACTTCTTCAATTGCCGCAGAAAGTAAAGCGCTCAACGGCCCGGGTGGGGTGATAAACGGCTCGCTGCTCGGCTGGTAAGTGACCTCAAAGACAGCGTCTTCCTGCCGGCACACGCCTTCAATCCAGCTTTTCAATCCAGAGCCGGAGTGTTCGTCATTAAAGCGGATGTTAAACTGCGCCGTTGCCGCACTTGGGATCACATTCACCGCCGGGTTGCCCACATCGATAGAGGTGATCTCAAGATTAGACGGCTGAAAATGCTCGGTACCATCGTCGAGAACCCGGTCACTCAATTGCCCAAGAATGCGCAGTAACCTTGGGATCGGATTGTCGGCCAGGTGGGGATACGCCGCGTGACCTTGCACGCCGGACACATTGAGCCGCCCGCTGAGGCTGCCACGGCGCCCAATTTTGACCATTTCACCCAATACCGTGGGGTTGGTCGGCTCGCCGACCAGGCAGGCGTCCAGGGTTTCTCCCTGTTGGTCCAACCACGCCAGCATCTTGAGGGTGCCGTTTATGGAGGGTCCTTCTTCGTCCCCGGTAATCAGCAGGCTGATCGAGCCCTTAGCGATGTCGTGCCCTTGGCTGACAACGCACGCGACGGCGGCGACAAAAGCGGCTATGGCGCCCTTCATGTCGGCAGCCCCCCGGCCCAGCAGCCTGCCGTCTTTGACCTCAGCCGCAAACGGCTCGACCGTCCAATCTTCAAGATCACCCGCGGGCACCACGTCGGTATGACCGGCGAAGCAAAAATTGGGCGCCGCCGTCCCCAGGCGGGCATACAAATTGTCGATGTCCGGAGTTCCGGATTGCGAAAACGGCAAGCGGGTACACACAAAGCCAAGCGTTTCCAAGGCCGCTTGAAGCACATCGAGCGTGCCGCCGTCGGTGGGTGTCACGCTCGCACAGGCGATCAACGCGCGTGCCAGTCCAATCGGGTCCTCGAGGGCCCGCTGGTCGGTCAGAGAAAAAGGGGCAGCGTTCATAGTGCCCTCGGCCAGGTTAATCCCGCAGCAACTCGTTGATCGATGTTTTAGAGCGCGTCTGGGCGTCGACTTTTTTGACGATCACCGCACAATACAAGTTCGGCCCCGGACTGCCGTCCGGTAGTGCTGCGCCCGGCAGCGTGCCTGGCACGACAACCGAATAGGCAGGCACCCGGCCGAAATGAATCTCGCCCGTGGCGCGATCAATGATCTTGGTTGAGGCGCCGATGTAGACCCCCATGCTGAGTACCGCGCCGGTCTCCAGCACCACCCCTTCGGCAACTTCCGAGCGAGCGCCAATAAAGCAGTTATCTTCGATAATCACCGGCCCTGCCTGCAGCGGCTCAAGCACCCCGCCAATTCCGGCGCCGCCCGATATATGGCAATTTTTACCGATCTGCGCGCACGAGCCCACCGTCGCCCAGGTGTCGACCATGGTGCCGCTGTCCACATAGGCGCCGAGGTTTACAAAGCTCGGCATCAACACAACACCGGGTGCGATGTAGGCTGAGTGGCGCACCACGCAATTGGGAACGGCGCGGAACCCGGCGTCATCGAAACGCGCCTGGTCCCAGCCGTCAAATTTTGACGCGACTTTATCAAACCAGGACCCATTATTGCCGGGGCCGCCCGCAACCGGCGCGCTGTCGTTCAGCCGGAATGACAACAGCACTGCTTTTTTGAGCCACTGATTGACCGTCCAGCGGTCATCGATTTTCTCAGCGACCCGAAGTTTACCATCATCCAGGCCATCCAACGCCGCCTCAACCGCCGCACGCACGTCGCCCGAAGTTGTCGCCGAGATCTGGTCCCGGTGTCCCCATGCGCCGTCAATCGCAGTTTCTAAAGCCTTGGAACTCATTGCTGTCTGTACCTTCTGGTCGGTCATTTGAAGGCGCTGAACATGTGACAGCGGCCAGGGCGTGTCAAGGTATGTGGAGAAAGGAAACTAAGTTGAAGTCAGACTGAGCACATGCAGCCAGTGGGCTAAATCCTCGACCACATGATCCACATGGTCATCGGGACCAGTTACCTGCGCGGCTTCAGGGTCGCGGGGCACCCACACGGTGGTCATGCCCAGTGCCCGCGCCGGGGCCAGATTAGCCGAGATATCTTCAAACATGGCCGTGCGCTTGGGGTCTATCCCATAC
Source organism: Alphaproteobacteria bacterium (assembly GCA_029941135.1). Taxonomy (GTDB): domain Bacteria; phylum Pseudomonadota; class Alphaproteobacteria; order JAPYRI01; family JAPYRI01; genus JAPYRI01. The sequence goes on along the minus strand of JAPYRI010000020.1, from coordinate 18,339 downwards.
ACGTTGATAAGCTTGTAATAAGCATTGATATCGGGCTTAGGCAAGTAATCGGCGGCGATGATGTCGAACACATCTTCAAAATGATGGCGAATTTGCAATTGTTCCAACACTCGCTCAGCGTAATCGAGCGACGCATTTGTAAATACAATTTTGCGGCCGTTAAGTGCCCCTAAAGCCTGGTTCATCTGGGGCGATGGCGGCAGATTACTGAGGTCAATGTCATGGACAAAATCGAGAAACGGCCCGGGCTCGATGCTATGCGCATTCATCAGACCGCGCAGTGTGGTGCCATAGGTGTGGAAAAAATCTTTTTGAATGCGATGCGCTTCCTCCCTATCGACCCCCAACAATTCGGCGATGAAAGTTTTCATATTGACATCGATTTGCTGGAACAGCTGGTGCCTGGCGGGATAGAGCGTGTTGTCCAGGTCAAAGACCCAGACGTCAGGATGCTCGAACTTTGACGACGATGGCGGGGGCGCGTCTGTATTCATTTGGTGCCGATCAAGGTGCCGGCGCCGTGCTCGGTAAACATCTCCAACAACAAGGCGTGAGTGACCCGTCCGTCCATAATCACGGCGGCTCCCACGTGTTCTTTTACCGCTTCGATGCAGGTGCTGACTTTGGGGATCATGCCGCCGTTGACGGTGCCGCTGGCGATCAGCTCTTGCGCTTCACGCGTGCCCATTTCGGTGATTAGGTCGCGGTTTTCGTCCAATACTCCGGCCACATCGGTCAATAGGTAAAAGCGCGTAGCCTTCAACGCCGACGCGATTGCGCCCGCCGCAGTGTCGGCGTTTATATTATAAGTTTCGTCGTCTTTGCCGATGCCGACCGGTGCCACCACGGGGATCACATCCAAGTTGATCATCTCGTCCAGCACCTGAGTGTTGATTTGCACGGGCTCGCCGACAAACCCCAAGTCCAACACTTTTTCGATATTGCTTTGCGGATCACGGATGGTCCGCATCAACTTGCGGGCCTCGATCAGCCGCCCGTGTTTTCCCGACATACCGACGGCATTGCCACCGGCCTTGCTGATCCGGCTGACAATGTCTTTGTTGATGGCGCCGGTTAGCACCGTTTCAACCACTTCCACGGTTTTCGCGTCGGTCACCCGAAGGCCGTTGATAAACTCGCTTTCAATCCCCAGCTTTTCGAGCATATCTCCAATTTGGGGGCCGCCACCATGCACCACCACCGGGTTGATACCCACTTGCTTAATCAGTGCCACATCGCGGGCAAAATTATCGGCGATCGCGTCGTCGACCATGGCATTGCCGCCATACTTGATGACCACCGTCTTACCCGCATAACGGCGCATGAACGGCAGAGCTTCCGACAGCGTATGAGCAACCCGATGCCACTCCCCCTGAGGGTCGGTTTCGCTCGCCGGTGCATGGGCGATTTTTTCGGTTTTCCGGTCAGGGCTCATGGCAGCGCCTTATAGACCAATCAACCGCCGGCTGCCAGCGCCGCCAAAGCCGCGCGCAACGCCGGAACACCAAACTGCTTGCCGGGGCCTTTGGTGGTGCTGGTCGCAATAATCTCGGGGTGGGCGGCGACTCGCTTTGATAGTTCACCGATTACTTTCGCTTCGCATTTGACCAATTCGCCCGCCTTTGATTTGTCGGTCTTGGTGAGCACGACCTGGTAGGACACCGCCGCCGTGTCCAACATGGCCATGACTTCGTGGTCAGGGTCCTTGAGGCCATGCCGACTGTCCACCAGCAAGCACACGCGGCGCAAATTGGGACGGCCTTTCAAGTAGGCGTTGACCAAGTCTGTCCACACCGCGATGTCCGTCTTGGGTGCGCGTGCGTAACCATAACCGGGAAGGTCAACCAGCATTAATGCCGGGCCCTGGGCACCGTCCAAACTAAAAAAATTAATGGTTTGGGTGCGGCCTGGTGTGTTCGACGTGCGGGCAAGCGTTTTACGGCCGGTCAGGGCGTTTACGAGACTTGATTTACCCACATTGGAGCGCCCGGCGAAGGCGACTTCCAGCAAGTTCGGTTCGGGTAAACCGTCCAATGACACTGCACTGGTCACGAAATCGCAGATTTGCGCGAACAGCAGCCGACCTACTTCCAATTGCTCTGTTGTCGGTGCCATAACCGCCATGCCTCCGGTCGGGGATTAGATTTTGACGCCCATGCGGCGCATGATCACCCACTGCTGGGTGATCGACAGCACGTTATTCCAGGTCCAATAGATCACCAAGCCCGCCGGGAAACTGCCCAACATGAAGGTAAACATGATCGGCATTAACATGAATATTTTGGCTTGCATGGGGTCGGTCGGCTGCGGATTGAGTTTTTGCTGAAGGAACATACTGGCCCCCATCATCAGCGGCCAAATCCCGATGGCTAATAGCTGCGGCGGGTCCCACGGAATAAGACCAAACAGGTTGATAAAGACCATGGGATCCGGCGCCGACAGATCCTTGATCCAGCCAAAGAACGGCGCGTGACGCATTTCGATGGTGACAAACAGCACTTTGTACAAGGCAAAGAACACGGGGATCTGCACCACGATGGGCAAGCACCCGGCCATCGGGTTGACCTTTTCCTTTTTGTACAGCGCCATCATTTCCTGCTGCATGCGGGTCCGGTCGTCGCCGTAGCGCTCTTTCATTTTGACAACTTCGGGCTGCAGTTTCCGCATCATGCTCATCGACTTGTATGACTTATTGGCAAGCGGAAAGAACACGATTTTGATGGCAACCGTTAGGAGCAGAATAGCGACCCCAAAGTTGCCCACCAGCCCGTTCAGCCATTTAAGGACATGGAACAGGGGTTGGGTGATAAAACGCAAATAGCCCCAGTCAATGGCCAAATCGAACGACGTAATCTTGTAGTTGTCGTTATAGGCTTCCAAAAGATCAGCTTCTTTCGCGCCGGCAAAAAAGTGGGCGAGAGTCGTCACACTTCCGCCCGCCGGGATCTGCTGGGCGTCGAGCCGGTAGTCAACCTGGTATCGGTCGCGTTGACCACTTAGTGAATGATTAAAGGTGCCCGTAAATCTTTGCTTTTGGTCCGGAATGAGAGCCGTCAGCCAATATTTATCGGTGAAACCCAGCCAGCCGCCAGTGCTATTGTGCTCCTGGCTTTGCGCTTCGCTGATATCTTCATAGTCTTCTTCCACGAGCTCGCCGTCGAACACGCCCAAGGCACCTTCGTGGAGGATAATAAAACCTGATACTTCCGGTGTGCCGGTGCGGGAAACCAGACCATACGGATAGAGTGTAACCGCCGTGCTGGTTCGGTTGGAGACCTGTTGGCGCACCGAGAACATGTAATTATCGTCGAGCGTGTACGTGCGTTCAAACAATAATCCCGCGCCATTGTCCCACCCGAAGGTGATCGGGCTGCCAGGCGAAAGTTGGCTGCCGGTTGTCTGCCACAAAGTGTCGCGCGTCGGTAGTTTCAGATTGGCGCCCGGCGCTGAAATCCAACCAAATTCAGCATGATAGGGTTTCTCTGTACCCGTCGGTGCCAGCAACACGATCTCTGGGCTCTGGTCATCGATGGTCTCGTGATAATTGACCAAGGCCAAATCATCGACCCGGCCCCCGCGCATGGATATTGATCCGCGTAAGTTGTCGGAGCTGATCGGCACCCGCGGCGCGGCCGCCAGAAGTGCGCCATCCGGCCCGACTTTTGTAGTCCCCGGCGCAAGCACTGGAACTCCGCTCGCGTTGCCGGCAATTGGTGCTACTGAGGGTGTAAGGCCGGCATTGGACACTGGAGGAGTCTCGGCACCTGATGTCTCTTCGAGGGTTTGAGCTTCCGTGAGAGCCTGCAGCCGGACCTGCTCGGCCTCCATCCGCGGCATCTCATAAAAGAACTGGAATCCCATGATCACGGCAATCGACAAAGCGACCGCAATGATGAGATTCTTCTGGTCCGACATCTAAGCCTCCAATGTGGGCACGTCTGTGCGCCGGTTCTGCTTTTGCTGCTTCAAATCGTGGCGGCACGGCACCGGGTCGTAACCCGTGCCTCCCCAGGGGTGGCACCGCAATAATCGGGCGAGTGCTAACCTTGATCCGGTCCACGCGCCGTGGCGTCGAACAGCTTCAAGGGCAAACTCGGAGCACGTCGGGGCGAACCGGCAGCGGGGCGATAACAGCGGTGAAATTCCTACCCGATAAGCCGTAATCAGCAGGGTAATCATGCGCGCGGGCAGGCGGCGAAAGAATGCGGAGAGGATCATGTCGCTCATGTCTCCGCGCTGCGGTGGCGTTCGGATTTGTTCACTGCGATCTTCAAATCCTCGGTCAAATCGGCAAAAGATCTCCGTAATGCCGCTCGACGCCCAATCACGACGTAATCCCGTCCCGGCCGTCCCACGGTGGGCAACACGTCATCGGCCGCGGCCCGCAGGCGGCGGCGCACTCGGTTACGGGCGACCGCGTTACCGACTTTCTTGCTGACCGTAAAACCTACGCGCATGGTGTCCTCAGGTTTTTTGCCCCGATTGGGATCCACTTGAACAATTAGCCCCGGCATTACCCACTTATTTCCGCATCTCGCCACGCGCAAAAAATCACGCCGGTTTTTAAGTCGCTCCGGGTGTAACGCTGCTTTAGGTTTGCTCATGCTGGAGGTCGCCGCATATTCGCGCGTCGGCGTGCCAGGCATGGGTCCGCGCTCTATGCCGAGAGACGCTTGCGCCCTTTTGCCCGGCGCCGGGCAAGAACCTGGCGGCCGTTCTTGGTTGCCATGCGGGATCTAAATCCGTGCCGGCGTTTGCGCACGAGGACGCTTGGTTGAAATGTCCGTTTCACTGGCCGTACTCCGTCGCCGCTTTCTTAAGCAGACTTCGCTAAAAGGCTCCGGCTGTATAGTGATTTGCCACGCCCAAGTCAAATGATCCGGTGAGAAAATGGTCAGGGACCGAAATGCGACCACGGAACCCAATTGATTCGCAAACGGGCGCGGGTAAACTTTGGTCACATGCCCGTGATACGGCCCCAAATTGGGCCGGAATTAGCGTAAAACTCTTCGAATGGATTCCCCGATCTGGAATCCGCATGCATGGGGTCTGCGTTTGTACATCTCTCAACAATGGCGCCGCCAACGTCTAATATTGTCGATATTAGCCGGGCTTGGCTCCTGGTGGCTCACGGTTTCTGCTCCTGTGGTCGCGGCCGATGCAGCCGACGCGGATTTTCAATCCCGTTGGCGGACCTACGATCAAAACTCAACCGATAGGCTCGAACATTCCGTGTGGGAGCGGTTTTTGGAAGCGTACGTAACAACCGATCAGGCGGGCGCGACTCGGGTCGATTACAACCATGTTCGTCCAACCGACAAGGTGATGCTCGACGCCTACATTGCCTACCTGGAGCGGGTTCGTATCGGCACTTACAATCGCCAGGAGCAAATGGCTTTTTGGATAAATCTATACAACGCCCTAACGATTCGATTGGTGCTGCGCCACTATCCACTTCAATCCATTCGCGATATTGATATTTCTCCGGGTTGGTTTGCGGTCGGCCCTTGGGGCGCACCACTGACCAAGATTGAAGGCCAAATTCTCAGCCTTGATGATATTGAGCACAGCATCTTGCGGCCGATCTGGCAGGATCCGCGCCTTCATTACGCTCTAAATTGTGCGGCGGTCGGGTGTCCAAACTTGATGCCCAGGGCATTTACCAGCGCCGGACTGGGCGCTCAGCTTGATGCTGCCGCCCGTGCATTTGTCAATCACCCCCGCGCGGTATCCATTGAGAGCAATGGCGTTCGAGTGTCCAGGCTCTATAAGTGGTACCGGGAAGATTTTGGCGAAACTGACGCGAATGTTCTCGATCACTTGCGAAAATTTGCCGCGGTCCCGTTGTCGCGGGTCCTGAACGGGGTCAGTAGTTTCGAATTTAGCGATTACGACTGGTCCTTGAACGACCATCGTGACAAGTTTAGGCAAGCGAATTGACAATGGATACAAGTTTGACCAATTCGACGATAGAGAATGGGAACGCCGGGGACCCGGGAACGTCTCGGTTTCCGCTCCGAAGACTGGCGCCACTAGTGGTGCTGGTGGCCGGATTGGGGATTGTTTTGGCGCTCGATCTGGATCGTTTCCTCACTTTCGATGCGCTTAAGGAGAACCGCGACCTGCTTACCAGTTGGGTCGCGCGCAATGGTCTTTTGGCGGCCGTTGCTTTTATCGCCGTTTATGCGGCGGCAATTGCTGTTTCTGTGCCCGGGGCCGCCATACTCACCATGACCAGCGGCTTTTTGTTTGGCGCGGTCGTCGGCACACTATGTGCGGTTACCGGTGCAACCATCGGTGCGGTTATCGTTTTTGCCGCGGCCCGAACGGCGGTTGGCGATTTATTAAAGGCCAAAGCGGGGCCGCGACTTAAGAAAATGGAAGCTGGGTTCCGCGAAAATGCCTTCAGCTATTTACTCACCCTGCGGCTCATTCCAATCTTTCCGTTCTGGCTGATTAATCTCGCACCGGCCTTTCTCGGCGTACCGATTCTAATATTTTTTGCCGCCACATTTATCGGTATCATCCCCGGCGGTTTTGTCTACGCGCTGGTTGGTGCGGGACTTGGCAGTATATTTGACCGGGGGGAATCGTTCTCGGTTTCAAGCGTGCTGACGCCGGAACTTATGGTAGCATTCGCCGGATTGGGGCTGTTTTCTTTGCTGCCGGTGGCGTACAAAAAGTTCAAGTCTTTGGTCCGCGACAATGAGAAAACTGATCCGTGACACAATTTTGACACACCCTCCGCGCGTAAGAGTTAGCTAGCGTTAATTTGTTGAACTGGTCAGGTTTCAAGATCACTTCCCGGTAAAATTGTAGCTTAAACGAATGCGTAGTTGTCGGTGCTCGGAAATGTGCTCCGCCGCCTTCAACACACCCATAATCACAGCAAAACAAGGAGAGCAAAGATGATGAATAAGTTTGCCATTACCGCTGCCGTCGTCACCCTCGCAAGCGCCAGTATTGCCGTGGCTGTCCCTAGCGATGGCGCAAATCCGACGGCTAAGAAAGCAGGTTTCGTTCATGTCGCTGGCTGCACCCCGTGTTCAGCAGCCCATCCGTGCGCGGCTAATCCGTGTGCAGCCAACCCGTGTGGTGCAAAAGATGCGGGCAAGGAAGGCTAAGAATCTGCCCTAATTTTTACGGTGCGTTCGCCCGTCAATTTTGAACGCGCCTCTCACACAGGCTCCCGGGCAAGTAGATTTGCGCGGGGGCCTGTTTTTTATGTAACTATTCCGTATGACAATGGAGAAATCGCTTAAATCCACTTTGGCGACCGGACTGTCTGCCCGCCTGATCTTGCTGACGATCTTTTTCATCATGCTGAGTGAAGTTTTGATTTATGTGCCGTCAATCGCTCGTTTTAGGTTGGTTTATTTGGAAGAGCGACTGAGCGTCGCTCGGATTGCGACACTTGCCATGTCGGCGGCTCCGTCAAACATGGTGTCGGCTTCCCTTGAGGCTTAACTGCTCGTCAGCGCTCAAGCGCGGTCGGTCATTTTGCGCCGCCACGACTTGCGGGCACTCTTTTTATCTGAACCCATGCCACTTACGGTAGATGCGAGTTTCGATTTGCGTGAAGCGGCGGCGGCCAGTCTGATTATTGATGCTTTCGCTGCCATACTGCGGGGGAACGACGGCAGCGGTCCCGATGGGGGCCGAGTCATCAGAGTGGCCAGCGATCCCCCGCAGAGTGAAGACGATAGTTACTTGGAAGTTGTGCTCAACGAGGCGCCACTTATGACCGCCGGGCTTGTTTTCTTTAGCCTTCAATGGCTGATGGTTCGACCCATACGGCGTATTACCGACAGTATGGCTGAGTTCCGTGACAACCCTGAAAACCCGAAGAACATGATTGCACCCAGCAATCGATCGGATGAAATTGGCATTGCCCAGGGGGCGCTGGAGAGTGTGCAGCAAGATCTGCGCGCATCGCTCGCACAGAAAACCCGGTTGGCAGCGCTGGGCGCGGCGGTGAGTAAGGGCAATCACGACCTGCGCAATATTCTGGCCAGCGCGCAGTTGGCGTCCGAGCGCATGGCCAATAGCTCCGATCCTGTTGTGCGCCGCCTCACTCCCCGTCTATACAAGGCGGTTGACCGGGCGATCACCTTGTGTACAGAAACTCTGGATTTCGGCCGGGCGGGCGAACGGCTTCCGCGCCGGGGGTTGTTTCCCCTGGACACCTTAATTCCGACTTAAAAAGGACGGTTGGCGCGACCAGCGAAGATCGTATGGTGTTGATTGATGATATTGAGTTTGGCCTTGAGTTGGATGGCGATCCTGAACAGATTTTCAGAATTCTTCTCAATTTGGTTCAAAACGCCGTGCAGGCCATGGAAGCGGACAATCATAAAACCGGTGGCCATAAAACCGGCGGCGAAGTAAAAATATCGGCCCGGCGCGAACAAGACACCGTGTTTATTGATGTGCGCGACACAGGCCCGGGTATTCCGCAATCCGCGCAAGCAAAGCTGTTCGATATTTTTGACGGCAGCGCACGGGAAGGCGGCACCGGTCTTGGTCTGGCCATCGCGCGCGATCTGGTAAAAGTACACGGGGGCGACATTCCGCTGGTCAGCAGCGATCCAACCGGAACTTGGTTCAGGATCAAAATTCCCGACCGGTAACGCCATCAGAAAGGTGAACGAACAGATATGAAATGGGATCCAAGTCAGTACCTCAAGTTTGATCGCCAGCGCACCCAGCCGGCGCTAGACCTGATGGCGCGCGTGCCCGTGGCGCCTGCCGGTCGCACAGGCACTGACCTGCGCATCACTGATTTGGGCTGCGGGCCGGGTACGGTGACAAAACTCCTGCATGACCGCTGGTCCGGCGCGTGGATAACAGGGGTTGATGGTTCCGGCGAAATGCTCACGGAAGCCAGGCGTATGGCGGGTTTGGATGCCGTCGAATGGCACGAGGCCGATATCACCAAATGGGCGCCAGTTGACCCTCAACACCTGATATTCTCAAACGCAGTGTTTCATTGGCTGGACCGCCATGACGTTATACTGCCCCGGCTGATGGGGGCCTTAGGGGCCGATGGTGTGCTTGCGGTGCAGATGGCTGCCAACCACCAGGCCCCGTCCCACCAAGCGATCTTCGACCTCGCGGAAAGCAAAACCTGGGGACCCTATCTCGCGCCCCTTGTGTGCCGCGAGCCGGTCGGCGCGCCTAAGGAGTATTATGATTTGCTGGCGCCGCTCGCTCGCCAACTCGATATTTGGACGACCGAGTATTTGTATCACCTTGAGGGCGAAACCCCGGTGGTGGAATGGGTCAAAGGGTCGGTTTTGAAGCCCTTTTTGGATGCCCTGGATGATGCCCAGCGGGAGCGATTTCTGGCAGACTTTAGTCAGACGATCGCGGCGGCTTACCCGGCCCAAGCCGATGGGCGTACCGTGTATAGCTTCCGGCGTTTGTTTATTTATGCCGTGCGCTGAACGGCGCGTACTTTGATTGCCTTATTTGTCGACTTCGGCCTCGCCGGACCCTACACACGGCCGGTGAAAGAGGTTCTACATCTCCAAGCGCACGCGGTTCCGGTGGTCGACTTAATCGCCTACCGCTAAGCCTTCCCGCCGCGGGTCGGCGCCGCCTTCTAAATTGGCGTTTGCCGCGCGCGCAATACCGTGCAAGCCACTGTTCAGCCGTCGCGTGCGTGCGTCGTGTCCCATCGCCGTCAGTTCGTCCACCCGGGCCTCATAACTGCTGCCCACTTCCACGTACAAGGGACCGCCCCGGCTGATATGATTGGGCAGCGAGATAGCCTGCTGCATGTCGAGTCCCCAGTCGAGCACGCCGATGAGGGTTTTGACCACATAGCCAATGATATTTGGCCCGCCAGGGGAGCCGACGGCGGCCCGAAAGTTGTCATCTGAATCGAGGACAAGGGTTGGCGACATGGAGCTCCGTGGCCGCTTGCCGCCTTCGACCCGGTTGGCGACCGGGGCGCTATCCTTGGTCGGGCGGAACGAAAAATCAGTCAATTGATTGTTCAGCATAAATCCCCCCACCATGAGGTGACTGCCAAAGGCAAACTCGACGCTTGACGTCATGGCAACCACATTGCCGCTCTGATCGACCACCGTGAAATGGCTGGTGGATGGTTGTGCGAGCGTCACTTCCGGCCCCGGCGGAGGTCCGGTCCAGCCCGCGATCCTGCCTGCCGTGGGTGCCGCCATGGCGCGCGCCGGGTTGATCAATTGAGCCCGGCTTTTTAGGTATTCGGGCGACAGGAGGCCGGCGATGGGGATTGCGATGAAATCAGCATCCCCCATATAGGCGGCCCGGTCAGCAAACGCGAGGCGGCTGGCTTCCGATATCAGGTGAAGCGATTCGACCGACCCTGGCGCCAGCGACGGTAAATCGAATTTTTCAAGAATGCCCAGAATCATAAGACTTGTCAGGCCGCCTGAACTGGGCGGGCCCATGCCGCAAATCCGGTGCTCTCGATAGTTGTGGCAAATGGGGTCACGTACTTTGGCGCGGTACGTGGCCAGGTCTTCGCGTGTGAGTGACCCCGGCGCGCGCGGTGCATTGGCAACAGTGGCGACAATATCGCGCGCCAAATCACCGCCATAGAACGCGTCGGCCCCCTCTGCCGCCAACGTCCGAAAGCTTTCGGCGAGCGCCGGATTTTTGAGTACGGTTCCAACGGCTTTGGGCGTTCCCGACGGGGTCAAGAAATAGGCGCGGGTGCCGGGAAACTCGGTCAAGCGTGAAAGATCATAATTGAGCAAAAAATGGAGCCGCTCAGAGACCTCGAATCCATTGTCCGCGAGGGCAATTCCGGGCGCGAACATTTGCGCCCAGGGCAACTTGCCATGCACGGCATGGGCCAGCTCAAACAGTCGTAGGATGCCGGGCACGCCGACCGATTTGCCGCCCATGACCGCGTCGAAAAACTTTTGCGGCTCTCCATTTTCATCCAGAAATAATGCTGGTGTAGCGGCAGCCGGGGCGGTCTCGCGGCCATCGTAAGCGCTGACAGTTTTGGTCGCCGCATCGTAATACATAAGGAAACCGCCACCGCCGATGCCAGACGATTGCGGCTCAACCAAGGTGAGCATCAACTGAATCGCCAAGGCGGCATCGACTGCACTGCCGCCGGCTTTTAGAATCTCAAGACCGGCCTTTGCCGCGTGAGGGTTGGCTGCCGAGACCATCATTTTGACAGCGGTCGTCACTGCTTTATCCGACGCAACCGACGGCAAGGTTATGCTGTCCGGTCCGCCGGCTTGGGCCGGAAAACTTAACAGGAGCAAAAAAAAGAGTTTGCTGGCGCAGGCGTACCAAGGGCGTTGAATAGAGGGCATAAGACTATTTTTCATGGGTGTTCATCAGGCGAATTCATTGAAATGATCTTACTCTGACCAAAGCCCTCTGGCCAATTGGCCGTTGGGACTTGCCGGAATTGGGGAAGGGGCGCTACGGTGGCGGCATGACGCAAATGGGTCCGCGAAATCTCATCACCGACGTGGACGGCCTCAAGGTCGGCAACGCGGTTGATCATAACGCTCGCACGGGCGTGACCGTTGTCTTGCCCGACGCGCCCGTGGCGGCGGCTGTCGACGTGCGCGGTGGGGGGCCGGGCACACGCGAGACCGATGCGCTCAACCCATCATGTCTGGTCACGCATATCCATGCTTTGTGTTTGAGCGGTGGATCGGTGTTCGGGCTCGACGCCGCAGGGGGCGTGGTGTCGTGGATGTCGGCACGGAGGCGCGGATTGGCGCTAGAGCCGTTGACCATACCCGTGGTGCCCTCCGCCATTCTCTATGATCTCGCTAATGGCGGCGATAAAAACTGGGGTGACCCACCCCCCTATCGAGAATTGGGACAAAAAGCGTGTGACTGGGCCGGTGCCACTTTCGATCTCGGCAATGTGGGGGCAGGTTTTGGGGCCTCAGCCGGGCCGCTCAAAGGCGGGCTGGGCAGTACGTCCATCGTCACTGATGATGGCATTCAAGTGGGTGCGCTGGTTGCTGTTAATCCCCAGGGTTCAGTCGTCATGCCAAATTCGGCGAGCTTTTGGGCGTGGCCTTATGAGCAACAAAACGAACTTGGTGGACAAGTTCCTCCTCCGGCCCGGCCCACAGACATGGAGCTTGATCTGCCTGTGGAAGGACTGCCCGGCACCAACACCACTCTTGTCGTTGTTGCGACCAATGTGAATTTGGATCGTGCGGCCCTCGGCCGGATTGCTTCCATGGCCCATGATGGTATTGCCCGCGCGGTGCGTCCGGTACATACGCCATTCGATGGGGATGTGGTTTTTGCCTTATCCACCGGCGGCCAAGAAGTTAGCGGAGGGGTGGAGGCTTTGCCGGGCACGCTGTCGCGGATCGGGTCTTTGGCAGCGGATTGTGTGGCCCGGGCCATTGCGCGGGGGGTTTTCGAAGCTGAAACACTTGGTGACTTTCTCAGTTACAAATCCGTTCATACCACCGAGTAAAGCCTGGGCGTGAAAAAGGCCGCCCGAATTTCTTCGCGCGGCCTTTTGAAATCGATTACCTGTCAGCGCACGTAGATGTGGACCTCATTGGTCGCTGTGTCGCCGCTGGTGGTTGCCGATAAGGTGACAACCTCGGACGGCAAACCCATGTCGTTCAGGGTTCGCAGAACCTCTTGGGCATGGCGTTTGGATTTTGATTGCGCCAATTGGCTTTGGGCTGCCGAACTGCTTGTCGGCGCCACGGCAACCAGATCGAACTGGGCGGAAGGTTTGCGTTCCTGCGCTTTTTTGACCGCGCTATACAACGCCTGTTGATACGGCACATCGGGGCGGTCAAAGCGGATCACCACCAGGGGCCGTCTATCGGCGCCGGCATACCTGCTGCTACTGCGGCCAAGGCTTGAAGGCGCCATGCTGACCACGGGAGCCGCTGTACTGAACGCGCGGTTGCCCAAACTCGCGCCGTACATTTCGCCGTTTTTAACCGCCAAAGACAGTGTTGTCAGGTCACCGCGGGCGTTACCCACATAGCCGGTTTGACGGGCAATGTCTTCGCTCAGTTCATTCAATAAACGATCGACCATCACGACCGTCCGGTTGGTTTCGTCTTCGAGGATCGAAACTTGCCGGTGATCTTCGTCAATCGCACCCGAAAGGCCATAGGTCGCCCGCAGGCTTTCGAGCAAATAAGCGGACATGGCTGAATCGGCGGCAACGGTTGTCCCCAGTGAAGTCATGCTGGTGATGTCCGAGCTGATCCGGTCGAGCGCCAGTTGGGCCGCGTTCCACTGGTTGACCAATACCGGGTTGCCCGGCGTCGTGCCCAATTGCAGGCGCGCGGTGACCACGGCCACGGTGCCGTGATAGCGCTGGGCATTAGCTGTGGTGACGTTGCGGATTTCTTGAAGCTTGCGGTTATGTTCGTTGATTGAAACTTGCAGCGTCCGCAGCTCACTGCGGTGCTGGGAAACTTTTTGGCCGACAAACGTGCCCGTCGCCTGGGGCGAGGAAATCGGCGGTGGCACGAAATTCGTCGTGCCCAGAGCTGGTGGCGGGGCCGCACCTATGGTCGAGCGCGGGGGCGGTGATGCCGCCAATTGCGGGATAGCCGCGTCTTGCGAACCAACCGACGCATAGGGCGCGTCGCTCGGGTCATCCGGCCACAGCACGTTGCTATCCAAAGAGCAGCCTGAGAGCAGAACCGCAAGCACGAAGGCATGCAGGCCCCTTTGCAGAACAGTCTTTCCCAGAGCTCGGGTCTGTAATTTTTGGAATGCCATTCCTGTACACTCTATTTTGTTATGGGCGGTTCGGTAGAGCCACCACCGCACGACGCGAACTTAATCAATTTCCGGTAAACTCCCAATGCTAAATGCTAAACGGCATTTGGCGTCACCGGCTTCCCACGCTACCACGTGAAACCTTAAACGAACTGTATGGGCTTTCCCCCGTGTGATCATAATCCAAGGTCATATCCAGCCACAAGCCAATAAGTCTCCAAATTGTTTGACGAAATTGCTGCGCTCGCAGGGGAGATAGGGGCGATTTTTGCGTTCGCGCGGTTGCGTTCGGGAATCCTTTTAGGTACTGTCCGCCGCCTTAAGGGACAGCCTGCACCTCGTCTTGTCCCCCATCTTAAGCGCCCGTAGCTCAGCTGGATAGAGCACTAGACTACGAATCTAGGGGTCGGGAGTTCGAATCTTCCCGGGCGCGCCACTCTTTATAATTGGGTAAAACAGCCTGTCCGGTGGCCGCAATTGGCTTCGCTGGTGCGAGGTCTGTATGCTCCCACCGGTTTCAGGGTAGGCGGTTTTGGGGAGAAGATTTGTGGAGAATAAAGTATTCGGGGCCCTTCTGGCCGGGGCTGCGTTGGCCTTTGGCTTGGGCATGGCCCAGGCCGCCGACGTGACCGATGCACGCTTACTGGCGGCAGGTTCGGATGGGGAAGCAGCCAACTGGCTCACCCATCACCGGACTTACAATGCGCACCGCTTCTCAAAGCTCGACGAAGTCAATAAACATACCGCCAAAGGCCTCAAACTCGCATTCGCAGTGCCTTTAGGTGGATGGGAGCCGTCTGAGCTGACCAGTCCGGCCATGCAGGCCACTCCCTTGGCGGATGGAGGCTTTCTCTATGTGACCGACGGTTGGGGCACGGTTTACAAGATTGACGCCCGCTCCGGCGATCGCGGCCGTGTCGTCTGGAAGGCGGATTTCGACACTGACCATGAAACCATGGCGATACCGGTCAATCGCGGGGTGGCCTTGTGGAACAATCTGGTGTTCTCGAACCTTGTCGATGGTCGGGTGGTGGCGGTTGACGATGCCACCGGCGAAATTGCCTGGGAAAAGCAGGTCGCCACCGGCGCTGGCGAAGGCTTCACCGGTGCGCCCTTGGTTGCGGGCGGTAAGCTGATTGTCGGCCAATCCATGGGGGATTGGGCGACGCGTGGGTTTATCGCCGCGCTCGACCCGGCCACGGGTGATGAGCTGTGGCGATTTTATACTGTGCCGTCACCGGATGAGCCCGGCGGTGACACCTGGCGCTGCGACGAAGGTGGCCAGCCTGATTGCTGGAAAACCGGTGGTGCGGCAGTGTGGGCCACGGGCTCCTATGACCCGGAGAATAAGTTGCTGATCGTCGGTACCGGCAATCCGGTGCCCATGTTCGATCCTGAAGCGCGCCCGGGTGACAACCTGTATTCCAACAGCGCGGTCGCAGTTGATGTGGAAGCTGGCAAGCTGGTATGGCACTTTCAATATACTCCTGGCGACTATTTCGATTTTGACGAAACCGGTGCACATTTGCTGATTGACCGCAAGGTTGGCGGCGAGGACCGCAAAGTCGTCGTGCATTTTGGCCGCAATGGCTTTTTCTACCGGCTCGACCGCACCAACGGCTCGTTTATCGCCGCCAAGCAATACATCGACAAACTCACTTGGACCGCGGGCATCGATCCCAAGACCGGCAAGCCACTCGGCTACGATCCATCGGTGGGCTTGCAGGAATACACGGCCGGTTTGGTTCCCCGCCGCGAAGGCGTGGATCGGGTCACCAGTTGCCCGCACGCGCAAGGCGGGGTCAATTTTTGGCCCACCGCCTACAATCCCGACCTCAATCTCGCCTATGGCGCGTCGATTGAAGGATGCTCCGAAGTGGTCATCCCGGAGGTGGTTGGCGCGGGCGGCCTGTTGGAGGGCGGACGCGAATATGCCGGTGAGGGTGAGATTTGGCGCGGCGGCGGCATTGGCGCAACCGAAGGCATAGTCGGCTCGATCTCAGCTTTCGATGTGACCACCGGGGAGGCCACCATAAAAGTCAAAACCGAGTATCCCAACTATTCCGGCGTTTTGGCGACCCGGGGCAATCTCATTTTTACCGGTCACATGGACGGGCGGTTTTCGGCCTACGACGCCACCTCATTGGAAGAGCTGTGGCACATTAATGTGGGGGTTGAGTTTCAAGCCCCACCCATGACCTATGCGGTCGATGGCAAACAGTACGTGGCGATCGTCGGTGGCGGTGGCGGGCTCAGTCCGGGCGTTGGCAGCTTCGGCCGCACCGAGCTCAACACCATGCAGCGTGCGTATATGTTGTGGGTGTTTGCGCTCTGACTGAAATATATGTGGATGGGGACGCGTGCCCGGTAAAAGACGAAGTAGTGAAAGTGGCCGCACGCCATGGGGTGCGTGTGCATTTAGTCAGCAATCGATGGCTGCGCGGTTTGGATGCGGCCCTGGTCAATCAGGTGGTTGTGGCGGAGGAACCTGACGCCGCTGACGGTTGGATCGCCGACCACATCGGCGCGGGCGACATCGCAATCACTGCCGATATACTCTTGGCCGCGCGTTGCGTCGAAAAAGAGGCGCGGGTATTGGGTCCCACCGGCAAGCCATTTACCGATGACAACATCGGCATGGCGGTTGCCATGCGGGATCTCAAAAGCCATTTGCGGGAGACCGGGGAGATTAAGGGCTACAATCCGGGTTTCACCCAGAAAGACCGGTCACGGTTTTTGTCTGCACTCGACCAAACCTTGCGGGACCTCGCGCGCGCGAGCTGATTAATTGCCGGCTTGCCAACCGGGTGGCGCCATCTCGAAACCCGAGAACGTGAAACCGGGCGCGACCGTGCAGCCGACCAGGGTCCACTCACCTATACTTTCTGCGGCTTGCCAGACCCTGGCGGGCACGACGAACTGTGGTCTTTCACCTGCATCCAAATCAGGTTCCAAGGCGTGGATCTCCGCCGGGCTGGCACCGTCGGATAGTTCCAGTTGAAGCGTGTCGCCCGCGTACCAGTGCCACACTTCGGCGGCATCCACCCGATGCCAGTGGGAGCGTTCACCCGCCCGCAATAGGTAATAAATGGCGGTCGAATGATCGCGATTCGTATCCGGGGATGGGGCGCCAGGTCGAGCAGGCGGATGATTTCATCGGCGGTCATAGGTTTCACCATAGCTTTTGCATGCGGCCCGGAAAAGCGAGGAAAATCAAAGCCCTTCGGGCAGTCTAAACGATCGTTTAGGCGGTGTGGACGAGGTCGGCTTTTTGTGGCATGTTAGCGCCTAACCAAATCCGAGAGAACCGCAGGTCATATAGCTGAGAAGGAGTTGCCCGATGCAAGTCGGAATGCAGTTGTTATTTCAAAATTATCAAGGCGAGCGCACTGATGAAGAGGTGTACCGCAACGAAGTGCATCTGGCCGAATTGGCCGAGCCGCTTGGTTTTGACACCGTGTGGGGGGTCGAGCATCACTTTTTCGACTATTCCATGCTGCCCGACAACACTCAATTCCTGAGCTACTTGGCGGCCAAGACGAGCACCATTAAGCTCGGAACGGCGGCGGTCATCCTGCCGTGGAACGATCCCCTTCGGGTGGCTGAAAAGATGGCGCTGCTGGATCATTTGTCCAACGGGCGGGCGATTTATGGCATGGGCCGAGGCTTGGCCCGGCGCGAGTACAATGCTTTCGACATTGATATGAACACGACCCGCGAGCGCTTTGACGAATCGGCGCGCATGACATGTGAAGCGCTGGAAACCGGGTTCATCGAAGGCGATGGTCTTTTTTATAAACAGCCGCGCACCGAAATTCGTCCACGCCCGTTTAAAACTTTCAAGGACCGGCTTTACGCGGTTGCCATGTCACCGGATTCGGTGCCGATCTGCGCCGAACTGGGCGCCAGCATGATGATATTTGCGCAAAAGCCTTGGGAAGATAACCTCGCGCACATCAACGATTATCGCGCTCAGTATTCAAAGTTCCATTCGGACGCACCGAAACCGGTGGTCGCGGTTGATTTCATGTGCTGCGACGAAAGCGCCGACAAGGCCGAAGAGATGGCCCATAAATATATGGCGGCTTACTATTTGACCGTCATTCAGCACTACGAAATGTTGAGCGACCACTTTAAAGACACCAAAGGCTATTCGGCCTATGGCGGCGCCGCCGATATGCTGCGTGACGCCGGCCTCGAAGCCGCCGGCAAAGGGTTCGTTGAGATTAATTCGTGGGGCACCCCGCAAATGATCTTGGACAAAATGGATGCACGGCGCAAAATCATCGGTGATTTTGAATTGAACATCATGTGCTCCTACTCCGGCATGCCCTATGCGGATGCCGAAGCCGGTCTGCGACTGTTCTCGCAGAAAGTTCTGCCCGAACTGCAAAGCTGGGGCGAAGACGAGGCGCGTGCTGCCGAGTAACTTTCGACTGAGCGTCAAAACATCAAAGCCCCGTCAATAATGGCGGGGCTTTTTTGTGTGTAAAACGGAGACAGTATACCATTTACCTTCGATCATTTTACGGCGCAGCATCAGTGGAGGGTGTCAATAAATAGTATACTGTCCCCATTTTACCGAATCGTCTATTCGGC
>JAPYRI010000019.1 GCA_029941135.1 Alphaproteobacteria bacterium | reverse complement strand
CGCCTTCCTTGCACAAGCGCGGCCAAGGTGTGATCAAAGGCATTCGGAACGGCAGCTCAGATGCCAGCAATCATCGGGTCGTGCTCGACCTAGCTGGACCCGCACTGGTGCTGAACGATTTCATGCTCGACCCCGACGATGGCTACCCCTGGCTGTTTGTCCTCGATCTAAGCCGGACCAGCCGGGCGGCGTTCCAAACGGCACGGAACGGCATTGTGGCAGCGCCTGCGTCGCAGATGGCGAGAGCGCCCGCGGTTGCACCCTTGTTCCCGCCCTTGCAACCAGGACCACGGACAATAATAGCCGAGGATACGTCGGGTGCTGTTTTCTTGCCAGAGCAGCCAATGGGTGAGCTGGTGATTGAGCCCGCACCGCAGGTATCATCGGCAACCGTTGCCGCCGCCGTTGCCGAAGTCACTCGCGCGCCGCCGCCCCCAGCGCGTCCGATAGAGAAACCCGAAGCTCTCGACCGTTTGAGATCGTTGGCCAGTCTGGTTGAGTTTTCAGGCAACGTGGAACTTGAAGGCCGAGGCTTTTTTTATGACGGACGAACGCCCAATTTTGGCCAAACCGATCATTCAATGTCTGCCGAAGTAAAGGTCGAGAGGTACTGGAATAACGACCGGCAGAGCTTCACCTTCGTGCCTTTCTTCCGCTGGGATGACAACGATCATGAGCGCACTCATTTCGATATTCGCGAGATGCGCTGGGTTGGTGCCTTTGGTGACTTCGAGTTCAAAGCCGGAATAGACAAAGTGTTCTGGGGCGTGACCGAAGCTGTGCACCTGATCGATATTATTAATCAGACCGACCAAGTGGAAGACCCGGACCTCGAAGACAAGCTCGGTCAATTGATGGTCAATGCGACGTATTTGAGCAAATGGGGGGTGTTTGAAGCCTATGTGTTGCCCGGTTTTCGCCCACGCACCTTTGGCAGCGCTACCACCCGTGTGACCAATGGCGGCCGCATCTCCAACAATTTTGAGAGATATGAATCCGGTGCGGGCGACAAGCATGTGGATTACGCCGTGCGTTGGTCTCAGAGTTTCGACGAGTGGGACTTGGGGGTAGCGCACTTCTACGGCACCAGCCGCGACCCGCGCTTTATTCTCGAGTTTGACAATGCGGGCCCACTCCTGGTCCCGTTCTACGATCAGATCCATCAATCGTCGCTGGACATCCAGTGGACCCACGAAGCTTGGCTGTTGAAGTTTGAAGGCTTGCGGCGGGAGGGCCAAGGCAAAACTTACTACGCCTCCGCCAGTGGCTTCGAATATAGTTTCTTCAGCGTGTTCAATACCGCTGCTGATTTGGGGATTGTCGGCGAATATTTGTATGACAATCGCAATGACAGAGCGCCAACCCCGTTCGAAAATGATGTATTCGTGGGCGGTCGATGGACTGCAAACGACATACAGGACCTGAATATTCTGGCCGGCGTCATCATTGATTTGGACAGCGATGGTCGCATGGCCAGCGTCGAGGCGAGCCGGCGTTTAGGTCAAAGCTGGAAACTGTCCTTGGACGTCCGATTCTTCGACAGCATCCCAGCCAAAGATCCCTTATATCCGGCCCGCGCCGACGACTTCATACAGCTGCGGATCGCGCGCTTCTTCTAACGGTCTAAGGCGTCGAGCATCGCCTCGATTGACGTGAACTTTTTGCGCGGGGCGGGCGGATTGGCCGCGACCACTTCGGCTTGGTCGATCTTCTGCCATTGATAATAAGACACGACCCGCACGCCACGATCGGCGAGTAATCTATCCACACCTGCGCTTCCCGATTTGGCGGGATCGGCCGTTATATCTTCGAGGAGAAGATTGACCACGCCATGGCTGTCTTTGCGATTCAAGGCGATGGTGCCGGTGGGTCCACGCTTGGCCCAGCCAACCGCATAAACCCCAGGTTCGACCCGGCCGTCGGTATTCTCAACAGTCGACCCCCATTCGTCCAAGGGTGCCCCGGTGCTGGGCTCGGCCTGATATCCAACACTCGGAACCACCACGTCAGCCGCAATGTCGAACTCCTCTCCGGTTCCGACAGCGCGTCCGTTTTCAACTTTGGTGCGCTCGACGCGGACCCCTACCACATGTTCCTTGCCGTCCCGGGTTTCAGTTAAAAACTCTTTTGGAGACGCGTAAAATTCGAAATGCACCTTAACCGGATTTGCGTTGGGGTCGTTGCCGATGTAGGAGCGCAGAACTTTCAGATTGGCGACTTTCTCGCGCAGATCTCGCGGGTCCATTTCAGCCTCGACTTCTTCCGGCAATTGTTCTTCATGCACCAAGGCCACGCCGCGCTCCAACTCACCCAATTCACCCAATTCTGCGCGGGTGAAGGTTCCTTCGATGGGACCCCGCCGGCCAACGATATAAATATCGTCGAAATGCGCGTTTTTGATCGCATCCAAAGCAAAATCGGTGGTGTCAGTATCGGCAAGCTCGGCCTCGGTGCGCGCAAACAAACGGGCGACATCAAGCGCCACATTGCCGATGCCGATGATGATCGCAGCTTTGCCGGTGAGGTCGGGATTGAGGTTTTCGAAATCTGGGTGGCCACTGTACCAAGCGACGATCGCATCCGAATTGTAGACCCCTTCCGCGTCCTCGCCGGGCAACCCAAGTCGCCGCCCGATGGGAGTGCCGAACGCCAGCACGACCGCATCATACATGTCCTTCAGCTCGTCGTAGCTGATGTCGCGCCCCAACTCGACATTACCCAGGTAGCGGACATTGTCCTTCACCATCTGCTTATCGAAAACCCGTGACACGTTCTTGGTGGTCTGATGATCAGGAGCGACGCCGAACCGCACCAGGCCATAGGGCGACGGCAGACGGTCGATAATATCAATCCGGCAATCCGGCAGATTTTTGGTCAGCGCTTCGACGGCATACAATCCGCCAGGCCCACTGCCCACAACGGCAACGGAAAGACTCATTTGGCTCACTCCTTTTTCCCTCGGCGCTGGGGGTTACCCCCCGCGACCACTACAATTCCGGCCTTCTAATACGAAATATCAGCAGAAAATCAATCCCCAGCTTGATCCACATGGGTACCGCGTATTTCATATGTGCTCCCGCGAAAAAGCGCCACTGTCTCGTCTTTCTGATTGGTGACCGTCACGTCGATCACTGCGACCCGTCCTTCCCCGGCACTTCGATGCCCAGTCGCGGTCAGAATGTCGTCTTTGTGAACCGGTGCCGTGAGGGTGACTGTGGCACTTTGCAGAACGGACTTTTGATTGCGTGAATTGGCCACCATCGCACAAACCGTATCGGCGAGCGAAAACACAATGCCTCCGTGACAGGTATTGAGGCCGTTGAGCATGTCTTCCCGCACCCGCATGTCAAAGACCGCATGATCCCGATCGACCGTGACCAAATTCATCCCCATGGCTCGAGACGCCTCATCGGCTTCAAGCATGCGGGCGGTTGCCGCTTCGGCCAACGCACGGGCGGTGCTGTCTGATGGGATCACTTATTTATCCTGTAGCTAACGGCCTGAAAACTCGGCCGGGCGCTTTTCAAGGAAGGCTTTGACGCCTTCCTTGAAATCGTCAGTCGCGCCCGCCTCTGACTGGGCCCGAGCTTCTATCTCCATCTGCGCCGCAAAACTGTTGCCCTCACTGGCATCAAGCAATCCGCGGATTAGGTTGAGACCGACTGTCGGTCCACGGCCAAGCTTTTTGGCAACTTTCTCGGCCGCTTCCAGCAAACGATTGTCCTCGACCACTTCCCACACTAGGCCCCATTCATGAGCTTTGTCGGCGGGCAGCTTCTCACCCAGCAGCATCATACCGGCGGCCCGGGCGCCGCCCACCAATCGCGGCAGGTAATAAGTTGCTCCCACGTCCGGCACCAGGCCTATGTTGCTGAAAGCTTGCAGGAACGAGGCGGATTTACCGGCAATAATGATATCGGCAGCCATCGCAATGCTCATGCCTGCGCCCGCACACGGACCATTGACTGCCGCCACAATCGGCACCTTCAGCTGACGCAATCGCTCGCCAAACGGATTGTACATGTCGTCCAGCATGTCACCCAGGTCACCGCCCGATCCGCTCGGGTCCGCCAGATCGGCGCCCGAACAAAAACCGCGTCCGGCGCCGGTGATCAGCAGGCATCGGATATCCTCGTCGGCCTCAATTTTATCCAATGCCGCCGTCATATCTTCGATTAACTGCCGGTTCAACGCGTTCAAGGTTTCAGGCCGGTTTAAGGTCAGGGCGGCAACCCCATCGGCGACATCTAACAAAATGGTATCAAAATTCATTCGGCGCTCCCTCGGCATAAAATCTGAACCCAATTCATAAGACACCCGCGCCTGGGGCGCAATTTACATCGACCCGGCCTTCGTCACACCGGTGGAAAAACCCTCACAATTGATGGAATTCCGTTAAGGTATCCCGATTGAAGCCGAAATTGGCACCCGAAACGTTACAACATCAAGGCAATTCCTTATGAGAAAATGGGAGAGAGGGGCCGTCTTTGCGGCTTTCATCGCAATATTGAACTTAACCGCAGACAGCACGCCCGCCTCTGCGGATTGGCTTCGGGGCCACCGGGTGATGGCCCAGTGCGAATTGGATGCAAGCCGTGCGGACTGGACTTTCTGTGATGGCTATGTGACCGGGGTCGCCGAATCTCTGAAACTAGGGGGCGCCATATGCCCACCCGGAGAAATGGACCCCAAAAACCTCGCGAAAATCACGCTCGAATACATGCGCGCGCACGAAGAGATCTTGCACCAAGTGTCGTTTGCGCTCGCCGGCCGGGCCCTAAAGCAAGCCTATCCTTGCGAGCCCAAGCAACATTAGAGTTGAATATCATCCTCTTTTCCGCGCGCACCTGAACCGCTAGACTGCGCGCCACATAACAAATCGAAGCTAATTGGGGAGACAGAAACTATGAGTCAACCATTAGGCACCATGCGCCAACTCGCCTACGTCGTCCGGGATTTGGATGCCGCCCTCAAATACTGGGTCGATGTCCTACACGTCGGCCCGTTTTTTAAGTTTGAAAATTTCGTCCTCGGCGAACAGAAATATCGCGGGGGGCCATCCAACGTGGATCTGACCCTCGCCCTCGGCAACACCGGTGACGTGCAAATCGAACTCATCTTGCAGAACAATGACGAGCCCTCCGTTTACAAGGAATTTTTAGACGCGGGCCGCATTGGCGTCCATCACTTTGGCCTCATGCCCGAGGACTATGCCGCCGAATGCGCTAAGTTTCGTGAATTGGGTCATGAAGCCGCGTTCGAGGCCACTGTCGGCGGCGCCGATCTGGTGTATTTCGACACTGTCGATTCGATCGGTCATTTCACCGAGTTCTGGACCAACGACAGCGTCTTTATAGACCTGTTCCTGGAGATAGAGAACGCCGCTAAGGGCTGGGACGGCAAAAACCCGGTCCGACCCTCACCGCTCTAAACGGTTGACCGGCATACGACCGGGGACCGCCACGGGGTCTAGACCAAGATTGATCTCAACCGATGTTTTCGAGATCCGGGAACCATGCCTGCATGAGATAGCCGAGCTCCTGAAAAGAGCCGGTCACAAACATAACCCCGGTGCCGATGAGAAGCACGCCGGCCACCATCTCGACCGTGCGTAAGTGGCGGCGGAATCCTTGAAAAAATCCGGTGAATGAGCGGATACTCATCGCTGCAACAACAAACGGCACGCCAAGGCCCAAAGAATATACGGCCAGCAATGAAATGCCAAAACCAAGGGTATCGCGGGTGGCCGCGATGGCCAGAATGGTGCCGAGAATGGGTCCAATACAAGGGGTCCAGCCAAAGGCAAAAGCGACGCCGATCACATAAGCGCCGAACCAGCCCGGTAATTTGGTCGCCGGATTGAAGCGAATTTCCCGGTTCAGCAGGCCGATCCTGAACAGTCCAACATAGTGCAAGCCGAGCGCAATAATAATGAGGCCGGCGGCCTGTGCCAGTAGGGTTTGATTCTCCCGCAAACCGGCACTTACCGCCGAGGCGGATGCGCCCAAGGCGACAAATACGGTCGAGAATCCAAGCACAAAAGAAAGCGAGGCTGAAACCGCATGGGCAGTGGTGACACTGGCCTCTTGATCGTCGGAGCCAGCAAGCTCGTCCAATGTGGACCCGGTTACGAAACACAAATATGCCGGTACCAAGGGCAGCACGCAGGGCGATAGAAAACTCGCGATGCCACCGCCGGCGGCCGCCAAATAGGACACCTCAAGTCCAGCCAATGTTTGGCAACTCCATTTTGCGAATGTATGCGGACGCCTAGCCCGGTGCCGCTGATTATAACTTACGAAACACGGTCGCCGCGACCCACCCGGCGAATAATGCCAGCAAAACAGCGACCACGCCGTAAATCTCCGGCTGGCGGTGCGCGAAATTAAAGATCGCGCGGCCAATACCTACCTTATCAACAAATATAGGCGAAGACTGGGCGCCGCCAGGGACTACCTGACCATTCCGGATCAGGTACACTTCAGCGCGATAATTGCCAACTGGCACTTTCGCGGGAAAGGCAATTCTCGTCCTGAACAGGGTGTCGCTCATGAACCTAATACTGTCCACTTCTTCGCTAAACAATCCCTCTCGCTTCAAAGTGCGGACCATCGCCTCGCGATAACCTTGTAATCTTTCCGGGCTCGCCAGCACAACGGTGCGAGAATCCGGCGTTGGTTTAAAGCGCAGATGATCAAGCCCGATCTGATGCCGGGCCAGCAAACTTAGAGGGGCAATATCTTCCAGGCGTCCGGACGCGGAAATGGCATAAAACCCAGGCACGTCTTCAAAGGTTACCGCTTGAGTATTCACCCAAATACCGGCGCGCCTTTTCTTTTTGCGCACCATCATGCGCTGTGTCGGTCCCCTTACCACAACAACCACGTCGCCGCGCTCACCTTCTGCTACTTCGCCTAGCGCACCGAACAACAAAAGCTCAGTTCCGGTGAAATCCGATGATATGGAGATTAAGCGTTCGGAAATATCGGTTACCAGTGGTTCCGCCGCCCCGGCCCGCTCAGCAATCGACAAAAATATGAGGACGGTACTTAAGCCTACCGTGCCTCTCCGGGCCGCTGAAAATATCCAAGAACGAGACGTTTGCATATTAAGCCGCCCCTAGCCCAGCGCCGGTACGACCGAGAACGGATCTTCGGGCGTGGCGACCAAGCCATATGCCATACGCGCACAGACCCCGATAACCATCAGCGCCAGCAAAGTGCGCAATTCTTCCCCGCGAATTTTGCCGCTCAACTTTGCCCCCACCTGGGCCCCGACAACGGCGCCAGACAAAAGAATGAGCGCCAGCATGACGTCAACCGCCTGAGTGTTGACAGCATGCAGCATGGTGACAATCGCGGTGACGAAAATTATCTGAAACAGGGACGTGCCGACGACCACGCCCGTTGGCATACCAAGCAAGTAAATCATGGCTGGAACCATAATGAACCCGCCGCCAACCCCCATAATCGCCGCCAAAACGCCGACCAGGAAGCCAATCCCCATGGGCAATATGGCACTAATGTATAGTTTCGATTTGCGAAATCGCATTTTGAACGGAAGCCCATGCACCCACATGTGCTGATGCAATTTGCGCCGTTTAACCGTGCCCCTGCGTCGGCGGATGACCGCTTTCAGACTTTCCGCCAGCATTAACGAGCCAATCGTACCCAAAAACAGAACATAAGCCCCGGAAATAAGCAGGTCCACGTGGCCTAGATCGCGTAAATACCGAAAAAGGGTGACCCCCACGCCAGCTCCAATTGAGCCGCCAAATACCAGCACCAGCCCCATTTTAACATCAACCGCGTCGCGTCGCCAATGGGCGAGCACGCCCGAAACCGAGGAGGCGACGATTTGATTAGCTTCCGTAGCCACCGCGACAATAGGGGGAATGCCAGAAAAAATCAGCAGAGGCGTCATCAAAAAGCCGCCGCCAACCCCGAACATGCCGGACAGCAAGCCGACGGCTCCGCCCAATCCTAGAAGGAGAAATACATTTACGGAAAGCTCGGCAATTGGCAGATATATCTGCATGGACGGGTTCTACATTAATACTCAGTGAATTTCTAGCAACCGCAGAGTTCCTAGCGTAATCACTACTAAAGCTCAATTTACGCTACGAGCAAAGAGTCATTTCCGATCATGGGAAAATAAAAGTCCGTGTCCTGTAAAAATGATTGACGTTGACGTAAACGTAAACTATACATGCGCACCTTTTCAACTGGGATAGGGGTGCCGGTACATGCCTGACCATACCTACACAATATCGCAATTGGCGTCGGAATTTGACGTCACCCCCCGGGCTATTCGCTATTACGAAGACCGGGGACTACTGAACCCTGCCCGCGCGGGACAAAACCGAATTTATACCTTCCGCGATCGGGGGCGTCTTTACCTCATACTGCGCGGCAAGCGCGTGGGTTTTTCTCTGGCCGAAATCGGCGAAATGCTCGACTTGTATGATCTTGACGATGGCCAGGTGGGGCAGGCCAGTGCGGTTTTGGAAAAAGTTCAACGCCGCATCGCGATCCTCGAGCGGCAAAAGCAGGATTTGGATCAAGTCATTTTTGAACTTCGTAACGACAGCCGCAAAATCGAAGTTTTTCTTCAAGCGAACAGTGGGCCGATCAAGTTCGAAATGCCCATGCCTGCCGGGACTGACCCTGAGTATTTAGAACACCCCGAGGCGGCCGCCGAGTAAAAAATAAAATAACCGCTCTGGCATCAAAACAGCTTGCCTGCGGCAAACATTGGCACTTTCACAGATTCAGGATCACAATCCATGCCAAGCTACCAAGCACCGCTCCGTGACATTCGATTTGTTCTGCACGAACTTCTTGAAGTCGAAAATTACAGCAACCTGCCGGGCTTTGAAGATGCAACGCCAGACACAGTGGATGCGATTTTGGAAGAAGGTGCGAAGCTATGTGAAGGAGTTATTCATCCAATTAATCAGTCGGGCGATCTGGAAGGTTGCACGTTTAAAGACGGCGAAGTGACGACTCCGGCGGGGTTTAAGGAAGCCTACAAAACATACACCGATGGCGGTTGGAACGGCCTTACATCCCCCGCCGAATATGGCGGTCAGGAATTACCCGCCTTCTTGGGAACCGCTTTTGCCGAAATGATGAGCGCATCCAATCAATCTTTCAGCATGTATTCCGGTCTTACCCATGGCGCCATTCACGCTCTTCACGCCCATGGCAGCGAAGAACTCAAGTCGATTTATCTGCCAAATTTAATTAGCGGCAAATGGACCGGGACCATGAATCTGACCGAGTCCCAGTGCGGAACCGATCTGGGACTGCTGCGGACCAAGGCCGCCCCGCAAGACGACGGCAGCTATAAAATCACCGGTACTAAAATCTTCATTTCCGCCGGCGATCACGACATGACCGAGAACATCATTCATTTGGTGCTGGCACGCATCATTGACGCGCCCGAGGGCTCCAAAGGAATCAGCTTATTCGTTGTGCCCAAGTTTATGGTCAACGATGACGGGAGCCTGGGCGCGCGCAACGGGGTTACCTGTGGCTCCATAGAACACAAGATGGGCATAAAAGGCTCGGCCACTTGCGTACTCAACTATGAAGACGCGTTTGGCTATCTGGTGGGGGCAGAGAACAAAGGTTTGTTCGGCATGTTCACCATGATGAATTCGGCGCGCTTGGGGGTCGGCCTGCAAGGCTTGGCCCTGTCCGAGATCGCCTATCAGAACGCGGTTGAATATGCCAAGGACCGGCGTTCCGGCCGGTCACTGACGGGGGCAAAGGAGCCCGACCAAGCCGCCGATCCGATCATTGTCCACCCGGATGTACGCCGCATGCTGATGACCATGCGCGCGTTCAATGAAGGCGCGCGCGCGTTCGCATTGTGGACTGCCTTAAAACTCGACATACAATTGCGTCACCCGGACGAAGCGGCGCGCGAGGCAGCCGACGACTGGGTCGCACTCACGACACCGGTGATCAAGGGCTTTTTGACCGATTACGGCTTCGATAGCTGCAATTTAGGCGTTCAATGCTTTGGCGGGCATGGCTACATTCACGAATGGGGTATGGAGCAGTTCGTCCGCGATGCCCGCATTGCCCAATTATACGAGGGCACCAACGGTATACAGTCACTCGACTTGGTGGGCCGCAAATTGGCCGCCAACGGTGGCCGCGCCATCCGCGCTTTCTTTGCCGAAGTGGGTGGATTTGTCGACGCCCACAAAGACGATAGCCAGATGTCCGAGTTTACGACGCCCGTAGCCGAAGCAATCGACCATCTGCAGCAGGCGACACTATGGTTTATGCAAAACGCCATGCAAAAACCGGACAATGCTGGGGCTGGCTCATACGACTACATGACCCTGTTCGGGTTGGCCGCGACCGGCTATATGTGGGCCCAGATGGCAAAAGTGGCGGTCGCCAAAATTGCCAATGAAGCGGAAGACATAGCGTTCTATGAGAACAAAGTCGCCACGGCGCGCTTCTTTATGGAGCGCATGTTGCCGGACACCGGCGCGCTTTTGAAAAAGATCGAAAGCGGCGCCGATACAGTGATGGCGCTCGACGCTGACGCATTTTAGCTGGAAATTAATTCAAAAATTATAACGGTCACAAAGCTGGGAGCTTACTTGATGATACGGTCACTACCTTTCGACGAAGGCCACGATATTTTTCGCACTCACGTACGCAAGTTTCTCGACCGGGAATGCGTCCCCCACGTTGATCAGTGGCTTGCCGACGGTATAGTGCCCAAGGAAATCTGGTATAAAGCCGGTGAAGCCGGTCTGTTGTGCATGAGCCAACCGGAAGAGTATGGCGGCGCAGGCGGCAGTTTCCTTCATACAACCATTCTCGTTGAAGAAATGGCGGACGCCTTAATTGAGGGACCGGGGTGGGGACTGCATAACGATATTGTTGCTCCTTATATCGAGAACTACGGTTCCGAGGATCAAAAGCAAAACTGGCTGCCCAAAATGGCCACCGGCGAACTGATCGGCGCCATTGCAATGACCGAACCAGGCACCGGCAGCGACCTTCAGGGCATCAAAATGACCGCCGTCAAGGACGGCAATCATTACGTGATCAACGGCCAAAAAACTTTCATCACCAACGGACAAAACGCCAACCTCATTATCGTAGTCGCCAAGACTGACCCGGAAATGGGGGCCAAGGGCACCAGCCTCATTGTCGTTGAAACCGACGACGCGGACGGCTTCAAGCGCGGCCGCAATTTGGAGAAGGTCGGGTGCCACGCGCAAGACACGTCCGAGTTGTTCTTCGACGATGTGCGGGTGCCAACCAGCAATCTGCTGGGCGCAGAATCAGGTCAAGGCTTCATTCAACTGATGGAACAATTGCCCCAAGAGCGTCTTTTAGTTGGCGTTCAAGCTGTGGCGGCTGCCGAGGCCGCTTTAAGGATTACGGCGGAGTATGTAAAAGAACGGAAAGCTTTCGGTCGCGCGATCGCCGATTTCCAGAATACCCGTTTCAAGCTTGCCGAAGTTAAGACCAAAGTGACCGCCGGGCGCATGTTCGTTGACCGGTGCATCGAATTGCTCCTGGAGGGCAATCTTGATGTCACCACCGGCGCCATGGTCAAGCTCTGGACCAGTGAAATGGAGTTTGAAGTGATGGACGAATGCCTGCAGTTGTTTGGTGGCTATGGTTATATGAGTGAGTACCCCATATCGCGCATGTGGGCGGGTGCACGCGTCCAGCGTATTTACGCCGGCACATCCGAGATCATGAAAGAACTGATTGGCCGCACCATTTGATCGTTTAAAATTTAAATTTGCCGGGTTTCTGGGATTGCTCCACGCCCACCCGGCTCTAGACGAGGGAGAGACCCAAATGACTGATGCTTTTATATACGACACCGTGCGCACCCCCCGTGGTCGCGGTAAAAAAGATGGCAGCCTCCATGAAGTAACTCCTATTTATCTTGCCAAAACCGTGCTCCAACAAATTCGCGACCGTAACGACCTCGACACGTCGCTGGTCGAAGATGTGGTGTTGGGCTGCGTTGAGCCAGTGGGCGAACAGGGCTCGGACATCGCGCGCGTCGCGGTGCTGGATGCGGGGTATGCCGATACGACAGCCGGCGTTCAGATCAACCGCTTTTGCGCGTCAGGGCTTGAGGCCACCAACATGGCGGCAGCGCAGGTCATGTCGGGCCAGTCGGACATGGCCATCGGCGGCGGCGTTGAAAGCATGAGCCGGGTGCCGATGATGTCGAGCGGTGGCGCGTGGCCGGTGGACCCGGAAGTTGCGTTCAAAACCTATTTTGCACCGCAAGGCATTGGTGCCGATTTGATTGCCACCAAGTGGGGCTATTCCCGCGATGACGTGGACGCCTACGCGATCGAAAGCCAAAAGCGCGCTCAACACGCCAAGGAAAACGGCTACTTCAAAAAATCGATCGTGCCGGTGAATGACATCAATGGGCTCACTATTTTGGACCACGACGAGCACATGCGCCCGGACGCGACCATGCAGTCGCTGGCGGCATTGAACCCTGCATTTGAGGTGCAGGGCGAACAGTTCGGCTTCGACGCGGTTGCGCAACTGCGGTATCCGGAAGTTGAGAAGATGATCCACGTTCACCACGCGGGCAACTCAAGCGGTATCGTCGATGGCGCCGCCGCGGTTCTGGTCGGCAACGAAGAGGCCGGCAACAAGGCAAACCTCACCCCGCGTGCGCGTATTCGTTCGTTTGCGAGTATTGGTTCCGAGCCCTGCATCATGCTAACCGGTCCGGCAGCGGCCGCCGAGAAAGCCTTAAAGCGTGCCGGTATGACGGCCGACGATATCGATTTGTGGGAACTGAATGAAGCTTTTGCCGCGGTTGTGCTGCGGTTCATGGAGGCGTTCGACATCCCCCACGATAAAATCAACGTGAACGGCGGCGCCATTGCCATGGGCCATCCCCTCGGCGCCACCGGCGCCATGATCCTCGGCACCGTGCTGGATGAGTTGGAGCGCCGGAATCTGTCGACGGCATTGATCACGCTTTGCGTCGGCGCCGGCATGGGCACGGCCACCATTATCGAGCGCGTTTAAGCGCCGCTGTCACCAAACGGGAAATTTGAAATGATCAATTACGAACTGGACAGCGACAACATTGCGACCATCACCTGGGACATGCCGGGGCGCTCGATGAATGTGCTCAGCGACGCGTCAACCAAGGCGTTCTCGGACGCCATCGATAAAGCCATTAGTGATGAGAACGTCAAGGGCGTCATCGTCACCTCAGGAAAAGACTCGTTCATTGCCGGCGCCGACTTGGAGATGATCCTCGGCATGACTCAGGGACCCAAGGACGCGCAGACCATCATGGAAGGTGTGCAAGCCATGCAGGGCCTGATGCGGCGCATGGAAGAAAGCGACAAACCTTTCGCGGCGGCAATCAATGGCACCGCCCTTGGCGGCGGCTTCGAGATCTGCCTCGGCTGCAACTACCGGGTCGCGGCGGATAATCCGCGCGCGCAAATTGGCTTGCCGGAAGTAAAAGTGGGCTTGTTGCCGGGCGGCGGCGGCACCCAGCGCTTGCCGCGCCTCATCGGCATTCAGGGTGCCTTGGAGTTGATGCTGGAAGGCACTGGCTTGCCCCCTCAGAAAGCACTGCAAAAAGGTTTGGTTGATAAAGTCGTGCCGACGGAAGAGCTGCTGGGTGAAGCCAAACGCTGGCTGATGGAAGAGCCAAACCCGGTGCAACCGTGGGACGGCAAGAAATTCAAAATCCCCGGTGGCGGGCCCAACACGCCCCAAGGCGCCCAGGTTATGATCGCCGGTAACGCCATGGCGCATGCGCGCGCCGGCAACAACTACCCGGCCATTCAAGCGATCCTGTCGTGCGTGTTCGAAGGGTTGATCGTGCCCATCGACGCGGGGTTGCGCATCGAGGCGCGTTATTTTACGTCGCTCATTCTGGACCCGACCGCGAGCAACATGGTGCGTAGCTTGTTCATCAATAAAGGCAAAGCCGACAAATTGATGCGTCGGCCGGAAGGTATCGCCAAATCAGACCCGAAAAAAATTGGCGTCCTTGGCGCCGGCATGATGGGCGCGGGTGTGGCTTACGTGTCGGCCAAGGTTGGCATTGAAGTGGTTTTGATCGACCGCACCTTGAAGGATGCCGAGAAAGGCAAAGCCTATTCGGAGGCCTTGCTCGACAAAGCGATCAAACGCAAAAAGTCGACCGAAGAGAAGAAAGAAAAACTGCTCGGTCTCATCAAACCGAGCGTTGATTATGCCGACCTGGAAGGGTGCGACCTGATCATCGAAGCTGTGTTTGAAGATCGCGGCATTAAGGCTGACGTGACCGCAAAGGCCGAAGCCGTCATTCCAGATACCGCCGTGTTCGGCTCTAATACCTCAACCTTGCCGATCACCGGCCTTGCCAAAGCTTCATCGCGTCCGGCCAATTTCATCGGCGTTCACTACTTTTCGCCGGTCGATAAAATGCCCTTAGTCGAAATTATTATGGGCGAGCAGACCTCGGATGAAACCCTCGCCAAGACCCTCGACTACGTGGGCAAGATCAAAAAAACACCGATTGTGGTCAACGATAGCCGGGGCTTCTATACCAGCCGGGTGTTCGCAACTTACGTCAATGAAGGCATCGCCATGTTGAAAGACGGCGTGGTGCCGGCAGTGATCGAGAACGTCGGCAAAGCCGCCGGCATGCCGGTGGGACCCTTGGCGCTGGCCGACGAAGTGAGCCTTGGATTAATGCACCATGTCATGACCCAAACCCGCAAGGATCTGGGAGACAAGTATCAGGCTGGACCGAGCGACGAAGTGATCGACTTGTTCGTCGAGAAGCTGTCGCGCGCGGGCAAGAAAGACGGCAAAGGTTTTTACGATTACCCAACCGACGCAAAGAAGCGATTGTGGCCGGATCTCGGTGAACATTTTGCTCCGTCAGTCGAAGAGACCGACCTCGATGATCTCAGGAAGCGCTTCCTTTACATTCAAGCGGTGGAGACCGCCCGCTGCGTGGAAGAGAACGTGGTAACCGATGTCATTGACGCGGACATCGGCTCCATCTTCGGCTGGGGGTTCGCCCCTTACACTGGCGGAGTGCTGTCCATGATCGATACCATTGGCGTTGGCACTTTCGTTGAGGAATGCGACCGGCTGGCGCAAAAATACGGCCCCCGGTTCAGCCCCCCCAAGCTGCTGCGCGACATGGCGGCAAAGAACGAGACCTTTTACGTCGCGGCGTGAACATCCGCAGCCACACTTAAACTTAACCATAGGAAGGATCAAAAATGAGTCTTGAAACATTAACCGAAGGAATGCGCAAAAGCGTGGGGGAAGACTCCGGGCTCGGCTCCACTGTGAAGTTTGATTTTGGCGCCGACGGAAAAATTTTCGTCGATGGCGCTTCGTCCCCAAATTCTGTGTCTAATGAAGACGCCGATGCCCAGTGCACCATCTCCATGTCCATGGAAAATTTTGAGAAAATGGCGACGGGTGATTTGGATCCAACGGCGGCGTTTATGTCGGGCAAATTGAAAGTCGCCGGCGACATGAGCATTGCCATGAAACTTGGCACCGTGCTCGGGTAATTTCCGGCAGCTTAACCGAGCGCAGTATACTATTTATGCTTTGGCAATTTGCGGAGCAGCATCTATGGCCGTTGTCAATAAATAGTATACTGTCCCCGATTTACATTATCAGAACCCACCGATCGCCGCTTTGCCATTTTTCAAAACAATGATATCGCGCTCGACGGCCCGCATGCGAAATGAAACCACGTCGCCGTCCCGCCACATTTCGGTGCGCAAAGTCTCGCCGGGAATAACCGGCGCGGAAAATCGCACATCGAAGCCGGTGAGCTTGGTGTGATCATAATCGCAGAAAGTCGCTAATACCGCCCGGCAGGCAATGCCATAACTGCACAAGCCGTGGAGGATGGGGCGCTCGAACCCACCTGCGGCTGCAAAATCCGGGTCTGCGTGTAGCGGGTTGCGATCCCCATTTAAGCGATAATAAAGCGCTTGCCGGAGGCTGGATTCGTAGTCGAACACCGCATCGGGGGTTGTGTCCGGCACCGGGTGGGGGGCGGGACCGGACCCTTTCGGACCACCAAAGCCGCCATCGCCACGCGCCATAATGGTCATCAGTAGAGTCGCAATCTTATCGCCCGAGGCTTTGTCGGTCAGTTCGCGCTCCATCAGCACGACCGCCCCTTTGTCGGCGCCCTTATCGAAGATATCAACGATCCGGTTGGTCGCAAGCACGTGCACGTCCGCTGGGAACGGCCGGTGCATGGTCAGCCACTGCTCGCCATGAACCACCATG
Organism: Alphaproteobacteria bacterium; assembly: GCA_029941135.1. GTDB lineage: Bacteria > Pseudomonadota > Alphaproteobacteria > JAPYRI01 > JAPYRI01 > JAPYRI01. Next base: position 23,046 of record JAPYRI010000019.1, on the reverse strand, counting down.
TTGGGATTGAGCCCGGTCTTAAAAATCCAGCTGTCTTCCCAGGCAATCGCAGTTGTAATGGTCGGAATGGTTTTGAGACCCTTTTCGAACACGTAGGCGAGTTCTTGTTTGTCCATGGGATCTTCGCCCATGCCAATGCTTAACGCATAATGCATAACTTCGCGGTTGGTGATGATCTGTTCGGCGTCGGGCATCTGCAGCGCCTTAAATTCTTCATAGACGATGGTCACGGGAACCTCCCTGGATGGATCAATAAACCCAGTTTACCCGGTCTTGCCGGGAAAGAAAGGCCGCGCTCCCATTAGGCTGGCCGTGGTATATAGGGACCAATCCTAACTAACGAGGCCCCAATCCATGACCTACGAAACCTTAGACTTGGACATCAGTGATGGCGTCGCCCATGTGGTGCTCAATCGGCCGAAAGAATTGAACACCATGACGCGCACGTTTTGGCGCGAGATCAAGCAAGTAGCAGGCATGCTGAACCATAATCCCGAAGTGCGCGTGGTGGTGCTGTCGTCGACCGGCAAGCATTTTACTGCCGGCATGGATTTGGCTGTGTTCGATAACCTTCAACCTAACAGCGATGCCGATGGCGCCACCCAACGCGAGCTCTTGCGCCGCATGGTGTTTGAGTTTCAGGAATGCTTCAGCCCTTTGGAACGCCTCTCCGTTCCCGTGCTCGCCGCTATCCAGGGCGGCTGTATCGGTGGCGGGGTCGATTTGATCTCCACCACCGATATGCGCTACTGCACGCAAGACGCATTTTTCAGCATCATGGAGATTAACATCGGCATGACCGCCGACGTCGGCACCTTGCAGCGCTTGCCTCACCTGATCCCGGCGGGGCTGATGCGCGAACTTGCCTACACCGGTCGCCGCCTGGAAGCAGAAGAAGCCAAAAACGTGGGCTTGGTAAACGCGGTTTATGACAGCCCTGAGGATATGATCAACGGTGTGATGTCCATCGCCCGCGATATCGCCGCCAAAGCGCCGCTGGCGATCACCGGCACTAAGGAAATGCTTAATTACACCCGCGACCATTCGGTCGATGACAGCCTGCGCTATATGGCCACCTGGCAAGCGGGCATGCTGAGCGGGCCTGACATGATGGAGGCCATAACCGCGCGCCAACAAAAGCGTGCGGCCGAGTTTGGCAACCTCTTAGGCGTGGCGTCGGTTGATTAAGCGATCTCGATTAAGTACAGAGTGCCGCTAAGGGGGGCTTGACCCTATCCGACCCCCGGGCGCGCTCGCTTTCCATTCACGCGCCATCTTTTGAGCTTCGGCGACCTGAGCCGGGGCCATCAAACTTGTAATCACCCGTCTCTTCTGGGCGGCACGAGGATCGCCGCCCGCGGCCGCTAGGTTGAACCACTTGTGGCCCTCCACATAATCCTGCAGCACGCCTTTTCCCTCGGCGAACAGAACTCCCAAATTCACATGTGCTTTAGGGTCTCCTTGCTCCGCCGCCAGGCGATACCATTGAAGGGCCCTGGCAAAGTTCTGGCGCGTGCCGGCCCATGATCGTACATAAGTCCGAGCCGGTATTAAGCCCGCGCGCTGCCTTGGTCGGCAGCTTTTTGAAACCAGCGAAAGGCCTTTTTGTCGTCTCGCCCGACGCCTTCGCCGGTGGCATACATGTCGCCGATGGAATAAAGCGCCGGACTGTGACCTTGTTTTGCAGCTTTTTCCAACCACATGAGCGCCTTATCAAAGTCCCTAGGAACGCCTGAGCCGGCATAATACATGATCACCAAATTGAATTGGCCCGCGGCATGGCCTTGTGCGGCGGCGGCGGCCATATCCTGGAAAACACCCTGCCCACTGTAATAGGATAGCCTAACTGGTACTGAGCCGACGCGTATCCCTGTTCCGCGGCCTTTCGGTACCATTGAGTCGCGGTGTGCGGGGAGCGCGAAATTCCTTTTCCGGTCTCATATAAATACCCGAGCTCATACTGCGAATAAGGATAACCCTGGCGCGCCGACATGCGGTACCAACGCGCGGCCTCAGTGTAATTCTGCGGCACGCTTCGACCTTCCGCATAAGCCATGCCTAAATTATGCTGGGCGAACACGTCGCCGGCGAGCGCGTACCGTTCTTGCGTGTCCTGCTGGGCGATCGCCGTATTGAGCCACAACACAGCCAGCCCCAATACCAGGGCTGCAAGTCGTCGAGACTGGCGTCCTATGGTTCGGAAAAATACCATGCCGCAACCTACGCCGCTGTGCGCTCGGGCAAAAGAAAAGCGCCAGCACGGGTACCCGCGCTGGCGCTTTGCATAAGGTTTATCAGAGTCTGGCGCTCATTGGACTTTACGCCAGGGCGGTTTTCAGTCGGCCGGCCATGAAAGCAAGCGCATCCACAGCCGCCGCCAACGCCCCCGGGAACGAGGTGAAGCCGTGGATCGTGCCCTCATAGCACTTATATTCGGATGGCACACCCGCATCCCGCAAGCGTTCCGCATAGGCCGCACCCTCGTCACACAACATGTCAAATCCGGCGGTCACCGTGAGTGCCGGCGCAAGTCCCGACAAATCTTCGGTCAGCATGGGCGACATTTTTGGATCCAAGACATCCCTCGCATCGGTCAGCGTAAGGTCGCCAAAGTACGCCATATCGGCCGCGCTCAGGAAATAGTCGCCGCCGCCAAATTTCGCGCGCGACGGATAGTGGTCCGACGACAAATCGGTCACCGGGTAGATCAATAATTGAAAAGCGATCTTGCCTTTGGCGGCCTGGGCCACCACTGCCGCCATATTCCCGCCGGCACTGTCGCCGGTCACCGCGATTTTCGAAGCGTCGCCGCCAATACTTTCGGCATTTGCATGAACCCATTCGGCGGCCGCAATGCAATCATCGTGACCCGCAGGAAATTTGTGCTCAGGCGCCAAGCGGTAGCCAACATTGACCACAATCACATCAGCATTGTTGGCGAAATAGCGCGACATGTTGTCGTGGCTTTCGATATCGCCAATCACCCAGCCGCCGCCATGGTAGAGGACTAAAACCGGCAGTTTCTCGCCGCCGATATCGCGCGGCGTGTAAACGCGCGCGGGGATCGCCCCCCCGGGGCCAGGAATTTCAATGTCTTGGGTCGCATGAATCGGTAAAGTTTCGCCCTGCAAGGCCTTCACCAAGCCACCAAACACTTCGCGGCAGGTTTCCGGCGGCAATTCATGTAGCGCCGGTCCGTTCTGATCGGCAATGTTCTTCAGCAAGGCCGCCGTGCTGGCGTCCAAACCCGATCCCTCAATTTCTTCTGCAGCCATGAGTATTCTCCCAATGTTTTGCTCAATATTTGGTGGAATGTATTGCGCGAGCTATTCGCAATGAAAAGGCCGACAGGACTTAATCGGCAATCGCATGCTTTGTCAAATCTGAGACCCAGACAGGTGTCGATTACTGCTGGGGGCCGGCCATGGCGCGAGTGATCGCCACGTAGGCATGAAACTTGACATCAGGTGCGGAAATTATATCAGCAATCATACCCGCTTGCATCGAATCTCCGAGGTGCGCTTGTTGAACCGCTATTCCACCATAGGCACGGGCACGGGTATAGCCAACAGGGATCGTATCTACGGTTTCCAACGCCCCGGTCAAATCCCCACTCGCCGCTTGAATGGGGGCAATCGTCCCCAAAGCCCAATGCTGATAAGCCGAAGTTTCGATGCTGTTAGCCGTTTCAATGCCGGCATAGACGCTCCCGGCACGGGCTTGCGCTGTGGCAATGAACAACAATGTCCAGTCCCGGATTCGCGGGTCGTCTACCGACAGTGCGAGTTCGATTGAATGACTAAACATTTCGTCGGCGGTAATGAAATCTCCGGATCGGGCAAGCATGACCGCTTGGATGCGTAAATCAGTTGCCTGCTTGACGGCCAAGCCATCCGTTGTCGCTCCCACTTTCTGTTCGGACCAAGCAGACCCCGTTCCAAGCACTAAGCCAATGGCTACAATCAAATATGTGACGCTTCTCATATGCACTCTCCGGCGGCCCCTAACATGATCTAATTTCATAGCGTACTTTTGCGGATTACACCGCAGTCTCAAGAAACGCTATTGTACCTTAAAATGTACAATTGAAAGGTCGGATTTTGGACTCAAGTACACCGCAACCCTAATTGTTGATCACAATTTCGGGAGAATTCCAGCAATTTGGCGCTCTGACCCCGCAGACCACTCGCACAGACGCGGGCACCCTGCTGGAAACCGCCCGCCCGGGTCGATTACACTCGATGCGCCAGTTTGAGCCGAATCACTTGTATTTAGGAAACGCCGTAGGGGAGAGAGCCGTGAGCGAATACCAATATATTGTTTATGAAGTCGAAAAAGGCCGCGCCCGCATTACTCTCAACCGGCCGGAAAAGCGCAACGCGCTGTCGCCTGAACTGCTCGCCGAGCTCCACCACGCCTTATGGGAAGCGGATGACGACAAAGCCGTGCACGGCGTGTTGCTGAAGGGTGCCGGCAAATCCTTTTGCGCCGGTTACGACCTCACTCCGCGCCCTCCCGCCTCTAGCCATGACGGCAAGGAGCGCCGCGGCGGTGGCATATATGACCAACCGACGATCGACGATGACATGTGGCGGCTGGAAAAAAGCCAGCGTCTCAGGATGGTATTGTTTGACATGCACAAACCGGTTGTCGCCCAGGTCCACGGTCACTGCCTCGCCGGCGGTACCGACATCGCCATGTTATGCGACATGATCATCGCCGCCGATGATGCCACCATCGGCTTTCCACCGGCGCGCGACCTGGGCGCTTTGCCAAATAATATGTGGCTCTACAATGTCGGGCCTCAATGGGCCAAACGCCTCACCCTCACCGGCGATACAGTGACGGGCGCCGAGGCGGCGCAAATCGGTTTGGTGTTGAAATCGGTTCCTGCCGACTATTTGGCAGCCGAATGCGAAGGCCTCATGGATCGCTTGGCGAAAGTTGACCCGGACCTACTGTCGGCGAACAAACGGATCATCAACATAGGGCTTGAGTTAATGGGCGCACGCACTTTGCAACGTATGGCAGCGGAAAATGACGCCCGTGCGCATCTCGCCCCTGGCACCCTCAAATTTCGAGCGGCGGTTAAAGAGAAAGGTCTTAAAACCGCAATGACCGAACGCGACTCAGGGTTCGGCGACGGCCGCGCCCGGGTCAACGGGCCTGAAATTCGCGACGACCAAGGTCGTCTTACAGACGACTAAAGCGCATGCCAGAAACCTTGGAATTACACTCATTATGATCCCCGACCTCATCCCATCATTCGTCCTCAACACTTTGTTTGTGCTCGCCGCTCTCTTTGTGGTCGCCGTCGGCGTCGGCTTTTTTGCAATTGTTGTGCTTTACATAGTTGACGTCACCCAAACCCGGCATTCGATCCGGCGTAACTATCCGGTGATCGGCAGGCTGCGCTACTGGCTCGAACGGTTGGGCATCCTCTTGCGCCAGTACTTCTTCGCCATGGACCGCGAAGAAATGCCGTTCAACCGCGAGCAGCGGGGATGGGTCTACCGGGCCGCCAAAAATCTCGACAATACGGTCGGGTTCGGCTCGACCCGGAACTTGAACGCCCCCGGCACAATAATTTTCGTAAATACCGCATTTCCAACCCTCGCCGAAGACACGTCGGCCTCAGCTCCCATGACCATCGGACCCTTTGCGCGCAAACCCTATGAGGCCCGCCGTTTTTTCAACATCTCGGCGATGAGTTATGGCGCCATTTCAAAACCAGCCGTGCTTGCATTGTCAAACGGCGCGTGTAAGGCCGGATGCTGGCTGAACACCGGCGAAGGTGGTGTATCGCCGTGGCACCTGGAAGGCGGCGCGGACTTGATGTTTCAGATTGGGACGGCAAAATATGGGGTGCGCAAAAATGACCCCATGCTCGATGACGAAGCGCTCAAGCAGGTGGCTGCCCTCAAACAAGTGCGTATGTTCGAGATTAAATTGAGCCAAGGCGCCAAGCCTGGAAAGGGGGGTATTCTGCCTGCGATTAAAGTGACCCCCGAGATCGCCCGCATCAGGGGCATCCCCGCTGGGCAGGAGTCGATCAGCCCCAATCGCCATCCGGAAATTAGTAACGTTGCCGAACTGCTCGATTTTGTTGATCGAGTGCGGGGGATCACCGGCAAACCTACCGGCTTTAAAGCGGTGTTCAGCGATGGCGATTGGTTGCACGATTTGTGCCGCGAAATCACCGCGCGTGGAGCTGAACACGCGCCCGACTTTATAACTGTGGATGGCGGCGACGGCGGCTCCGGCGCAGCCCCCATGAGCTTGATCGACTGCGTCGGCCTGACCTTGCACGAGAGCCTGCCGCTCGTGGTCGATATCCTCGCCGAGCACGGCTTGCGCGAGCGCATCAAAGTGATTGCATCCGGCAAATTGATCTCTCCGTGGGAAGTGGGCTGGGCGTTATGTGTGGGCGCGAATTTTGTCACCTCCGCACGCGGCTTTATGTTCGCACTCGGCTGCATTCAAGCGCTTCAATGCAATAAAAACACCTGCCCGACAGGCGTTACCACTCACAACCCTAGGCTCCAACGGGGTCTCGATCCCATCGATAAGGCCGAACGGGTATTTCATTACGTGGCCAACATGGAACATGAAGTGGGCACCATAGCGCATTCATGTGGGGCTGCCGAACCTAGAGCATTGCGCCGCAATCATTGTCGCATTACGCTCGCCGACGGCCGGTCCACCGGCTTGAACATGCTGTATCCACCAAGCTAGCTTGGGCCCCCAGCCCCTGACTACTGTTCGATTTGTACTCCGGAGACATTATGAACCCGCGCTTTCCTTCCCGGCCCATCTCGCTGCCTTTGGTCGTTGCCGCGGCCTTCTGGCTCATCGCGGCGGATGATGCGAAGGATATAACCGAGACATTGGGAATGGATTTTTCGACCACCAAAATCGAGATCGTCCCCGCCCGTGGGCCGGTATCCATGCTGGTCGGACAGGGAGGAAACATTGGCGTTAGCGTCGGCGGTGATGGCGTGTTCATGGTGGATGATCAGTTCGCCCCACTGACTGAGCGGATCATTACCGCCGTTCAAACCTTGAGCGATAAGCCCATCCAATACGTCATCAACACCCATTGGCACTATGATCACGCGGGCGGCAACCGCAACCTCGGGAAACGGGGGATACCATTGGTCGCCCATGATAACGCCCGCCAACGCCTGGTGGCGGGACAAGTACTTGAACCGTTTGGCCTGGAAATTTTACCGGAGCCGGACGTCGGACTGCCCGAGATTACCTTTAGCGACACCCTTACGTTTCATTTGAACGGCGAAAGCGTGCGGGTATTTCACGTTGAAAATGCCCATACGGATGGTGACAGCATCGTCCATTTCCAAGGTTCCAATGTCATTCATATGGGCGACACTTATTTCAATGGGATATACCCGTTCGTCGATGTGTCGAGCGGGGGCTCGGTCGCAGGAATGCTGCGGGCGGTGGATCGCGTGCTTGCCCTCGCCGATGATCAAACCAAAATTATTCCCGGGCACGGCCCGATGTCGAAACGTGAAGAACTGATGGCTTATCGGGATATGCTGGTGACCGTGAAAGAGCGAGTTAGTGCAGGTATTAACAACGGCAAATCGGCAAATCAAATGGTCGAGGAGAAAATCCTCATGGATTTAGACCCCCATTGGGGCAATGGCATGCTGAAAGCACCCATAATTATTCGGATCATGCACACGGATCTCACACGCAACGCGGATTAATTCTGTGCTGAACGCCGGAAACAAGACCCATGCCCGTTCAATCAGGGAGCAGTTTGCACAGCTGTTCATTTTTGTCCCCTCAGTGGCGGGTGGCTTGTTCTCCCCTATAAATCGGCCGCCCGCCATTTTTTTACGCAATCCGGTCGAAATCGCGCCGGATTTCAATCGCTGCGCCGTTAAGTACTATTGGACCTATTGAAAATGTGCTTATGAGGGGAGTTCCAGTGCGGGACGACAGCGAACATACGCTGATGACGCAGGTTGCCGCCGGGGATCAGGCTGCTTGCCGAATTTTTGTCGACCGCTACCTGGGCCAGATCGTCGCCTATGGGACGCGGTTGCTCGGAGACCGGGAGACCGCGCAGGATGTCGCCCAGGAAACCTTTACGCGCCTTTGGACCCACGCCGCACGTTGGGAGCCGAGGGGCGTTAAAGTCGGTGCCTGGTTACACCGCATCGCCCATAACCTGTGCATCGATAGCCTGCGGAAACGCCGCGAGGTGCTGATGGACGAATTGCCCGAGCGCGCAGACCCGGCCTGCAGTGCGGAAGACGAGCTACACCATCAGGATGTAAGTGTGGTTGTCGCTGCTGCCATGGCTCGGCTACCGGAGCGCCAACGCGCCGCGATTACCCTTTGCTACCATCAGGAATTGGGCAATATCGAAGCTGCCGAAGTGTTGGAAATAACCGTTGAAGCCTTGGAATCCCTGCTCACACGGGGCCGCCGCAAATTGCGAGAAATCCTGCAAGACAGTTTGCCGGATTTGTTGGGAGAAGTGTGATGACGAAAAACCCCGAATACCACTCAGCACCTAAAGCCAGTTTGGAACGTCTCGTCCAAGTGTTGGCCGCCTATGGTGCCGAGCCTGCCCGCTGGCCCGCCGAAGAGCGCGTTGAGTTAGTCGCCATTGCCTCAGAGTACCCCGACGCCCGAATGAGGTCCGCTGCGCAGCTCGATACCGTGCTCGATGCCCTGCCGGCGGTAGGCATTTCCGCTGATCTCACACAAAAGGTGATTGCGGCGGTGCCTCCTTCGACGGTCATGGTCCCGGTAATCAAGCCGACTTTGACGGAATGGCTCGCTGATCTGTGGTCATGGGAGCCAGCTTGGCGACCGGCCGCAGCACTGGCCAGCGTGGTGCTCATCGGTATCGCGCTAGGCGTGGTCAGCCAGCCACCTGCCCAAGACCATCCGGCAATCGACAAAGTGGTCGAAATCGAGATCGTTTGGGAAACCGATTTTGATTTTACCGACGATGAACTTGTGATCGGTTACGCAAGCGATGTTGAGTTCACTTGGGACATTGGATTTGATCCCGCCGGGATCGAAATGGCGAGCTTCGTTGTGGGCAACATGTAAGGCGCGCAGATTTCGTCGCCGGAACCGGAGAGGATCCGCCGTTCAATTCTTGCCGAGATCGAATATTCGCGAAAGGAACAAGACAATGAAAATTGGGACCCCAGGCATTTCAGCAGTGGCGCTGATGACTGCCCTGTGGATTGCCACCCCTGCAAGTGCCCAAGACCAACCGCCGCCGCACAAGGGGCCGCACTCGATGTTGAAAGCTGCGGACACCGATGATGATGGCCGCATCAGCCGCGCGGAAGCCGACGCGCAACGCCGCAAAGCTTTCTCCAAGTTGGACGAAGACGGCGATGGGGGCGTGTCACGGGATGTATTCGTGTCCCGGAAAACCGATAAGATTATGAAGCGCATGTCGCGGGACAGAATTGAAAAGCGGGTCGGCCGCCACTTCGATGACATTGACCGGGATGGCAACAAATCTCTGTCGTGGGACGAGTACAACAGTCGTGGTCAAAGCCGATTCAAGCGCAATGATCGAGACAAAGATGGATACATCAGCCAGGGCGAACGCATGCGCCACGGTTTCGGAGGTGGCGGTGGCCGCGGTGGCCACCGGTAAATCTAACCGGTGATGCTCTGCCGCTTGGCAACTAAATCGTACCAGCGCTGCACGTTCGTACATTCTGCTGGGATATCGAGTTCGACCCATTTACAGAAATCGAGGGTGCAAAAAGCCGTTATATCGGCAACCGTAAAGCGTTCACCGGCCAGAAAAGTGTTTTCGCCCAGTTGTTTATCAATTTTTATGTAAAAACGCGCGACCCGCGCTTTCCCGCGCTCGACCAGTTGCGGCAACTGAGGAATGGCATCACCACGCTGACCCGGCAATCCGCGATCTTTAAAATCCGGCGCCACATTGCGAAAAACTTCCGACGCCGCGTGCAAGCCTTCCAGATCTGCTTTGCGCTCCCACATCTCGACCAAGCCTTTGTCTTTGGCGTCGGTTCCCATGAGCAGTGGATCAGGTTGTTCAGTTTCAAAATACCGGCAAATGGCCATGGCTTCGCCAATGACAGTGCCATCGTCCAATTCTAGCGCGGGCACCAGGCCATGGGGATTGTTCGCCAAGTATTCTGAAGACAGAGCAAGCCCGGGCCCGCTCACTTCCTCGATCTCGAGATCGATCCCTTTTTCCCTTAAAAAAATCCGCACGCGGCGGGGATTGGGGGCAATTTCCCAGTCATACAATTTCATTGTTGATCCTCCTGATCGGCTGGCCCGTGCGCCGGCGCGAACGAACCCGTGACGTTCCCAAATAATTTGTTTTCAGAAGCGGTAGCCATAACGGACACCGAAATTATCCAAACCCTCGTTCTCGTCTTTCAGATCACCATTGGATATGTGATCGAGGATAATAGACACGTTGTGATGCTCCGTGAGGCGGACACCAAATTCAAGGGCAAATCGGAATAGGACGCGCGATCCGAGCTCCTTTTCGCCCAATTTGTTTGTCCGCTTTTCCCCATCGTGCACGGCGGCCCCCATGCTCCAGCGGCCAAATCCATTGCCGATGACGTTAAAGTCCCAAGTCATTCCGGCATAGCCTTGACTGGTTTCACCGCCGGTATTGGCCGAAAACCCAAGATGCGGACGTGGGGACCAAATCTTTTCCCATATCCGCCCTTTCAGATTGAAAAGAGCTTCGCCGTTTATGACTACATTCGTGTCTTCTTCCGAGCGGCCAAAAGCACCTACATCGTTGAGGAGGGCGCCGACTTTAACTTCGGACAGCCACCAGGGGCCATATTTGGGATATTGATATTCGGCATGGGCCGGCCACGCCCCCAAGACGATCAGTAAAGTGAGCAAACCCAACGCCGACGATAAACGCCGCCACTTCAGACTCTTGCCAAAAACAACCGTCAGTTTACGCACTCGCACCCCATCCGCGATCTTCGCCCGCTGTCGGCAATATTTTTGCCTTCATGAATGGCCAAAGACTACCTTAGAGCCCCGGCCTGACCCAAGTCCAAATCGATGTTCCCCGACGCCTGATATCAATAGCCTGTCATGCGTTTGGATATGATCCCGAGAATATAACCGGCTACTTCCGCCGGGGTCGCGCCGTTTGTGTCGGCACCAATATTTTCCATGCGAAAATCAGGAAATTTCTGCAGAACCTGACTGCTGCGCACATTAGTTCCTGAGAGCAATTCGGCCCCCAGCATTTCGAAATTTGAAATCAATAACTTGGCTTCCGAGTTTTCGCTTGACGGCGCAGCTGCGGCGTCCGCAACAGGTGCTAAATCATCATTATCTGCTTCTGCACCCCCTCCTTGCCGTTTTCTGTAGGCATCGATGTTGCGTGCCAATCTGGCGAGGTTATTCCCCGATGGCGACTCTATTTCGTAATAGATTCTGGGCTCTATCAAACTCAATTTTTGAACTGTGATCAAATCACTGCCCAGGGTATGAATATCGACCAGCACGGTTAACTCGGCCAGGCTGAAAATACTTTCGGCCATAAAACCTCTAGGATTTTTGATTTTAAATCCTTGAACCGACACATATCCATCGAATGGCTTTACCTGCACACTCTCGACGGTAACCGCTGTCCCGAGGATATCGGTGCCATTGGTCTCGATCATGTCAGTGAGCATGCTTCCCAGGGATAGATAAATCGTCGCCACCCCCGCTGTGAGCAGCCCAACCAGTATTCCACCCCCAACGATTAAGATCTTTTTCATATATCCACTCCCCTACTTTATGGTTGTGTCTGGGCCCCCAGAAACGCAGAACGCACACGATATCACAATCTCGGGGCCGGACTCCACGGCGCCGGGCGAAGAACAAGAAATTGTGAACCGGGGAAGGATTAACCGGGCAGAGGGCGGAGTCGGCAAAGACCACGCCCGACTGCACCATTTTCCCGTTCCGCGTGCTTACGGTGTGCTTACGGAAACAACGAAGGGCCTAGACATTTCTGTCTAAGCCCTTGTTATTAATGGTGCCGAAGAGAGGAATTGAACCTCCGACCTACTGATTACGAATCAGTTGCTCTACCCCTGAGCTACTTCGGCGATGGGGCGAAAGGTAGGGCCGCGCCCATTTTTTTGCAAGCACTGGCGACGGTCGTCGACGCCATCAAATTTAAGATCATTTAGCCACTCTTTATTAAACTACCGGTTGCCTGCATACTCATCCAGAAGCTCGGGGATCAGGAGGTTTAAAAGTGGATCAGTACACCGAGGCAGCCGAAACGCGGCCAACCGATCAGGACCAGGGCTTCACTTACAGCGGCAGGCCCGGCGGCATTGTTCCGCTTACCGTCAAAAACGCACTCCTTAATATATTGACCCTCACTCTCTATCGATTTTGGGCCAAAACCGACGTGCGCCGTCACCTGTGGCGGCACACCCTATTTCAGGGCGATCCGCTGGAATACACCGGGGTCGGCAAGGAGCTGTTCCTCGGCTTTCTACTGGTTCTGTTTGTTGTCTTATTTCCTCTGGCGATTGTGAACTCAGTTTTTGAGAGCACATTTGGGCCAACGAACGCTCCTCAATTCCTTTTTTTCGGATTTGTCTTGTTTCTTTTTGGTATCGCTCAGTACCGTGCTCGGCGATACCGCCTCAGCCGCACGGTGTGGCGAGGTGTTCGGGCAGCGCAAACGGGAGAGGCTTGGGTCTACGGCCTCATGACTCTCGGCTTTTGGTTCCTGCTTATATTAACCCTCGGCTGGTCTTATCCCTGGCAGCGAATTCACCTGGCCAAGTACGAAATGAACAACACCATTTTCGGTGACCGTCGTTTTAAATTCGAGGGCACCCCAGGCCCACTTTATCGACGCTTTGCTCAAGCTTGGATAATTGGCTTGGGAATATATCTCGTATTGGTTTGGGCAATATTGCTAATCGGGAAGGCAATAACATGAGTCCAAGCTTATGGCAGATTGCCCTTGTTCTAATCCCTCTTGCGATTCCTTTTATCTTGATTTGGTATCGAATTGGCGAATTCGCCTATATGGCTAAGTGCACAAAATACGAGGAAATGGAATTCGAATTCAATTGTGACTACTTGAGCCTTTTCAAATTGATTATCGGAAATTACTTCATAATCGGGCTCACGCTCGGATTTGGGCTGCCGATTGTGCAAACCCGCAAGTTTCGGTTTTTCTGTAAATATATAAAAGTGCATGGCAGCGCTGATTTCGACGCCATCCGCCAAAGCACGGAAGAGCGCGACAAACTGGGTGAAGGACTGGCTGACGCGTTCGACATCGGCAACTTTTAAGCGGCGGTTCATTTGAATGTCCTCTTATCCCGGCATCTTTTATGACGGCCTGTCGGCCCGGAAACATGAGGTCCAGGTCAGCTTCGACACGAAGTCGCTCACCTTCAGTGGATCAACAGTAGATAGCGTCGTCGTTTGGGCGTTCACCGGCCTGCGCGCCGTCCGCAAAATCAAATCCGGGCAAACGGTGGAACTCAATACGCCTGCCGCGCCCGATGCCCGGCTGATTGTCGCGAATCCGGTGTTTGGCAGCGCGGTGCTAGCCCGCGCGCCTCACCTCAGGCACCGACGGGGCTACAGCTCACGCTGGTGGGAGCATCCCTGGACCGTGGCCGCTATGGTGCTCGCTTTTATCGTCACTGTCGTCATGACTGTGCCCTTGCTGGCCGCGCCTCTGGCGCGCGCAGTTCCCGACAGCTGGCGCGACACCATAGGTGCGTCAATCGAGCGCATGGTATCGACGCTTGGTACGGCATGCACCAATACGACCGGATCCGTTGCCCTCATAAAACTGGTCTCCAATCTAGAATCTAGCCGCGAAGGGGAAATCCTCGCGTCCAGTGTAAAGGTCATCAATGGCCCGCTGACCAATGCCTTCGCCCTGCCCGGCGGCCGGATCGTGGTGTTCGGCAAATTGATTGACGTAATGGAAACGCCGAACGAGCTGGCCGGGGTGCTCGCCCATGAGATGGGCCACATTGCCGAGCGCCATCCGACCGAAGCGTCCATACGCTCGACCGGATTTTCGTTGTTTCTGACCATGTTGGTGGGGGGAAGCTCGACCTTGACCGAGTTTTTGGCGTCGCTCGGCATTCAGGCTGTGGAGTCATCCTATTCGCGCGATGATGAGCGCACGGCCGATCGTATTGCGCTTGAATTACTGGCCGCTGCCGGCGCCGACCCGGGCAAATTGGCGGACACGTTCGTGCGCTTGCAAAAAGTTCAGGAAAAAGAGGGGTCTCTCTTTTTGGGAAATCTGGGAAATATCCTCAGTACCCATCCGCCCTATGATGAACGCATCGCGACCGCCCGCGCACATAGCCAGGTCAGCACCCGGCCTTTACTGACCGACGCCGAATGGCGGGCGCTCAAAAATATCTGTGATCAACCCGAGCCGTCAGAGCCCGAAGTGACGGCCTCAACTGCTGGAAATAATCTCACCTAGCAAGCGATTGACGTCGGCGGCTTTTTCCAAGTGCACCATGTGACCCGCGCCGTCCAATACGTGACGCTGCGCTTTAGGAATTGCCTCCGCGTGCGCCACCGGCACGATCCGATCCTCAGCGCCCCAAATGGCTTGCACCGGCATGCCCAACTCGCTAATCCGGTCGGCCAGCACCAGCGCCTGATTGCCGCCGTCGAACATGCCTTTAAGCATGGTTTGCAGCGCGTCTTGCACGCCATCGATGCGCTTAAACTTCAGCAGGTCATCCAACAGGTCGCGGGTCACCAAACTTTCATCGGCGAACAATTGCTGGGCCACGAGTTTTAAGTCTTTGCGTTTGGCTGCATTCACAAAGCCCGACAGATAATCGCCATTGATCTCAGCGCCCAAGCCTGCCGAACACACGAGCGACACCGAGCCAATCCGATCGCCGTGCTTCAGCGCCACGTCGAGCGCCACCGCACCGCCCATGGAATGACCGGCCAAGTGGACTTTCTGCAATCCGAGCGCGTCCATGAACGCAATCACCGCGTCTGACATTGTCGCAATATCGCCCGCGCCCACATCTTTACTGGAGCCGCCATGTCCGGGCAGGTCGAGCGCATACACAATATGATTCTCGGCCAACGCCGGCTGATTGAACATCCAGTTGTTGAGGTCGCCGCCAAAGCCATGCAGCAACAGCACCGGATCGCCCTCGCTTTTTTCTTCCTCACCTTCAGCAACCACAGGGCCCATGCGCAGATACCGCATGCTGCGCCCGCCGGCCTCGACAATCTCGGGCTCAAGCGCCGCTTCCGCCTCCATGGCGGCGACCAGAACGGCGAATTCTTTTTCGAACTCTTCAATAAAAGCATCAATCTCGTCGTCGGATACGCTGTCGTCGGCAACAATGCCCATCATCGCGCCGATGGGGGCGGTATCCCCTTCGGCCATGGTGATTCGCCGCAACTTCCCGCTCACCGCAGCTTCGTAGACGTTGGTTATTTTGGAGGTTTCAATTTCGACGATCTCTTCGCCCGCCGAAATTTCGTCGCCTTCCTCCACCATCCACTCAACAATGGTGCCTTCGGTCATGGACAGGCCCCATTTCGGCATGGGGACAACGATAATGCCCTCTGACATCAAGAGTATCCCACCACTTCGCGGACCGCGGCTTCAATTTTCTCGGGACTGGGCACGTAGAGATCTTCAATTTCGGGTGCGAACGGCACCGGTGTGTGCGGCGGCGTGACCATTTTAATTGGCGCTTTTAAGGCGCGAAACGCGTTCGCCGACACCAACGCAGAAATATCAGTTGCCATATTGCAGCGCGGACTGGCCTCGTCCACCACCACCAGGCGGCCGGTATCTTCGACGCATTCGATGATCGTGTCTCCGTCCAGTGGCGACGTGGTGCGGGGGTCTACCACCGTGCAGCCAATGCCCTCGGCTTCCAGTTTATCGGCCACTTTGTTAGCGAAACGGACCATGCGGCCAAATGCAACAATGGTCACGTCATCACCTTCGCGGGTCACATTGGCTTCGCCGAAGGGAATGGTATAGGGCTCGTCCGGTACTTCTTCTGTGGTGTCGTAAAGCATTTTGTGCTCGAAAAACACCACCGGGTCATCGTCGCGGATTGCCTGGATGAGCAGGCCCTTGGCCTCATACGCCGACGACGGCAACACGACCTTGAGCCCGGGCATGTGGGTAAAAATGGGATAGAGGCATTGGCTATGCTGACTGGCCGCCCGCATCCCGGCGCCATACATGGTGCGAATGGTTAAGGGCGTCACCGCCTTGCCACCGAACATGTAGCGGAACTTACCCGCCTGATTGAATATCTGATCAAAGCAAACGCCGACAAAGTCAGCAAACATCAATTCGGCCACCGGTCGCAGGCCGGTCGCAGCAGCGCCAGCGGCGGCGCCGATAAATCCGCTTTCGGTAATCGGCGTATCTAATACCCGATCGTGACCAAATTCAGCAACCAAGCCCTTGGTTACACCCAGCACGCCGCCCCAAGCTTCATCGACCCCGGCCGAGCCGCCCATGCCGCCTTTCACATCCTCGCCCATGATGATAACGGTTTCGTCCCGACGCATTTCCTGGACTATGGCTTCATTGACCGCTTCTCTGTACGACTTAATAGACATTGCTAATTCTCCCCAATCTTAAAGCTGAATTGATACCGAACGACCGGCGGGCGGGATCGCCGCCCTCAAGCCCGCGATCAGTAAGACACGTAGACGTCGGTAAGGAGGTCGGCCGCACTGGGCGGAGGTGACGCTTTGGCGTCGACAACGGCTTGCTCGATGATACCGGCAATCTCGGCATCGATCTCGTCCATTTGTTCGGGTTCCAACAGGCTGGCTTCGGTCACCCGTTTCCGGAACAACATCATGCAGTCCATTTCCTCGATCACTTTCGCGATCTCGCCTTCTGCGCGATAGGCCGTGGAATCGCCCTCGAAATGACCATAGTAGCGATGCGTCATGCACTGTATGAAGCTGGGGCCGTCGCCATTACGTCCCCGTTCAACCGCTTCGCGCATGGCTTCGTTGACTTCAAATAGATCGTGGCCGTTCACGCGCACGGCCGGCATGCCATAGCCCTCGGCGCGTTTCAATTGATCACCCCTGAAGGCAAATGAGGTCGCGGTGGCTTCGCCGTAGCCGTTGTCTTCCAGGCAAAAGATAACCGGTAACTCCCACACGCAGGCGAGGTTCATGGCCTCAGCGACCGTCCCTTGGTTCGATGCACCGTCGCCAAAGAACGCTACCGCGACCCCCCCGGTTTTGAGAGTTTTTGCGGTCAATGCTGCACCACAGACGAGCGGCGGGCCGCCTCCGACTATGCCGTTCGCCCCCATCATTCCCTGGTCCAGGTCGGCGATATGCATGGATCCACCTTTGCCACCACACATGCCGTCACGGCGGCCAAATATCTCTTTCATCATGCTGGTCACATCGCAGCCCTTGGCCAGAGCATGGCCGTGTCCCCGGTGGGTCGCGGCAATACAATCGGTTTTGCGGAGCTCCATACAGACCCCCACGGCGGACGCTTCCTCGCCCGCACTGAGATGGACAAACCCGGGAATGCTGCCGGCGGCAGATTCCACATGCAGGCGCTCCTCGAAATCGCGGATCAACCGCATGTCCCGATAGGCCTTGAGTAGTTCTTCGCGACTGAGTTGCACGGTGCTTTCTCCCTCTTTAAAGCGCGTGTATAAAATGGCCGGACAGACTAGGCCGCGCCGCCGTCAACTGCAAGCGGTGGCGGCTTTTGGATAATATGATCGGCTCAATAAGATACTTTGTCCGGCTTTGTCCGCCACTCAGCGATTACCGCCAATGCATCCTCATGGGGTGTGTGGACCATCTCAATAGCGCGCGCATGGGCCGGCAGTGCCATCTGTTCGTGCAGCAGCGCATCGTCAAATCCGGCCTCAGCCGCCGCTTGGCGATCATTGGCATAAACAATGCGCTCGATCCGCGCCCAATGGGCGGCGCCATAGCACATGGGGCAAGGTTCGGTGGACGCGTACAGAGTGCACCCCGACAAATCGAAAGTGCCGAGCTTACGCGCAGCCCGGCGCAGCGCAACGATTTCGGCATGGGCCGTGGGGTCATTTTCAGATGCGACCATGTTCCAACCTTCAGCAATCACTTGCCCATCACGCGCGACCACGGCGCCAAAAGGTCCGCCCGCGACGGTCCTCATCTTCTCCCGCGACAACGTAATCGCGCGCGCGAGTAATGCATCATCCATGGGATGCGGATTGTTCCGACGGATCGATAATAAACGGCGGCCCAGGGGATGTTGCCGACAATGGGGATGAGGAGGTCACGAGGTCTACCACACCCTGCCAGCGGGCGGTGTCAAACCCTTCGCAACCGGGACATAACGCCAGCCATTCGGGCCCGGTGTGACCGCATTGCGTGCACCGCCAAACCAGGCCATCATCGGCTTTCTGAGCCCGTGCCTCCCACTCAGCGGCCGCCGTTTGGTCGCCATTTTTCCCCTGCTGGTAGCGGGCCATCAAGCGGCACGCCCGCGCGCCAGGATGGGCCGTGCTGCCATTCACCCCGTCGACCAGAGGTTTAAGATTGTTCCAGGCAACCCCCCACAAACCCGCATCCAATGCTTGCTCGGCGACCGCCAGCCGACTTTCCCCATGGCCCGGGTTCATCCCGGCAAGGCGGGTGACCCGCTTCAAGCGCCGGGCGGGCGGGTCATTTTCGGAAAGCTCGACATAGGCTTCAGCAAGATCGGGGTGCGGCATGGTCCGCCACGCACGCTCGATGATCCGTGTCGCCTTGCGGGGCCGCCCGGACGCCACCAAGCGAGCCGCCAATGCCGCCGCCGGGGGGAAATCCGGCGCCAAGCCGACGGCTCGCAATGCGGCATCGGTGGCCGTGACGGCATCCCCAGCCGCCGCCTCTTGCCGGGCTTTCTGAAAGAGAACCAGCGCTTTACGGCGCTTGACCAGGGGTGGCGGCACTTGCCTTTTGCGGCCCGAACGCTCGATGGTTTTGTGGGCATCCGCCCACAGTCCGCTCTGGGTTTGAAGTTCAAACAATGTGCTGTTTATCCACGGGGCATGGGGCCGCAGCGCCTCGGCCCGGCGGGCGAGAATTAAGGCCGTGCCGGTATCGCCCTTACGGCTCGCGTCCATAATCAAACCGCGCAAACCCAAAAACTCGGTTTCCGGATTGTCCAGCATCCGGTTGAAGTACTTTTGCGCCGCCGCACTGTCGCCGCTCAATTGCGCCGCTTGGGCAAGCAACACCAAGGTCAGCGGCTGGTCTTCTTTGATCAGTGACTTTGCCCGTTTAGCGTGGCGGTTGGCTTCGTCACCCTCCCCAGCCGCGACCGCAACCAACCCTCTGGTGAGGACCCGATATCCTTTGCGGCGGCGGCTTTCCCGCAGTGCCGGCGTGCCGCGTCCGAGCCAGCGCCAAAATTTGGCGACCCCGGTCAGCAGCAATAGGAAGAGAACCGCCAGTCCAACCGTCACCGCCGCCGAGGTTTCGATCCGGTAGCCACCCCAGTTCAAAACCACGGCCTCCGGATTGTCCGCGAGCCAGGCCGCCGACACCGCTACGACCACGGCGATCCCCAGCCACAGGAGAGTGCGCAAGACCTTCATCTCAGCCGCCCTCGCCGTTCGCCGCACTTAGGCGGTTGGTCGCCGCCAGCACATCGGCGATGGCCGTGTCTAAAGCGTCCAGCCCCCTGAGCGCTTTGATTCGCGCCTCGGCGGCCGCCAGCCACCCGGACGCGGCCGATTGAACGGGCCCTTCGAGGGCGATCAGTTCGGCGTATGCCGCAGCCAAATTGCCTTCTTTCAGACGCGCTTCGGCGCGCGCAAGCCGGGCTTCCGGATCGGTGCCTTCCAGTTCGCCGGTGCGCCTCACCCGCACCACCGACGACAATCGAGCGCGCAGGCTGTCGGTCCAATCGCTGTCTGGGTTTAGCGCGGCCGCCCGCAAAATGTCCGCCGCTGCGCGATTCAAACTTTCCTGCAACTCGGCCAACGTGGGCACCCCGGTGGAACTGCTGGCCCGCAATTGGTCAATTGCCTGGACCATACGTGCCCCTGGTGATCCGCTTTGGAAAGGCTCGGCCACCCTGGCGCTAAGCGCCGACACCCGATCCAATTCAGAACCATAGGACCGGGCATCAACGACCCCTGCACGCAATTGCCCGAGGGCAAAAGCTAGTGCGATTTGGACCCCCGCTCCCCGCCGTTCCGCCTGCGCGACCCGTTGTTCCAGATCACTGGGCCGACTGGATAAGTGGTTTTCAAGATTGGGATCTAATTGCCCGCCGATGCCGGCGGGAAAATCCGTTGGTAAATTTGAGACCAATTGCTCCAATTCTGCTACCCGGACTTCCAGATCATTGAGCGCTTTCGAACTGACGCCGTCACCTGATTCGCCCGCCGAACGAGCCCGCTCCAATGCCTGTATCCGGTCTTCCAAAGCGGTAATTGCCGCCGGGGTAGATGGGGAAGAGACAATTGACGGCGCGACCGGCTGCTTGGCCAATCCACCCGCAATGCGGTCAGTGACCCGATCACGGACGCCCGGCTCCAACCCCGGCAGGTCGGGCTGAACCCGTTTACCCAGGATCGACCAGGCGGCCGCCGCAACCCCAAGCAGCACAACAGAAAATATCACTGCCCGGGTGCCGGACCGTTTCTTCTTGGAGCCGGCTTTGGATGCGGTGTTCGCGTCCTCGGCAACATCAGAAGACATATTTGTTGTCGCCGACGAAAGAGTGTCCACTGAACTTGGGCCTGAGCGATCGCCCTCAGTCATGATGGTGTCTCCAAAAGTTCGATGAGCGACCCTTCGTCTGGGTGAGTCGCTTCGCATACTCGGTGCCAAGTCAGGTCGTCGGGTCGCTGGGTTGCCGTTTGAGCAACCGCAGGGCTTAAACAGTAGGCTACCATATCACGGCACGCGGAACCGATGCCCGCATCAGTGCATAAGTTAACAAAAGTGCGGGCGGTGTGGGGCGAATAAAACAGAACCCCGTCGACCTGACCGGTTTGCAGGGCCTGATTGCCGATTGGCGTAAAGCGCAGAGAGGTGCGGGCCTCATAGAGGGTTACCCGCTGAACGCGAAATCCCTGCGCAAACAGCATTTCCTGCAAGTCTCCCGTAACGCGCGTGCCCGCTGCATGCACCAAGTGGCCCGCCGCCGGGATCAGATTGTCGGCAACTATGTCGGCAAGGGATAGCACATCCCCGGCGGCACTGAAGACTTGATCATAACCTGCGGTGCGGGCCGTGCGCGCGGTTGCGTCACCCACGGCAAAGAGCGGCAAGTCCCGCCGGTCGGTCGCACGCGCGAGCGCGCGGACGCCATTGGCACTGGTCGCGAGCAGGGCCGCGGCGCCCGCCAACGGCACTTGGACGTTCTGGCGAAACATGATTTCGAGTAATGGCTCCTCTAGCACCTCATGACCCAGTGCCACTAAACGGGCCGCCAAGGGAGCCGCATCTTGCTTGGGCCGGGTAATCATCAGCCGCATAAAACGCCCCTGTCAGTTTAGGGATTTAAATATATTCGGACCGGCGCGGCGCTTAAGTTCCTCGCCCGCGTCCCGGCCCAGGGCTGACCCATCGACCGCCAACCCGTCCCGCGTTGCGTCGAAACACTGGCGACCATCGGGCGAAAGAACTTGACCGCGGAAGTGGAGCCGGTCGCCAACCCGCTCGGCAAGTCCCGCAATGGGGGTGCGGCATGAACCATCCAGTGCCACCAGGAACGCCCGCTCCGCGGCCATAGTGACGGCGGTAGGTCCGTGATTGAGGGGCCTCAGCAAATCGGCGACCCGTTCGTCGTCGTCGCGGCATTCAATGCCGATCACCCCTTGGGCCACGGCGGGCAGCATTTCAGTCGTGTCGATGACACTGGTTAAACGATCTTCCATCCCCAATCGCCGCATGCCGGCTAGGGCGAGGAAGGTCGCGTCGACCTGTCCTTCGGCCAGTTTTTTGAGCCGTGTTTGCACGTTACCCCTGAAGCTCACAACTTGCAGGTCAGGGCGGATGTTCAGCAATTGCGCTTGCCGCCGCAAGGACGCAGTGCCGACCACCGCGCCGGTCGGCAAATCGCGAAAATGCACCGCCTTATCGCTAATATACCCATCGCGCGGGTCTTCACGTTCGAGAACACACTCGATCACCAGACCGGGAGGCAGCTCAGTCGGCATGTCTTTCATGGAGTGCACCGCCAGGTCGATCCGGCCATCCAAGAGCGCCGCTTCGATCTCCTCCGTGAACAAGCCCTTACCGCCAAGCTCGGCAAGCGGACGGTCGAGCACCCGATCACCTTTAGTGCTCATAACGACGAGCTCTACGCTGGGCTCATCCAAAGTACTGTGGGCGGTGATCAGCAGCGCCCGCACTTGATTGGCTTGGGCAAGGGCGAGTGGACTGCCCCGCGTACCAATTTTTGTGATGTGTTGCCGGTTCATAATTTTAGATGATAATAGCTATTAATGATGACACCTTGTTATAGCCCCTAACCGCTCAAAGGAAGCCCCGTTGACCACAACCTCCCGTCATTCTGAAGCAAATGGCCTCGAAGATCATGCCCTGGTCTTGGGGATCGAAACCAGTTGTGATGAAACCGCGGCAGCGGTCGTCGCCGCTGATGGCGCTGTGCTGTCCAACCTGGTGCTCTCGCAAGTGGAAATGCATCGGCCCTATGGCGGAGTTGTGCCCGAAATCGCCGCACGCGCGCATGTGGATCATTTGGATGGCCTGATAGCCCGCGCTGTCGCCGAAGCAGGAACGGATTTCGGTAAGTTAGCGGCAGTTGCCGCAACCAGCGGGCCGGGACTTGTTGGCGGTGTGATGGTTGGTATGGTCACCGGCAAAGCCATCGCTGCCGCGCGCCAATTGCCATTTATCGCTGTTAATCACTTGGAGGCCCACGCGCTCACCATCCGGCTGACCGACCGCGTGCCATTTCCCTATTTACTATTGCTGGTGTCGGGCGGACATTGTCAGTTGCTGTCCGTGTTGGGCGTGGGTGACTACCGG
>JAPYRI010000018.1 GCA_029941135.1 Alphaproteobacteria bacterium | reverse complement strand
CATATATACTGCCCCATAGGCATGCCCCCCCACAGCGCCGTAGACCGGGCAGGTATTCATGCAGGCCGCGCACCGAATGCAGCGCAGGACTTCTTGAAACGGGCCGCCCAATAATTTGGAGCGTCCATTATCCAGCAGAACCACGTGAAACGCGGCCGGGCCATCCAGATCATCTTCCCGCCGGGGGCCAGTCGAGAAAGTGGTATAGACCGACATTTCCTGTCCGGTAGCTGAGCGTGCCAGCAAGCGCAACAGAGTGCTTGCGTCTTCAAGGGTCGGCACCACCTTCTCAAGCGAAGCAATGACAATATGCATTTTGGGCAGCAATTGGGTGAGATCCCCGTTGCCTTCGTTGGTCACGATCACCGTGGAGCCGGTTTCGGCGATCAGAAAGTTTGCCCCGGTGATGCCCACATCGGCGGCGAAATACTTTTCGCGCAATATGCCCCGGGCTTCGTTGATCAGCTCGCGCCCCTCGGTCAGGCGCGC
This sequence comes from Alphaproteobacteria bacterium, assembly GCA_029941135.1. Lineage (GTDB taxonomy): Bacteria > Pseudomonadota > Alphaproteobacteria > JAPYRI01 > JAPYRI01 > JAPYRI01. Next base: position 39,255 of record JAPYRI010000018.1, on the reverse strand, counting down.
GTTGCGACCATATTTTTGGTGCTGCTCATAAAACAGTTCGGTGATTTGTTCGCGGGTTTTGTGAAGCGCGGGACCGAGCAAGTGGCTCGGCGTTTCATCCGCCAACTGAATAATGTATTCGCCCATGTCGGTTTCAATGGGCGCAATTCCATTATCTTCAAGATATTTATTGATGCCGATTTCTTCGGCGATCATGGATTTGCCCTTGGTTACGGTCTTGGCGTCAGCGTCCCGGCATAATTTCAATATTGTTGCCCGCGCCTCATCCGAGTCACCACACCAATGCACCTGTCCACCCGACGCCAGCACCTTTTCTTCAAAGCGCACCAGGTAATGATCCAGGTTCTCAAGCACATGATTTTTGATGTCGCGGCCTTCGTCACGCAACGTCTCGAACTCAGGCAGTCCTTTGCTGGCGGCAATGCGCAAGTGGCCGAACCCTTTCTCGATCCGCTGCAACGCAATTTGGAGATCCGGGTCTTTAAGGGCGTTACGCGCTTTTTCTTCGAAATCGCGGCTTGAAAGTTCCATCGTTTAGCCCGACCCCTCACCTATCGCGGGCCCATCGGTAAGGCCCGCCAACACTTCGGCCACGTGCCGCACTTGCGGTCCACCGCCGTCACGGGATAATTTTCCGGCCAAATTGAGCAGGCACCCCAAGTCCCCGGCAAGCAGGGTATCCGCTCCTGTTTGCTTTACATCGTCGAGCTTTTTGCGCGCAATCTCGGTTGAAACCTCCGGGTACTTCACACAAAACGTGCCGCCAAACCCGCAACAGGTTTCAGCCTCCGGCGCCTCTAATAATTCGAGGCCGGTGACCGATGCAAGCAATTGGCGAGGCTGGTCCCGCACCCCCATTTCACGCAACCCCGAGCAGCCATCGTGGTACGTTACCGTGCCTTCAAAAGACGCTTCGATATCGGTGACTTTCAGGACGTCCACCAGAAATGAGGTTAGCTCATACGTGCGCCCGGCCAGTTCCCCGGCGGGTTCACGTCGGTCAGGGTCGTCTTCGAACAAACGTGGGTAATGTTTGCGGATCATCGCCGCACAGGACCCCGACGGAGCAACCAAGTAGTCATACCCGCGAAAAGCCGCGATCACATTTTCGGCGATCCCGATTGCATCCGCCCGGTCGCCAGCATTGTAGGCCGGCTGTCCGCAACAGGTTTGCGCATCGGGCACGTGCACATCGCACCCGGCGTCCATGAGAAGCTTGACCGCCGCGAAACCAACCGTTGGCCGGAAAAGATCGGCAAGGCAGGTGACAAAAAGAGCAACTCTGGGTTTCTCTGAGGGGGGCAGGGGCGGTTCTGAGGATGCGGTCATGAGCAGGGTCTATGCCTTTGATTATATTTCAATGCGAAGGACACGAGCTTAGCACAGGGTGGCAGCAAAACTCCTTTCGCCATCAAGCCGTTAATCTGCAGGGCGACCGGCTTAGGCAGCAAGACAAAATACCGCCCCGGGAAATTCATCCGCCCGGCGACGGCGCCTGCGTGTGCCCCGGTGCCCCAATAAATATCGCCGCGCACCGGCCCGGTAATGGCGCTGCCGGTATCCTGAGCGACCATCAAGCGCCGGAAGGGGGCAGGCTTCGCTCCGTCAATACCGGGTGCCGTCGTATCCAACCAGAGCGGCACACCTAGGGGTAAAAATTTGCGATCGACGGCTAAGGACCGGCCGGCGGTGAGCGCCACGCCCTGGGCACCGATGGGCTCATCCCCATCAAGCAATCGGAAAAACACATAGCGTGCGTTTTCGGCCATGAGGGCGGCGCCGGCCTTCGGATTCTCGCCGATCCATTGGCGGATACCCTGCATGGACGCCGCGCCCGGCGGCAGAAGGCCCCGCTTTACCATCAAATTGCCAACGGTCGTGTAGCTGTGCCCATTGGTGCCATCATAACCCACTCGCACTATGTCCCCATCCGGCAGACGCACGCGTCCCGACCCCTGGATATGGAGAAAAAAAGCATCCACCGGGTTGTCGACCCACACTAGTTCCAAGTTTTGGTCATTGAGAGCGCCTTGGTCGATCCGCCGGCGGGGCAAATAGGGATGGAGTCGACCGTCCTCGACCCGGCCGGCAATGCTGCGCCCGGAGTATTCAGCTCGGAACTTTCCCAAGTCCACTTGCACGAGATCCGGAGGCCGCGCGTAAAGCGGTACCTGCAGGGGATCTGTTGCCCCCCGCCGGCCATCGACTTCGATTTGAAAGTAGGCGGTAAACAACCCCTCAGGGTCGCCGTTATTCGACACCTCAAACGGCTCAAACCAAGTTTCAAAAAACGCACGCGCCCTGGTTTTATCCGTCAACTTCCCCGCCGCCCCAGCCTCATCCTCGGGCTCTTGAACGTTGGCGGCAACCGCGCGTGCCGCATCACATACGCCGCGCCAATCCGCCACGGTGCCGGCCATCTTCAGCGACTTGTTGTCAGGCGCTTTTCGCCAACTCGCGCACGACCGCTGAAACGCAACCAGTGTAAGGGCATGATCATCGGCCCCCCACCCGCGCAGTTGGCCAAACGTGGCACCCTTCAATTGGCGGGCATCGGCCTGCTCGGGCGACACTGGAGGCTCGGTGGACGGCGGCGTCAGTCGCCATACATAAACGACGGCGACGACGGCGATCAGGATGATCCCCAATGCGACAAGCCTGCCGATATCCCGTTGGAGTGCTGGGCGGACGGCCACGGTCTTCGCTGTTATCAGTCGGCGCTCCGGGTGGACACCAGCAACCAATTGGGGTCCCGGTCCCGAACGTCCCGTCTGAACGACCAAATATCGGTGGTTTCCTGGGCAAGGGTCGGATGTCCTTCGATCACCGCGCCATCTTCATCGCGGGTCACCCGGATCAATTGGCTGACAAATTTGACCGTGATATCGGCAACCCCATCGTCGAATTGTGCCCCGGCAACCTCGGCTTCGGTTTCGCCTTCAATGTCGGCCGTGGCGGTTTGCCCGTTCTTCTCCCGACGATCTATGATAGCGGCGAAATCTTCAAACACATGCTCATTCAACCGGTTCTGCAGGGCAGTTTTGTCGCCGTCAGCAAATGCCGTCACGATCAGACGATAAGCCGCCCGCGACCCGTCAAGAAACCGATTGACCGAGAAATCCCGGTCTTCGGCCATGATCCGCCTAAGCGCACCTTGCAGAGAGTTGTCAGCCTCCGCTTCCGGGTCTTCCGAGTCGCTTTGTCCTGGGTCGAGCTGGACCACATTGTCGTCGTTTTTCTCGACTTCATAGCGCCGCCGTTGATTGGCTTCGTTGGGCGGACGCTCATGCCCCGTGCGCCGGCCCAGTACGCCGCGCAAGCGCAAGGCAATAAACCCCGCGACCATGGCGAGGAATATGATTTCCAGAAATTGGAAGCCTTCATTCATGCTTTGCGCCTCTGGCTTTGATCAGTGGACTATGGCCCAATTGCCGACTAATGCTACACTTCGCCCTGTGGTCCAACAATGTTAGCGGGTCGTGCCCTCCGGGTCCAGTTAACCTGCGTTTAAGTTTAACCGCACCCGGCGATTATAAGTCCCTTAAACAGCCTGCTCACTGGGTCCACACAGACTTTCACCATTCCTAGATAAGTAATTTTTTCTGACATCACAACCATGCCCCTTCTTCTTCTTATCATTTTTCTGCTGTTTCCCGCCCTTGAGTTCGCCGTTTTTATTGAGGTTGGCGGCGCCATCGGCACCTGGCCGACCGTCGGCGCGATTATTTTAACCGCTGGTTTCGGTGTTTCATTAGTCCGGGCCCAGGGACTTGCGATCCTTACCCGGGCGAGATTGAGCCTGCAACGAAACGAGTTTCCCCTGGAAGAGGCGTTTGACGGACTGTGCTTGGCTGTCGCGGGGGTGCTGTTACTGACCCCAGGATTTGTCACCGATGGGATAGGCGGCCTCCTGTTGGTGCCGCCCTTGCGGCTTGTATTGCGACGTGCCGTTATGGCGCGCAATGCGTTTCAAAAGCCGGTCTCCCACGACAAGCACCGGGGCTCAGGCGACCCCGTCATTGATGGCGAGTATCAAGTGGTGAACGACGACGCGGATAAAAATAAGGCTGAGGGAGGCGATGCCCGCCGGATTGATGGGCACACGCCCCGGGACTCCCGTTAAGTCGCCCTCTCAACCAGCGCGCTCGCCGCTTGTGCGGCCCCCCCATACATGATAGCCACACCGGGCAATTTCAGGTGAGGATTCCCCAATGTCAGACGAGACCGATGACCCCAAAGCCCTTGCAGGTGCAGATGGTGGAGATGAGCAAGAACAGCAGAACACCCCGCCGCAATTGGCCGTGTTGGGCCAATACATAAAAGATCTGTCATTCGAGAATCCGAATGCGCCAGCTTCGTTTCAGGCAAAAGAGCAACCTAAAATCGATGTGGCTGTCGATTTGCAGGCCAATCGTATGGCTGAGGAAGTTTTTGAAATCGATCTTAAATTCTCCGCCAAAGCCACTCAGGGAGAGAAAGTCGCCTTTGTCGCCGAGCTTGTGTACACCGGATTATTCGGTATCAAGAACGTCCCAGCAGACCAACTTGAGGCGGTGTGCCTGATTGAATGCCCGCGGATGTTATTTCCATTCGCTCGGCGGGTACTGGCCGACACCACGCGCGACGGCGGTTTTCCGCCGTTAATGCTTGATCCAATTGATTTTGTTGGCCTTTACCAGCAACGGATAGCTGAACGGCAAGAGAAAGGCGAAGATGCCGGTGACGCCGCCACCATAACGGTTGCAGAAGACAACAACAGCAAAAATAATGGCGGCACTAATTAATCCGCAGATAGTCGAACGGCGCGTGCCGGCCTAGCGTTTCCAGACAGCGTCCGGCAGGGTTTCAACAAAAGCCTCGTGGGCTGCGAGTTCGGTCGCCGTCGGCGCATGCGGTCGCGGGGGCCGCGCTATGCGGGTGACGGGTGCGTTCGAGTGTTCGCTTGCCGCCGTTGCCAACCCCAGGTCGGGCTGCCGCCCGCCAGACAATTCCATGTAAACCTCGGCCAGCAAGCGCGCGTCCAACAAGGCGCCGTGCTGGGTGCGGTCCGCCAAATTTATATTAAAGCGTCGGCATAAAGCATCGAGGCTCGCCGCCGCGCCGGGAAACTTGCGCCGCGCCATCGCGAGTGTATCGATGGATTGGGACATGGGGATTATCGGGCGGTCCAGCCGGTCCAATTCGGCATTGATAAATTTCATGTCAAATTCGGCGTTGTGGATGACCAGGGGCGACTCGCCGATAAAGGCAAGAAAATCGTCGACCACGTCGGCGAACACCGGATGGCCGCGCAAAAACTCTTCGCTCAATTTATGCACCGCATAGGCTGCTTCAGGCATGTCGCGCTGGGGATTTATGTAGCAATGGTAATTTTCTCCGGTGGCCACGTGATTGATCACCTCAAAACAGCCGATCTCGACAATGCGGTCGCCGCTGCGCGGGTCCAGGCCCGTGGTTTCCGTGTCTAATACGATCTCGCGCATGGACTTTGCCCTTTATAAATCCTGCCTATCGGAAGTGGCTTCGTGACCCGTTAACTGGGCAACAATCGCTGCAACTTGCCGGGCGGCATCCATGAGACCGCGGTCGGTTTCAATGATGAAATCGGCGCGTGCACGCTTTTCCGCATCCGGAGTCTGCCGGCTGAGGATGGTATTAAATTTCTCTTCGCTCATGCCCGGTCGCGCCAAGACGCGCTGCCGCTGAACCGCCGCGGGCGCACTCACAACAACCACCCGATCACAGGCCGCATGACCGCCGCCCTCAAACAAAAGCGGCACATCCAAAACAACCAGCGGCACATGGTCGGCAATTAGTTCCGCCATGAACGATTTCTGATCGGTGCGCACCAAGGGGTGAATAATCTGCTCCAATTTGCGGAATGCGGCCGCATCGTTCATCACCTGGGCGCTTAGGCGCTCCCGGTCGATGGCCCCGTCGACGCACACACCGGGGAATGTTTGTTCAATGGGATCGACGCCGGCGCCACCCTTTTTATAAAGATCATGCACCGCCTGATCGGCATCATAGACCGGCACCCCAAGTGCGCGGAACATGTGTGCGGTTTCAGTTTTACCCATCCCAATAGACCCCGTCATGCCTAGAACAATCATGCGGCCGGACCTTCCAAGTCGTCCAAGACAAAGCGCCGCAGATCTGCGGTCACTTGCGGCTCCACACCAAACCACGCGGCAAATCCCGCGCGGGCCTGGTGGAGCAGCATGCCCAGCCCATCAACTACCGGGTTCCCTCGCGCGCGGGCTGCCGCCAGGAGTTCGGTCTCGAGGGGTGTGTAAACAATATCCATGACCGTGGCGGAAAGCGGCAGGGTGCCCAAAGGCAAATACAGTGCCGGGTGACCAATCATGCCCAGCGTTGTCGTGTTAACCAAAAGCGCTGCGTTCTCCAGCCCCACCGCGCATGCCTCCCAGGGGACAACGGTGATCTCGCCCGCAGCCATGTGGGCGAACTCTGAGGCGATGGCTTCCGCCCGCGCACACGTGCGATTGCTCACCCGTACCTCGTTCACGCCCGCCTCCAGTAAAGCCGCAACCACAGCCCGTGCGGCGCCCCCGGCCCCCAGCACCATGGCCGCACCCGAGTTGGCCCTCCAGCCGGTTTCAGCGGCGTAAAGGTTTTCCATAAATCCGTAGCCATCGGTACTCCGGCCCTCGAGTTTGCCGGTTTCGGTCACAACAATTGTGTTGACCGTGCCCAGGCGCTCGGCCATTGGGTCAACCACATCAACCGCCCTAAACGCTGCTTCTTTGTGGGGTACGGTTACGTTTGCGCCCCGAAAACCCAATTGGGGGAGCGCGCGCACCGCCACCGCAAAGTTTTTAGGATCCACGGGCAAGGGGATATAAGCGCCATCAATGCCGTGCTCGCGCAACCAGAAGCCGTGCACTCGCGGCGATAAAGAGTGGGATACCGGCCAGCCCAATATACCGGCAATCCGGGATTTACCTGATAGGGTCACGTGGCCATTACTCCCTCGCACCGCATGAAGTTCAAAACTGGGATTAACGGCAATCCCAATATGGTAAAGTAGTCTCCTTCGACCGCGCTGAAAAGCTGGACGCCTTTATCTTCGAGCCGATAGGCGCCGACGCCACTCAACTCTCTCTCTCCCGCCTGGGCGAGATACTCGTCGAGAAAGCGGTCGGAAAATGCCCGCATCTCCAGCGTAGCTTCCGCATGATATTGCCATAACGTTTCTTGATCGCGCACCACACACACGGCTGCCGTCAACGTATGTCGGCGACCCCGAAGATAGGAAAGCATCTCCCGTGCCGCTTCAAGGTTGTCTGGTTTATCGAAGGCCTGGCCGTCACAGACGAGGGTCTGGTCTGCGCCCAAAACCAACGAATGCGGCCATCGAGCCGTCACATGCAAGGCTTTTTGTTCCGCCAGCGCCGCCGCCAGAGGCGGCTTGTCGGGATATGGTTTATAGGTATTTTTCACGCACGCTTCGTCAATATCCGCCGGGTCGGTAACAAAATCACCGCCGGCTGCACGCAGCAAACGGGCCCGTACAATACTTGCCGAGGCGAGGCACAATTGATGGTGGATTTCAGACATTGCCGCTTTCCGCCCGGCGGGCGCGCAGATTGATCACTTCTGCTGCCGTCTCCTCAATTGAGCGCCGGGTCACGTCAATAACCGGCCACGACTTGCGGGAAAACAGTCGCCGCGCATAGTTCACCTCGTCCCGAACCCGCTCGGGATCCACGTAATCGGTATCTTCCTGCCGCAACGACAGTAACCGGCTGCGCCGCACGGGCACCAGACGATCAGGACTGATAATCAAACCCACGACCTGAATGTTGGCGCCGAGTTCCTCCAATTGACGGGGTAAAGGACAATCGGGAACGATAGGAATATTCGCGGTCCGAAAACCGCGGTTCGCCAAATAGATGGATGTTGGGGTTTTGGTCGTTCGCGAAACCCCGATGAGCACGATGTCGGCCAAGTCCAAATCTTCTGGGTTTTGCCCGTCATCATGTTCAATGGTAAATTTCATGGCCTCCAAGCGGCCAAAATAATCTTCATTCATGGCATGCTGAAGGCCTGGCCGATGCTGGCTTTCCACGCCAAGGAAAGTTCCCAGAGCCCCGATGATTGGGTCGAGTACCGGCACACACGGCGTCTGCAGTTTGTTGCATCCCTCCATGAGAGCATCCCGCAATTCGGTTTTCACCAGGGTAAAGATAACAATACCAGATGTAACCTTAACTTCCTGAAGCACCCTCTCCACTTGCCCGAGACTACGTACCGACGACCACGGATGAAGAATTGGACGCACCCCTTCAAACTGAACCAGCGCTGCTTTCGCAACCGCGTCTAATGTTTCGCCGGTCGAGTCCGATACTAGATGAAGATGAAACTGCTTTGCCGTCGGTTCGTCTTTGGCAGCATTAAGATCTGTTGGGAGAGTATCTTCCATAACCACATCCACTCAAAGCAACTCCCCGGTCCTGGGGAAATCTGTGAATAGTGAGAATAAACCGACCATGGTCAAAACTCGAAAATATTTGTTCATATTTATGCACGTATTCTACCCAAGTGTTTCCTCCGGGGGACACTGACGTATCGGTTCCAGATTAGCGGGTATAACTCATGCCCTTGCCGACTACTCCCTGGTTGTTACCGGTATTCACATGTGGTGTTTCAGGCAGAAATGTTTGTTCATTATCGGTTGCCCACAGAATGGCGCACATAAACTCGATCGCATGGTATTCTGCCGCCGGACTATGAAAAAGTTGGGGATAATAAATCATCCCCGATATTCACAGGGATCCACTAACAACTACTATTTTCTTAATAGAAAGAATATAGTAGAGGATTTTAGGGATACTTTTTTGGCGAGGCTTTTTCATTGATTTCAGAAGATAAAGTACCGCTTCGCAAACCCTTGCTTGATGTTTTATCAGGGCTTGAACCGACACGCACGCCGCTTTGGCTGATGCGCCAAGCGGGCCGTTATCTACCTGAATATCGACAGACCAGAAGCAAAGCTAGGGATTTTCTCGATCTGTGCTACACACCCGAGCTGGCGGTCGAGGTAACGCTTCAACCCTTACGCCGATACGACTTAGACGCCGCGATCATGTTTGCAGATATTTTACTCATCCCGGACGCACTGGGTCAAAATGTGGCGTTCCGAGAAGGCGAAGGGCCTGTCCTAGAGCCTGTTCGGGGCCGTGACGCATTGGCGGGACTAAACACCGAAGGTCTCCATCAGAAATTAGCTCCAGTGTATGAGACCTTGCGGCAGTTGGCGCAAAGATTGCCCCCTCCAATGACTTTGATTGGCTTTGCTGGGGCACCGTGGACTGTGGCGACGTACATGGTAGAAGGCCGGGGATCACCTAATCAAGCGGCAGCAAAATCATGGGCCTATACAGATCCGATTGGCTTTGATGTATTGATCCAATTGTTGGTCGATGCGACCGCGGAATATTTGATTGCCCAAGTAGACGCAGGTGCGGAGGTTCTGCAACTCTTCGACACTTGGGCGGGAAACTTGCCACCCAGCCAGTTCAATCGATGGTGCATTCAACCCACCGCTGATCTAATTCGCCAGGTTAAGGCTGCCCGACCGGACGTGCCAATCATCGGCTTTCCCCGCGGTGCCGGACCCCTATATGGCGACTATGTAGAGGCGACCGGGGTTAACGGTGTGAGCATCGATACCGGGCTATCGTTGGCCTGGGCCGCTAAAAACCTGCAGAAGAAGATTGCCGTCCAGGGCAACCTGGATCCACTGGCTTTGGTCGCTGGTGGCGACATCCTCAAATCTGAAACTGATAAGATTTTTGCGGCGCTTGCAGGCGGGCCGCATATTTTTAATCTGGGCCACGGCATTGTTCCGGAAACGCCGCCAGAACATGTTGCGGAACTGGTCTCCCTGGTCCGGTCCCAGGACGGACAGTGAGCTGATCATGTGCGTGGAATTGGGTTAATGCCATGACAAAAACGGCCGTGGTTCTGTTCAATTTGGGGGGACCGGATTCCCTTGAGGCGGTGCAGCCCTTTCTGTTCAATCTGTTCAATGACCCAGCAATAATATCGTTGCCCGGCCCTTTGCGCTGGCTGGTGGCAAAATTGGCTTCTCGGCGGCGAACGCCGTTTGCCCAAGATATATATCGGCAAATGGGAAACTGCTCGCCCTTGCTCGGGCAAACCAAGGCCCAAGCCGAAGCGCTGGAGCGGAAATTAGAAGAACAGAGGGCCTGTGTGCAGGGGGTCAATCACACCCGTGTGTTTGTCGCCATGCGCTATTGGTTTCCGTTGACCGAGGATGCAGTCCAACAAGTGGTGGCCTATGCGCCCGATCACGTGGTTCTTTTGCCCCTGTATCCTCAATTTTCGTCGACGACCGCGGGCTCATCCGCCGCCGCATGGAACCGGCTCTCCCGCTCTGCCGGTTTGAGCTGTCCGACAGCGACCCTCTGTTGCTACCCGACGGACCCCCTCTTTGTGCGCGCCCACGCACAGAAAATAGACGAAACCATGCGCGCCTTAATCACCGACCAGTCGCGTAACCTGCCCGATGTACAGATCCTTTTTTCTGCCCACGGGTTGCCGAAAAAAATTGTTGATCGCGGTGATCCGTATCAGTGGCAGATCGAACAAACGGCTGCGGCGGTCATGGCCTGTCTTCAGTCGGACCAATTCGGCTGGAATAATCTTGATTGGCGGGTCTGTTATCAAAGCCGGGTTGGGCCGTTGGAATGGATTGGTCCCTCGACGGATGACGCCATTACAGAGGCTGCTGCCGCCGGCAAACGGCTGGTTATCTCGCCCATTGCGTTTGTTTCCGAACATTCGGAAACCTTGGTTGAATTGGATATAGAATATCGACAGTTAGCCGAGCAAAATGGGGCGGCGGGATATTTGCGGGTGCCAACCTTGGGCACCCACGCAGATTACATATCTAGCTTGGCGCGCTTGGTAACAGCAGCCGGGGAAGCCTCGGCCGCCAATCGTATTTGCCCGGCCTCGGGAGATCGGTACTGTCCAATGGATCATAATCAATGCCCGGCCCGGCTTGCCCGGTGACAGCCAAGGGAGAACATTAATCCATCATGTCGGAGCTCTATTTCCTCTGGGATTGGTATGATTGGCTCAAGGCCCTGCATGTGATCTCGGTGATCGCCTGGATGGCGGGGATGCTCTATCTGCCAAGATTGTTTGTTTATCATTGCGGTGTTGTGTCGGGCTCCGAGCAATCGGAAACCTTCAAAATCATGGAGCGCCGGTTATTGAAGGCGATCACCACGCCGGCAATGTTCGCCTCATGGTTTTTTGGCATTCTCATGCTGGCGGCGCCGGGCGCTGTGCCTGCTGACGAATACTGGATGTGGTTGAAGCTCGGAATGTTAGTGTTGCTGGAGATCTTCTATTTCATGCTGACCAATTGGCAACAGCAATTTGCCGAAGACAACAACCGTCACAGTGCTAAGTTTTATCGGTTGGTCAATGAGGTGCCGACACTGTTGATGATCGGCATCGTTATTATGGTGATTGTCCGGCCTCTCTAGCCTCTGACCCCCGATAAAGGTAGGCGCGGGACATGGACGACGCAAAAACACCATTTGACTTGTGGGTTCAATTGCTTGATGTTGGACGAGCGTAGTAAAGGTTCCGCTCGGAGCCAAACCATGTCACCGAGGTTTCTCAAAAATTTAAATTCCTAGTGCCCCTCGGTAGCGCATCACCATTCGGGCAGCAATAACGGGCGTTCCGTATTCTGCCGGAAATACCAATACGAACTTCACCCCCCCCCCCCCCTGTACCAAGTTTTTTCGACGGCAGGTCTGCCATGAATTTACAAGAACTAAAAAGTAAAGCATCCACGGATCTTCTTACCATTGCAGAAGATTTGAATATTGAAAACGCCAGTACTATGCGCAAGCAGGACATAATGTTCGCTGTCCTCAAGCAATTGGCAGATCAGGGCGATGAAGTATCAGGTGGTGGCGTATTAGAAACCTTGCAAGATGGGTTTGGTTTTTTGCGCTCGCCCGAATCTAATTATTTGCCCGGCCCGGATGACATTTATGTCAGTCCAAGTCAGATCAGGCGATTTGGGTTGCGCACCGGCGATACCGTCGAGGGAGAAATTAGGGCGCCCAAGGACGGCGAACGATATTTTGCGCTCCTAAAAGTCAGCTCGATCAATTTTGAAGACCCGGAAAAGGTCAAACACAAAGTTCATTTTGACAATTTGACACCGCTTTATCCGGAAGATCGATTTATCCTTGAGCCGAATGATCCGGCGGTCAAAGATCTGTCCGGCCGGGTGGTTGATCTGATTTCACCGCTAGGCAAGGGGCAGCGCGGGTTGATTGTCGCGCCCCCACGTACCGGCAAGACCATGATCTTGCAAAACGTCGCCCATGCGATCACCCAGAATCATCCGGAAGTATTTGTCATTGTACTGCTGATTGACGAGCGGCCGGAAGAAGTGACCGATATGTCGCGCTCGGTAGACGGTGAGGTGATCAGTTCCACTTTTGACGAGCCCGCGACCCGGCATGTGCAAGTGGCGGAGATGGTCATTCAGAAAGCGAAACGCTTAGTTGAGCACAAACGGGACGTGGTCATTTTGTTGGATTCGATCACACGTCTCGCGCGCGCTTACAACACCATCGTGCCCTCATCGGGGAAAGTGCTAACCGGTGGTGTTGATGCCAACGCACTGCAGCGGCCAAAACGGTTCTTCGGCGCGGCGCGCAACATCGAAGAAGGCGGGTCGCTGACGATTATCGCGACGGCTCTGATTGATACCGGCAGCCGGATGGATGAGGTGATCTTTGAAGAATTTAAAGGTACCGGCAACTCGGAAATCGTTCTTGATCGCAAACTGGCCGACAAGCGCAGTTTCCCGGCCATTGATATCGCTAAGTCTGGAACCCGTAAGGAAGAATTGCTGGTCGATAAAGCCACATTGTCAAAAATGTGGGTCTTGCGGCGCATCCTGTCCCCCATGGGCATAACCGATGGGATGGAGTTCCTGCTGGACAAATTAAAGCAGACTAAGTGCAATGACGATTTCTTCGACAGCATGAATACGTGATGTGAGTGCCGCAATAGTGCCTGGGTGTCGCTTAAGCGCCGCTTAGGGCACCAACACAGACGATCCGGTGGTTCTGCGCGCGACCAGATCTTCTTGTGCCTGAGCGGCATCCTTGAGGGCGTACGTTTGGCGCACTTCCACTTTGACGGCACCGCTGCTCATTACCTCAAACAGGTCATCCGCTGCCGCCGTCAGCGCAGCGCGCTCCTGATTATAAGCCATCAGTACCGGACGGGTGAGAAACAGGCTGCCCTTTTGGGCAAGCAACAGCGGGCTGATCTCAGGCGGTGGGCCTGATGAATTGCCGTAAGTAACCATCATGCCAAGCGGCCGCAGACAATCGAGCGAGGCCATAAAGGTGTCTTTACCAACTGAATCATAGACCACGGGAAGCCCCTTCCCGTCCGTGTATTCCATCACCCGATCGCGGAAATTTTCCTGCGTATAGAGGATTGGATGGTCGCAACCATGCGCTTGCGCAAGCGCGGCTTTTCCCTCCGAGCTCACCGTGCCGATGACGGTTGCACCCAAGTGCTTCGCCCACTGGCACATGATGAGCCCGACCCCGCCCGCGGCGGCATGCACGAGAATGGTATCCCCGGGCTGAACCGGATAGGTTCGGTGCAGGAGAAATTGCGCTGTAAGACCTTTTAACATTGCGGCTCCGGCAGTTAGGTCATCCATGCTGTCGGGCAGTTTGACCAGGCGATCTGCCGGCATGATCCGCGCCTGGGTATAAGCACCGGGCGGCATTTCGGTATAGGCCACTCGATCTCCGACTTTCACTGTTGCCACGTTTTCGCCAACCGCTTCAACCACGCCTGCGGCTTCGACACCCAGAATGGCCGGAAAAGGCATGGGGTAGAGACCGGTGCGATGGTAGGTGTCGATGAAATTGAGTCCAATCGCGGATTGCCGCAGGCGGGCCTCGCCGGGCCCCGGGCTCCCCACATCAACTTCTTCCCACCGCAGAACGTCGGTGCCACCGGTCTCGTGGATACGTATGGCCATAACCATCGTGCGCGTCCTAACTCAAGTTTGTGGGAAACAGTTGCAGCGTGCGGTCGTTTGCCGCTTGCGCGCTGGCGGCATTGTAGTGGTTGCCCCCCACCCGCGCGAAAGCATGATCATCGTTGGGGTAATTATGTAGCGTTACGAGAGGGTTCTCTTGCAGGCCATCGGCCATGATTTTTTGAGCTTCAGGCGGCACAAACTCGTCCTTTTCGGCGACGTGCAAAATAAGCGGCTGACCAATGTTGGCGGCTTCGGCGATATAATCCTGAATGTAAACGCCATAATAGCTGGCGGCGGCGTTGATCATGGTCCGGCACGCCATCAGATAGGCGAGTTGACCGCCCAAACAGAAACCCACGCAGCCGGCCTTGCCGGTACATTCGGACAATCCCCGTAAATGCTCGAGTGTTGCGTTTAGGTCGTCGACACCCTTGTCCAGATCGAAGCTTTGAAACAATTCAAATGCCCTCGCCCACTCCGCCTCCGCCTGGTCGGTCAATTGGATACCGGGTTCTTGCCGCCAAAACAAATCCGGCGCCAGCGCGACGTACCCTTGGGCGGCGTAATCGGCGCACATTTGGCGGATGCCCTGGTTAACGCCGAAAATTTCCTGAATGACGATAATTCCGGGCCCGCTGCCAGACTCTGGTGTTGCCAGGTATCCCGTGAAGGTGCCATCGCTGCAGGCAATGTCAATCTCGTGTCCGCTCATCACGCCATCTCCCCTGTGGTTACCGAGCTGTGACGCTCGGGCGCAGAACTCTAGCGATTGGGGTTGCGGTTGTCACTAAACCGCGAACGGCAGTGCGTCCACGAATCCATCAGCTCGTTCAAGCCTCAAAAGCGCGAACTTGGTGTCGAGCCCGCCGTCACCGGAGTACCCGCCCAAAGCACCACCGGCCGCCAAGACCCGATGGCACGGAATGATGATGGGGATGGGATTGCGTCCACACGCCGTTCCGACCGGGCGAGGACCAGAGTTTAGGTCGCGGGCAATCTCGCCGTAGGTTTGGGTGCGGCCGTAAGGGATGACCGTCATGGCCTCCCACACGCGCACTTGAAACGCGGTGCCCTGGGGCGCGAGGGGCAGGTCGAATGTCATCGGCGTGCCATCGAAATAGCAGTCCAGCTGACGCTTGGCCGCTCGCAAGAGGGGCGTCGCTTGCTGTTGCGATCCCCAACCCCAATCAAGGGCCACGATAACGCCCGCTTCCTCGCTTACTGAAAGGTCGCCGATGGGACTACGAAGGGAAAGCTGTGGCATGGCTTAAGTGGCTCCATGGGCAGAGGACGGCGCGGCCGCCCGCAATTGCGTGCGCAGGTCGTCGATCGATGTAATAGGGAGGGAGCAAGTCGTGCCCACGCAGACATAGGCGGTGGCGACGCTGTTGTTTTGGAGTTTGCCGGTAGCCGGATGATTGGCGGGCAGCGAGTCGCCGGGGGTCACCACCGAGAGCACCAGATGAGGAAGTGAAAACTCTTGCAGGGCCCCTAATAATGCTGCCGTATCCGGATGCGTGCGTGCGCCGATGACTGCCACTTGCACAGGGCTCGCCAAATCTTCAAAACCGTTCATCAAGGATTGCAGCGAGTGAAACATGCGGGGGGCGTCACCGGCAAAAGCGCTGATGATTTCGTCGGCCCGGTCCCGGTAGCGGGCCTCTCCCGTGAGGTGATAGAGGCGAGCGAGCCAGCCGACCACCGCTCCATTCCCTGACGGGCTCGCGTTGTCGAGGGCCGCGCGCGTCCGCGTGATCAGGGCTTCCGCGTCATCAGCCGTAAAAAAATAGCCGCCATTTTCCGCGTCCAAATAATGGCGGTCGAGGGTGTCGATCCAGGCTTGCGCGTGCGCGAGATAAGTGGGGTCCCCGGTGACCTCGTGAAGGCCCAAAGCCGAACCGGTCATGTTGACATAGTCATCAAGGACCGCTGTATGATTGGCCTGTCCGGCCCTAAAACTATGGTACAGTCGGGCCGGTGCTTCGCTGCTCGACATATGCTCGACAATAAATTGGTAAGCGGCTTTGGCGGTGTCGATCCACATGGGCTCGCCAAAAGTTTGGCCGGCTAGGGCGAGGGACCGGATGGCCAAGCCATTCCAGTCGGTGAGGACTTTGTCGTCCCAGCCGGGACGTTCCCGTTGTGCTCGGCGGTCCAGCAACCGCCGGCGGCAATCTGCAAGATCCGCTTCAACTTCAGCCGGCTCCAAGGCAAGCTTGCGCAAGCGATTGAGAATGTTGGCTTCTTCCCAATTGCCGCCCCGCGTGACGTCATAAATCGCGTTAAATTTATCTGCGTCTGGCCCGAGCAGGTCGGAAATTTCGTCCGCCGACCACACATAGAAGCGGCCTTCTACGCCCTCACTGTCGGCGTCCAGGGAGGCGGCGAATCCTCCGCCGTCCGCGACCATCTCGCGCAACAGCCAATTTATCGTCTCGCGGATGCGGCTTTCATAAAGCGGGCTTTGGGTTTCCTGCCACACCAGTCGCAACACCCCCAACAGCGAACCATTGTCGTAAAGCATTTTTTCGAAATGCGGCGCGAGCCACCGTTCGTCCGTTGAATAGCGCGAAAAGCCGCCGCCCAGGTGGTCGTAAATACCGCCCTGGCAAATGTTATCCAAGGACACAGTAACCGCAGCTTTAAGCCGGGCATCACCGCTGCGGAGAAACCCCCGCCACAAAAATTCATAAAGAAATGGACGCGGAAATTTTGGTGCGCCGAGGGTGCCGCCATGCACGGTGTCCATGTCCTCGAGCGATCGGAGTGCGTAAGCATCCAGGTCTTGCAGTGAAAGAGCCCCGGGGGTGGGGCTCTTCGCCAACCGATCCAGGGCCCCGCCCAGGGCCTCACAATTTTGTTTGACAGTGTCCGGGTCGGATTGAAAAATCTCGTTGACGAGCCTCAACAAGTCGGGGAATCCCGGCCGGCCATAGCGGGCAGGGTTGGGAAAATAGGTGCCGCCCCAGAACGGCGTTCCCTCCGGGGTCAGGAACATGGTCAGCGGCCAGCCCCCCTGCTGGCCCAAAAACACCAAAGCGGACTGATAGATAGCATCGATGTCCGGGCGTTCTTCACGATCCACTTTAATGTTCACAAAGAGCTCATTCATGATATTGGCGCAGGCCGGATCTTCAAAACTTTCGTGCGCCATGACGTGGCACCAGTGGCACGCAGCGTAGCCGATCGAGAGCAATATGGGCCGCTGGGTCGACCGTGCAAGTTCAAGCGCGTCCGGGCCCCATGCCTGCCAGTGGACCGGATTGGCCCGGTGCTGGAGCAGGTAGGGGCTGGTTTCTTCGTGCAGGCGATTACGGCTCATGGCATCCTTCGGGTGCGATGGGGCGGCGTCGAAGTCGTCAAATTCTGGTTATTCGTGGTTGGTTTCAAGGTAAGCTGCGGTTGCGATTGGGTCAAACTCCAAGCAAGGTTCAGGCCCGGAGAGCCGTATGCTTGTGCTGTCGTTGCGCGCGCGCATTCGATCCCCTAGGGTCGAGGTTAAATCTTGGGCGCCCACGAGGGCCGACAAGGGGAGGATCGGTGTCGACATGAAAATCAAAATCGAGGTGGAATGTACGACGATGGAGGCGCGGTCGTTTCTCGGTCTACCGGATCTGACCAAGCTGCAAAAAATGCCACTGAAGAGATGATGGATCGAATACGTGCGAGCGTCGGCACCATGGATCCGGAGAGCCTGATGAAACCCTGGTTCGGGGGTGGTGACGTATCCGGCGGGGAGCAGACCATGAAAAATTTCTGGTCGGCAGCGGGGGTAAAAAGTGACCCAAAATCGGAGTAATATACACATGATAATTGTAATATATAATATTTACCAATAAATATGTGTATTATAGAATAGTGGCGCCATGAACGACCCCCCCGACGATCCCCCGCAATTTTATCAGCGCCATGTATTTTGCTGCACCAATCAGCGCGAGACCGGTCATCCACGCGGGTGTTGCCGGGACAAGGGTTCGCTGGAGTTACGGGGCTACATGAAAGCCCGTGCCAAGGAAATGAAAATGCGGCCGGTCCGCATCAATGCGAGTGGATGCCTGGATCGGTGCGAATTGGGCCCCACCCTGGTGATATATCCGGAGGGGGTGTGGTACCGCTATGACAGTCAAGCGGATGTGGACGAGATCCTTGAGGTTCACGTGCGTGATGGCGGCCGGGTGGCGCGTCTGATGCTCACCCCCGGACAGAGACCGAAATAGCACGGGAACGAAGTCGAATGGGGGTCGAAGCCGCGCGGGGCTTAGGGTCGGCATAGGTGGTCGGGGCGATAAACAGAAAACAGCGGAGTCCCTGAGGGTATGGACACGACCATTTATGCCTTGTCGAGTGGCGCCGGGCGCAGCGGCGTCGCCGTCGTGCGAGTCTCCGGCCCTGGGGCCGGGGAGGCGATAATAGCTCTGTCTGGCGCTCTCCCCGCCCCGAGATTTGCGGCCTTACGGACCCTCCGATGGCCCGACGGGGGTCGTCTGATAGACCGGGGATTGGTGCTGTGGTTTCCGGGCCCCGAAAGTTTCACCGGCGAAGATGTTGCCGAATTTCAAGTCCACGGGGGGCGTGCTGTCGTCGCGGCTCTCTTCGCGGCCTTGGCTGGCCTGCCGGGGTTCCGGCCGGCGGAGGCCGGGGCATTCGCCCGCAGGGCATTCGACAATGGCAAGCTTGATCTGACCCGCGCCGAGGGTCTCGCCGACCTTATTAACGCGGAGACCGAGGCCCAGCGCCGCCAAGCCTTGCGGCAGATGGATGGTGCCCTCGCCGGTCTCTACCAAGGTTGGCGGGATCGTCTGATCATCGGTTTGGCCCACCTGGAGGCAGATCTTGAGTTTCCCGACGATGAACTGAGCCCCGGCGAAAGGCACGCCATATTGGGTAACGTGGGACAGCAGATTAGTGCGTTACAACAGGATGTCGGGAGTCATCTGAATGATGATCATCGTGGTGAGCGCCTGCGCGACGGGGTTTATGTGGCCATTGTCGGGCCACCCAATGCGGGAAAATCGAGTTTGTTGAACGCCCTTGCCCGGCGGGACGCGGCAATCGTTTCGGACCTGGCAGGGACCACCCGGGACGTCATCGAAGTTCATATGGATCTCGGCGGATTTCCAGTGACATTGGCGGATACGGCGGGCTTGCGGGGGCTGAGCGAAGACCCGGTCGAGCGGGAAGGAATGTTTCGGGCGAGAAAGAAAGCCGCCGCTGCCGACCTTAAAGTTGTCATGTTTGATGCCCAGGAGTGGCCCCATATGGACGTGCACACCCGTGACCAAGTGGATGAAATCGCGATGATAGTTGTCAACAAGATTGACCTGCTGGATGAGCCTGTCGGGGTGGTGGAGCTGGCCGATGGATTACCCCCAGGCTCCGGAACTTGGCCTCTGTCGGTCAACACCGGGGCCGGTATGGAAGACTTCCTTGTGGCGCTTGAGGCCAGGGTGGCGGACCGTCTGGTCTCAGGGCCCGGGCCGAGCCTCACCCGAGCTAGGCACCGCAGGGCCCTCGAAGACTGCATGGATGCCATGGATCGGTTTACAAATGTTGTCGCACAAACCCCGAATATGAGTGAACTTGCGGCCGAGGAGCTTCGATTGGCCACCCGCTGTCTCGGTCAAATTACCGGCCAGATCGATGTAGAGGATGTCTTGGACCAAGTGTTTGCCGAGTTTTGTATCGGCAAGTAGAGACTGAAACCGGCAAATTTTGGCCGGCCCGGAATGCGGCAGATACTTCGATGCAGGCCCGCGAAGTCGATTCAGGCGGCTTCGATCGAATTTGTTTCACGTGAAACACGGTGGCCCTGAGAAGTTTTGCTTTCGTTCAGCGGTCAAATTTTTGACATCTGCACAGTGCGACCCTAAAGTACCGGCCGCTTGCGCGTCTTGAGCCGCGCCAGGATATTCCACATGAACCAAAAAATGTACGATGTGATCGTGATCGGAGGAGGTCACGCTGGGGTGGAAGCCGCGGCTGCGGCGGCGCGTCTTGGGGCGCAAACTTTGTTGCTCACCCATCGGACCGACACGATTGGCGAAATGTCGTGTAATCCAGCCATAGGGGGCTTGGGAAAAGGTCACCTCATTCGTGAAATTGACGCCCTTGGTGGCGTCATGGGGTTGGCGGCTGATCAGGGCGGCATTCAATACCGCTTGCTCAATCGCCGCAAAGGACCGGCGGTGCGCGGGCCACGCGCCCAACAAGACCGCGCGCTGTATCGGGCAGCAGTTCAAAGCCACCTCAAGTCCCAGGACAATCTGGATATTCGGGCGGCGACGGCCCATGACCTCATTTTAGCCAACGGGAAACCAGAATCGTGCCCACGGGCGTCAGGGGTGACTGCGGAAGATGGCCGTGAATGGCGGGCCGGCCGGGTGATCCTCACAACAGGGACGTTCCTACGGGGCATCATGCACGTGGGACAGAATCAGCAGCCGGGTGGCCGCGTGGGTGAGGCACCTTCTTTGGGATTGGCCGAGACTCTCACCCGGGCCGGGTTCAATATGGGCCGGCTGAAAACGGGGACACCACCGCGATTGGACGGCCGGACCATTGACTGGACATCGCTCAAAGAACAACCGGGCGACCCGGAACCGGTGCCCTTATCGTTCTTGACGGAGCAAATCACCACCCCACAGATCAGTTGTCACCTCACCGGCACAACCGTAAAAACCCACGACCTCATTCGCGAAAATTTGACTAAATCACCCATTTATAGTGGGCAAATACAATCAAATGGTCCCCGGTATTGTCCGTCAATCGAGGATAAAGTTGTCCGTTTCGCGGAACGGAATAGCCATCAGATATTTCTTGAACCGGAAGGATTGAATGATCCCACCGTCTATCCAAATGGCATATCCACATCCCTGCCCGTAGATGTTCAAAAACAAATGATCGCAACCATTCCTGGGCTGCAGAATGCCAAAATACTCCGCCCGGGCTATGCCATCGAATACGACTTCGTCGACCCACGGGAATTGACCCAATCTTTGGAGACCAGGCGCATTCCGGGCCTCTATTTGGCGGGTCAAATTAATGGAACGACGGGGTACGAAGAAGCTGCTGCCCAGGGTATTTTGGCGGGCGTCAACGCAGCCCTGTCGGCGGGAGGCGGCAACCCCTTTACCATCGACCGGGCGGAAGGGTATCTGGGGGTCATGGTTGATGATCTGACTACACGGGGAACGTCCGAACCCTATCGCATGTTCACGTCGCGGGCAGAATACCGCTTAACATTGCGCGCTGATAATGCTGATCAACGGCTCACACCCCGGGGTCTCGCCATCGGGTGCATCGATACCCGAAGGGCCACACAGTTTGGCCGTAAAATGGAAGCCCTCGCAGCGGCCAGGCAGCAGGCAGGTCAATTAAACATGACGCCCAATCAGGCCCGGAAATTTGGCATTGCGATCAATCTGGATGGCGTACGACGATCGGTTATGGAATTGCTGGTGTATCCCGGCATGACTCTTGCGCGACTCGCGGACCGGTGGCCTGAGCTGCGGGAGCTGCGGCCGGACATCGTTGAACAATTGGAAGTGGAAGCGCAGTACGCAGGGTATCTGGGGCGCCAAGAGGCCGATGTAATCGCCTTTCGCCGTGATGAGACATTACGGATAGACCCAGAAATTGACTACACACAAATCCATAGTTTATCCAATGAAGCCCGGGAAAAATTGGAACAAGTTCGGCCCGAAACATTGGGGGCTGCTGCCCGCATTCCCGGCATGACCCCGGCAGCTCTCACAGCCGTGCTTGGCTACGTGAGACGGGGCCACTCCCGGAAATCTGCGTGACCGGCATCCCGCCGGTTGAGGCCGAAAGCGCTCTGGACTTTGCAAAGGTCACCGGTGTTTCACGTGAAACATTGGATCGCCTCATTGCTTACGGTGATCTGCTCAAGAAGTGGCAAACCAAAATTAATCTGGTCGGAACGAGCTCATTATCTCGATTATGGCACCGGCATATGTTCGATTCGGCACAACTTTGGCCGTTGATTTCCAACCTTATTCAAAACGACAAAATATCCGGAACTACGGTGATGGTTGACCTGGGGAGTGGGGCCGGGTTTCCGGGCCTTGTTCTCGCGATTATGGCATCTGAGACGGCGCTTAATCTGCAAGTCCATTTAGTCGAAAGCCATCAACGTAAGGGCGCTTTCCTCCAGGAGGCCGCCCGGGTCACCGGCACAAATATCATTCTGCACACCCAGCGCATTGAAGATATTAACCCCTTCAAAGCCGACGTTGTTACCGCCCGCGCGTGCGCGCCGTTGGATGTACTGATGCCCTATGCCGCCAAATTCTGGGCGCCTCAAACATGCGGATTTTTTCTTAAGGGACAAGATGTTGAGAAAGAATTGGTGCAAGCGACTAAATCTTGGAGTATGGTGACAACACGTGTTCAGAGCCAGACAGGGGGATCTGGTACTATATTGATCGTTAAAGAGGTGCGTCGTGTCTGAGTATATTCCTCCACTGCAAGATCCCCTAAATGGTCACGCGGGTCGGGTCATTGCCGTGGTCAATCAAAAAGGCGGGGTTGGCAAAACCACAACAACCATCAATTTGGCAACCGCCTTGTCCGCGGTCGGGCGACGGGTTCTGGTGATAGATTTGGACCCCCAGGGCAACGCAAGTACCGGGTTTGGCATTGACCGAAAAGAAAGAACCTGTTCCAGCTACGAAATCCTGATGGGCCAGGCGCCTTTGCGACAGGCAATCATTGATACCAAAATACCGAACCTTCACGTGGTGCCTTCGACAGTCGACCTTGTTGGGGCTGAATTGGAATTGATTGACGCTGCAAATCGGGCCTTTCGTCTAAAAGATTCAATCACGGCCCTGAAAGAGCTTTTACATAATTCCGACCAGGCCTATGACTATTTCCTCATTGATTGTCCGCCGGCCCTTAGTTTGCTGACGGTAAATGCCATGGTAGCGGCAACATCGATTTTGGTCCCGCTACAATGCGAGTTTTTTGCCCTTGAAGGCTTGAGCGAATTACTGCGGACTATTCGGCGCGTACACAAAAGTCTCAATCCAGAATTGGACATCGAGGGAATTGTGTTGACCATGTACGACCGACGCAACAATTTGTCCGATCAAGTGGCAGAGGATGTTCGTGAGTTTATGGGTGATAAAGTCTTCGACACGATTATTCCCCGGAATGTAAGGGTTTCCGAGGCCCCCTCCCATGGAAAGCCAGCATTGCTGTACGATCACCGGTGTGCCGGCAGCCGCGCTTATATGCAACTCGCCAGCGAAATGTTGCGACGGGAACGGGCGGTTCATGCGGCCTGAGAGGGATACTCAACCGGAAGCGGAACATGATCGGCAAACAAAACCGGGTACCTCATCAACACAAATACCAAAGTCAACAATTGATTCGGCAAATGTGGCGCCATGACAAACGTACAATCTCTTCCTCACAGTGGGGGTAAGATGAACGAGAAAACCAAACGTCGCGGCCTTGGCCGGGGTTTATCGGCTCTCATGGGGGACGAAGGGGAAGATTACGCCGCCCTTGACCGGGTGCGCAGCACCAAAGACGTTCCAGTCGATAAATTGCGGCCCAACAAGTTTCAACCCCGGCGGTATTTTAACGAAAAGAAAGCGACGGAACTGGCGGATTCAATTCGCGAGAAGGGTGTCTTGGAACCCTTATTGGTCCGTCGTGTCGAAAGCGATCCGACCTGCTACGAGATCGTGGCCGGGGAACGGCGCTGGCGCGCCGCGCAAAAAGCACAACTTCATCAAGTGCCGGTGATCATCAAAGACCTTGACGACGCCGAAGCTTTAGAAATATCCCTCATTGAAAATATTCAACGGGAAGACCTGACACCATTGGACCAAGCCGAAGGATATCAACGCCTTAAGGCTGATTTCAATTATACACAAGACCAAACCGGTCGTTTGGTTGGTAAAAGTCGCAGCCATGTCGCCAACATGTTACGGCTGCTTTCTTTACCCAATAGTGTGAAAGCATACTTGGCCGATGGCCGATTATCGGCCGGTCACGCCCGGGCCTTAGTTACCGCTGACGACCCAGCAAAACTGGCAATCCGGATCGTCAATCAATCACTAAATGTACGCGAAGCGGAAAAAATCACCAAAAAGCCACGCCGCGATGTCCCATCTCCGGCAAAAGATCCAGACACTTTGGCCCTCGCGCGCGATATCTCTGATGCGCTCGGACTTAAAGTCGATCTGAAATTTCTCGGGGAGAAAAAGGGCGGGGAAGTGAAAATTACCTATGCAACCTTGGAGCAACTAGACGAAATTTGCAAACGTTTGTGTTCCCAAGGCGAGTAATTCAAGCGGTTTCCAATTGTGAATCACAACTAATTTGCCCGTTAACGACGGTATTGGTCGCCTCTGGTGGCCCGAGTTCGTGCGGCATTGCCAATTCGCAGGAGCGCCCGCCCGCAAACCACGTCAGGAGGTAACCCGGTGGTTTTAGAGTCAATTTCAGCATCGAGGACAATCTGAAGGGCGGTGATCAGCCGTTCCCGCGACCACATTTGCAGTTGTTGACTAAATGAGCGTTCTTTTTTAAAAAACACCGGTGGCCGCAGGGATTCCATGGCGCGAGCGGGCGTTGAGCCGCAATCCACATCGGCCCGGGCCCATTGCAGCCGCTCCAGATGGCGGGATAGGGCGCGTAAAAGCGGGATAGAGTTTTCACCGGCTGAATAGTAGCGCGCAAGATTGCGGTCGAGCCCAACCATATCGCCGCCGGTGGCGGCATAGACAATCTCATCCAATTGCACGGACCCGCCATCTCCTACAGCCTGTTCGGCATCTTCCAAGGTGATGGTTGAACCCTCCGCCGACCCTTTGAATAAGGCAAGCTTATCCAGTTCCTGGCGGGTCATCCGCCGGTCACTGCCGAGCCTATCAGCCAAATACGTAAGTGCGCCGGGTTCCACCTTAAGACCGTGTCGGCTCAGCAGATGGTCGGCAATGAGTTCCACCAAGCCATGACCCTCATCCGGATAACATGGCAGGGCTGCGGCGGCTTCCGCCTTTTCAAAGAGTTTACGCAAAGCTGCATTTTTCGCGAGCGCTCCACTCTCGACCACGATCAAGGCGTCACCAACCGGATGGGTCAAAAAGTCCTCAAAAATTTTAGCATGTCCATTTGCCGCATTGCGCACCCGAACCACTCGGCGATCCCCGGTCATGGCGATGGCCGCAGCTTCATCCGCAAGACGGGCGGGATCGTCCTTCAAAATATCGGCCCTGAAATCAGTGACACAAAAAGGGTCTCTTAAATCCGCGACCACGGTCAAAAGCAAGGTTTCCGCACGCTCACGCACCAGGCCTTCGTCACTTCCATAAACCAATACTGCTCGCACGGAAGGATCAGGTTTTTTGAGAAAGGAGGAGACCGAACGGGGCGTTACAATCATGGCGTTACGTCAATCGGACCGTCGGGGAAAACGGCGTGCTCTTTAGCTTCTAGGAGACAATTGCCGATCAAAGAAAATCGCCAATTGAACTTTAATATCGTCGCTGACTTCGCGGGCGACCCGGGCCGCAGCATCCTGTTCGGCAACCAAGGTCGCGTAGTCGGACCGCACGACATTATAGGCGGCAATTGATTGCGACTGGGCTTGAAACACGGTTGCCGCCGTCGCCAAATCGACGAGCTTATAGCTCGCGACCAAACTAAAATTGAAGCGCTCAACAGTCTCATCCTGTTCGATCGCCAGCGCTTCCTTTTGGGTTTTAATGCTGAGCTTCAGACGGTAGCGGGGGGAGACCGGGCGACCCATGGGGGTAATTCTATCGAGCAGATGATTGCGCAAAATCTGACCATACCGGTGAGGCAATCGTGCCACGTCGACCAACGCCATGGCATCTACCGTACTGGCGCTCATCGAACGTTCACCATAGAGCGGGCGAAACCCGCAATTCGCGGTTAGCACGAACACCGCAATCCACAAGAAAGTTCTGTACCCCATCAATATTTAAACCCCATAGATTTTACCCCTGTGGGCACTTGACTGATTTAACGCTCAAACTACCACGTTGACGATCTTATTAGGGACGACAATAACCTTACGAATGTCCCGACCGTTGATGGCTTTTATGACTTTTGCATCGCCGAGAGCTGCCGCTTCAATTTCGGACTTTTCAAGATCGCGGGCAACCTCCAAAGTGGCGCGCAGTTTACCGCCCACTTGAACGGCGATCGTAACGGTGATTTGCTCGAGTAAGGCGGGATCTCCTTGGGGCCAGTCGCTATTGGCCACCAGATTACTATGTCCCAGCATTGCCCACAATTCCTCCGCCAAATGCGGCATCATTGGTGCGAACAAGCGCACCAAGGCATCCAATCCTTCGCGCACCGCCCAGAGATCGCCAATAGGGTCCTCTTTCTGCGGCACAAATCCGGTAAGCGTATTGGTGATTTCGTAAATTTGCGCGACCGCGGTGTTAAATCGCAGATCTTCAATGTCCCGGGTGACCGCCAAAATCGCCTTGTGGGTCGCGCGGCGGAGGGCAAGTGCCGGATCGCTTAACCGATCCGGGCACGGACTTTCTGCCAGCGGTAAATCGCCGGCTATCCCCGCGACCAAGCGCCAAAGTTTTTGGATAAACCGCCACGCCCCCTCGGCGCCCGCGTCCGTCCACTCTAAGTCCCGGTCGGGTGGACTGTCTGAAACCATGAACCAGCGTGCCGCATCCACACCATAGGTGTCCACAATATCCGCCGGATCGACCACGTTCTTTTTCGATTTGCTCATTTTTTCGGAACGGCCAATGGTGACCGGCGCCCCGGTGCCGACCCTGACCATCCGATCTTTTTTACGCACCACGTCAGCCGGCGTTAGCCATTCGCCATCCTCTGCACGATAGGTTTCGTGACACACCATGCCTTGGGTAAACAGACCGGTGAACGGCTCCTTATGCTCTAAATACCCGCATTGTTTAAGCGCGCGCATGAAAAAGCGTGAGTACAACAAATGGAGGATCGCGTGCTCGACACCGCCAATGTAAAGATCCACCGGCATCCAATAGTCGATCGCCTCGTCGTCAAATGGGGAGTCCCCGCGGGGGGTGCAAAAACGGGCAAAATACCATGATGATTCCATGAAGGTATCGAAGGTATCGGTCTCGCGCTCGGCCTCGGCGCCGCATTGGGGACAGGATACATACTTCCACGTGGGGTGGCGGTCGAGCGGATTGCCAGGCGTGTCGAAGCTAGGGTCGTCCGGCAAAGTGACCGGCAGGTCGGCGGCCGGCACGGGGACGATGCCGCAGGCCGGGCAATGGATCATTGGAATGGGACAGCCCCAATAACGCTGCCTTGACACCCCCCAATCGCGCAGTCGGTAATTGATCGTGCGCTCACCCACATTGGCGGCTTCCAAGCGGCGTGCGACCTCGATTTGGGCGTCAGGCACCGTCATCCCATCCAAAAAGTTAGAATTGGCGAGGCAACCAGCGCCCACGTAAGCGTCCTTGTCGACGTGAAAGGTGCGGGGGTCTGCGTCCACGGGCACAACGACCGGCAGGACCGGTAAGCCATACTTGCGGGCGAATTCGAGATCCCGCTGATCGTGGGCGGGGCAGCCGAAGATGGCGCCGGTGCCATATTCCATCAGGACAAAATTGGCCACGTAAATCGGCAGCTCGGTACCCTTGCGAAACGGGTGATGGACGGTGATCCCCGTGTCATATCCCTCTTTCTCGGCGGTTTCGATGGCCGCCTCGGACGTGCCTGTAACTCGGCATCGGTCGATAAAATCGGTCAGCGCCGGATCGTTTAAGGCGATCTCAGTCGCCAAAGGGTGGTCGGCCGCGATGGCGCAAAAACTGGCGCCAAACAACGTGTCGTGGCGGGTGGTATAGACGTCGAGCGTCTCTGGCAAGTCGCCGGCGCCTGTGCCGCTCCTGCCGGTCGCGATCTTGAACCGCAGCCGCATGCCTTCCGAGCGGCCGATCCAATTGCGCTGCATAGTCCGCACTTTGGCCGGCCAGCCGTCCATGCGCTCCAGCTCGCTCAACAGGTCGTCGGCAAAGGCTGTGATGCGGAAATTCCATTGGGACAACGTCTTCCGCTCGACCAGGGCGCCCGAGCGCCAGCCCCGGCCATCGATGACTTGCTCGTTGGCCAGCACGGTGTGGTCAACCGGATCCCAATTGACCCAGCTTTCCTTGCGGTAAGCGAGGTCGGCGGCGTAGATGTCCAGGAACATCTTTTGCTCATGCCGGTAATAACCCGGATGGCAGGTGGCGATCTCCCGGCTCCAGTCGATGGACAGGCCCATGGCCAGCAATTGTGCGCGCATCTGGGTAATATTTTGATAAGTCCAGTCGGCGGGCGGCACTTGGTTTTCAATGGCGGCATTTTCCGCCGGCATGCCAAAGGCGTCCCAGCCCATCGGATGAAGGACATTGAAGCCCTGGGCACGGCGATAGCGGGCGACAACATCGCCCAAGGTGTAATTGCGGATGTGCCCCATGTGGATGCGCCCCGACGGATAGGGAAACATTTCGAGCACATAGTATTTCGGCCGCGACGAATCCACGTCGGCGCGGAAGGTCTGGCGGTCAGACCAGACCGCCTGCCACTTGGCTTCACTTTCCCGAGGGTTGTAGCGTGAGGTGGGCTCGATTTTTCGATCCTCCCGAACGCCGGTGCCGGCGGCGCGGATTTACGCCGCAGCCAGCGAACCGCGCCTGGCTGGGGTTATCCGACCGTCGTCCGCAGCCGCAACTGGCGCGCCCGGGACAGGATCGTGTTTTCGATGCGAATGGCGCTTTCCGGGCCGACTCTGGCGTCGGCCCAGATGCCGCTTACGCGCAAGGTTTGACGAAACACGGCGACTTTGACGGCGTCCGCCCGCAATTCCGAATCGAGCACATAAACCGTGAGTTTAAAGCGTTCATTGGGATTTTCCGGCGTGGCCAGCCAATCGGTGATAATGACCCCGCCATAGGGGTCGGCGCTGGCTAAAGGCATAAAAGCGATGGTGTCGAGGGAGGCCCGCCAGAGAAAGCTGTTGACCCGGCTGGCGATATCTTTGTTTTCCCCAGGACCGGGCCCAGGATCGGGGGGTGCGAGGGGCGTGGCGAGCGGACGGACGATCGTCGGGGGCGTCGTTTGCGCGTCAAACATCCCGCTTTCGCCGCTGCCAAACGGCCATACGCACCCGGTTACAAGGCCGGCCAGCACAACGATCGGCGTTACCCGTACGAGGCCCGCTCGAAACCTAGTAAAACCCATATCTCACCTTATCCACACCGCGCGGCTGTGCCCCTGCGCGGCCTCGTATCCCTCTTAAGCAACGGCAAACAACTCTATCTTGCCCCCACCGTCGATTGCGCGCTCTTTATGCGGTATCCGTTCTTAAAAGTATAGGCCTCTCGCGGGTTTAGGGCGGACTGTGGCCGAGACGCCATAGGCCGGGGGAAACCTACAGCCACAGGGGGGCACGAATCTTTACAAGCGACACCGGCCATGGCCTAATCGGAAACTGGATCGAGAATGTGGAACGGGGTGGACCCAAATACGTGACTTGGGCCGTTGCAATACCGAAAATTGGCCCCGGCCAAGCAAGTTGGCGGCCATTGATCCGGTCTCCAATGATCAGAGCTTCTGCCGGAGCCTGGTTCGGGAAGCGGGGGCAAGAGGCGCGCCGATCGCAGAAGTATAAATAGGAGAAGCGCCGGTAGCGGCTAGTGTTCTTGCGACAAATAACGAGCGGGCTTGCGACCAATATTAGATGAGCTTGCGACCAATTAATTGATAGGGACGCGCGGGAGCTGTTAAGCGCGCGAATGAGGCGCTTGGATCGTACGATGAGTTTGGAAAGTAACATCAGACGGCTGAGAATTGCTGGCGGCTGCAGGACCGCTAACAGCACTGGTGTGCACCTGTGCTGCCGGCCCATTCGCGGGGGATGGATCATCGCCGGCGCGATGTTTTGTGCGCTCGTGAGCCAGCCAGTATGGGCCTTGGAGTTGACAGAAATCGATCAAATCAACCCGCGTGAGGCCGACACCCAAAGTGGCCATCCAATGGGCCCGGCAAATCTTGACCACAGCACATCTCAGTTTGCAGTAACCCCGGGGTTTATTCTGGGTCGGCCCATCACCATTGAAGGCGCGCAAAATTTACCTGTGCCGACGAGTAGCATGCTGTTTTTCACGCCACGAATTGTAGATTTTGGCGGTGACCGGGGGAGTGAAGCCGGAAATTGTAAGTTCATCAGCCCGGAGATCGATGACGCAAGTTGCTATAAATACGCCGTGGGCGCCGGGGCGAGCCTCGCCTTAAGCGCCGGACAAGCAACGGGATTGGCGGCAGGATCAGCCATGGACCAGGCGCTTGCGCAAGGACTGACCCAGGGGCTGAACCAAGAATTATCTAACGATTTGCAAGCCGGGCTTGAGACCGGTTCTGGCGTCGAGAAAGCGTTTGCCCTTGGTTTTGCTTATCAAAAAAGGGTTCAGGATGTAGACCTCAGTCTTTCCACGAGCCTCAGTTCGACTGCCCTGGAAGAAGACAATACAGGCCAAGTGCATCCGGAATTTCAAAGCTGGAAACTAGGCCTCTCGGCCGGCTATACCGGATTTACCTTCAGCACTTCCTATTTTGAAAACCATGTGCAGACCGACGGCGAGCCGGACCAATTTTCAAACTTGGATGGTCAGGAAACATTCGACCTCGGGGTCAAATATGACTTGGGACCGTGGGCCTTCGGTGTTCAGTATAGCCATAGCGAACTCGACAGGTTGCGGATTGGACCGGATTTAGGGGATCAGAAAGTAGATTCCTACGAAATCGGGGGGTCTTATTTATTAGGGCAAAGGTTATCCCTAGGGGCCGCCATTCAGTTCTGGAAATGGGGTGAATTTGCGGGCGTTACGGCGGAAGACGATGGGCAACAGGATCTACTGTTTCTCGTGGGGAGCCACTTTAAATTTTAAGCCGGAGACCGGCGCGTCTGCGCACTACAGCCTAAGCTCATAAAACAGCCATACCTTGTTCATCGCCGAGAATGCCAGTGAGCGAATGGGACCGCATTCACCCTAAGGCGATGCCGCTTATACCTGCAATCCCCGCAGCGCCCGAGCGGTTCAACTGGGCCGCGTTAGCCGCATTGATGCCGCCCAGCGCATAGACAGCGACGGGGCTGTCGTGGGTAAGCCGGGCAAATCGCAGGGGGCCCAGCGTCCTTTTGCCCGGATGACTTAACGTCGGAAACACAGGCGACAGTAGGGCCGCGTGGGCTCCCGCTTGAGCCGCGCGGCGTAATGCCCGGCTGTCATGGGCGGTCATCGTGATGAGCCAGTCCGGATGCCGCCGGTGCCACGGGGGAGCCGTAGCCACAGCGTGTTCCGGAAAATGAACACCGTGTGCGCCCACTCTGGCGGCTAAACATCCGTCCAGGGCGACCAATAGGACCAGTCCGCGGTTGTGGCATATGCGGCTGAGCTTCATGGCCAACAGGGCGCGGTGGGGATCATTGTAATGCCTTAGGATAATGCCACTTCCGCAGGGCAAAATTTCGGCTGCTTTCAGCGGGTCAGGCAGCCGATCTGGGTCGGTCATCAGAAGCAGGGGCGGCAACGCACGCCGAAGATGGCCCGCGCCAGCTTGGGCCGGCCGTGTAGGCCGAGTTCGATTGAGCGCGCGTGCGGAGTGTGCGAGGGGGGTCATATTTGTTATGGTCGTGGCAACGGAATGATCCAGCCTTTCGCAACCTGCCACGGTGACGACACAAATGCCAGCATCCCCCTACACAGAAGTAAATAATATCCCGGCCCAACTCGGTCGGGTAAGGGCGGCAATCGCTACCGCGACAGAAAATTCGGGCCGGGAGCCCGGGGCAGTGACATTGGTTGCGATTTCAAAAACCCATGACACCAGTATGATTTTGCCTGCGCTGGATGCGGGTCAACAGGTATTCGGGGAAAATCGTGTTCAAGAAGCGGCGGCAAAATGGCCTCCCTTGAAAGCTCGTTACCCGGACGTCGAGCTTCATTTGGTGGGGCCGCTTCAAACCAACAAGGCGCGGGACGCTGTTCAGTTATTTGATGTCATCGAAACCGTGGACCGGCCTAAATTGGCACTTGTTCTGGCCCGGGAAATGGCGAAACTGGATCGTCGGCCGAAGTGCTATGTACAAGTCAATACCGGCAAAGAGGCGCAGAAGGCCGGGCTTCACCCGGCGGATGCAGACGCCTTTATCACCGTCTGCCGGGACACCCACGGACTGCCGATCGCAGGTTTGATGTGCATTCCTCCGGCGGACGAGGAGCCATCGCTGCATTTCGCCCTGCTGAAAAAAATTGCCGATCGCAATGATCTTGGTGAAATAAGTATGGGTATGAGCGGCGATTTCGAGATAGCGGTTCAATTTGGGGCGAGCCATGTGCGGGTTGGCACGGCCATTTTTGGCGCGCGGGGGTAGTCTTTTTTGCGCACGTTGATGGGTCTTCGGCGGGGGCTCGAATGGGGGCGCAGAACGGGTTAAGTGATGTCAATCTGAGTGTCCGGCGTGCAGCCAGCGAGAATCATAAACAAATCATCTCCTGCCACGGCGACGCAGCCGTCGGTTGGGCCAAAATCAGGCGCAGCGATATGAAAAAAAATCGCACTGCCCGCGCCGGGAACCACCGGGGTATCATTGTAGCCGAGGATCACCATCAGGTCGTAAAGCCCATCGTCCCGCCATAATTTCTCGGCACTGGCCGGATACGGGTGGGTGACGGCCCGATTGTAATTTGGATCGACCGGAGCGTCGCACCAGCCATCGGTGGAGCGCAGGGGCCGCACGGGCAATAGGGTATTGGGCTGATCTAAGCGGTCGGCGCGGTATAAAACCTCGCGCAGGTAAAATCGTCCGCGCGGCGTAGCGCCATCGCCCTCGTGTTTGGTGGCGGTTGCTCCCGTTCGTCCCAAGACGCATTTGTAAGTTCGGCCAAGCCAGAGCAACTTGCCCGCATACGCGGGCTTGGCATCGGGTATGACGTCAATGCGCATGGGTTGAGCCTAGCAAAGCCGAATGAGTGATAACAGCTATTTGGTGAAAGCTAAATTCCTAAAGCTGCTCGGATGCTTTCAGCGGGATGAATTCGCGGCCGTGTGTGGAGGCGGTCCGGGTCGCGAGACCATTCTGATAAGCGCGATGCCCTACTGCTTGAATCCCGGGAGGAAGACCGATAACAGGGTCGCTGATACCCATAAATGAAGTACGGCCTCCCCTTTGCGCACCAGGTTTGTGACCCCCGGCGGGTGGTGCGCCCACTTCCTCTGGCACCGAGTACATCAGAATATCGATCAGATCTGTGTTCAGAAGGTAGACGCGCTGCTTTGGCCATGTGGGGCGGTGCGCTGGCCTGGCAGCGAGGTCGGTCGAGGTGGTCGGGGTTGCGGATGGGGCAGGCAATGTTGCCACAAGCGACTTTGGCGCGGATGTTAGCCATACCGGCGGTTCAAGGGATTGACGGGTGACCGCGGCGATGACCGGCGGAGGCTGAGGGCGGGGTTCTTCTTGCGGACTGCTGGAGGCACGGGAGGCCGCCGGCAGTTGCGAAGTAGCGCTCTCTTTGTCTGGTGCTACGGCGGCGAACTTCACATCAGGCGTGTCGCTGTCTTTGCTGTCGCCCTGGAACATGGCGAGTACATGGCCGCCAAAATCCCGCCTGGTCAGGTCTTCGATACCCGTATTGAATATGGCGATGTCCAAACCAATGAAGCCGCCAAACAATCCGCCCCCTACCAGGCGCGACCCCGGGCTCAGCTCGTCGTTGGTCAAAGTTCGGCAAACAATCGATATCACCGGCAAATGTTGCAGGGGGTTGATCATGTCCAGGACATCAAGAAAAGTAAGTCCATCGGTGCCAAAAAGAGAATGGGCATGATCTTTGGCGGGACTGTTTGCCGACTCCTGCGAGCCGCCTGCCGGTTGGCTGGCGGGCGAAACATGGGGGGGCATTGAGCCCGGAGGAATGTCGGTCGTTATGGCCATGGCATGAATATAGAAAGCAAGACTCGCACCATAGTGAAGTTCTTTAATATCAATGAGCTGGGGCTTAATTCACGGAACCACCAGGTATGTTTCCGGCAGCAATTACCGCGTAGAGGGCAGAAAAAGTCCAGCCCCACGACCGCCCCAAACAAGGATTACAAAAGATGGCCGCTCTTCTTCGCTTTGGTCGATAGGTAGAACGCATTGTGATCGTTGGCGGGGAACGCATGGGCCACCCGCTCGTGGACTGTAACACCCCAGCGCTCAAGTCCGGCTACTTTGTCCGGATTATTGGTCATTAAGCGTACGGTGCCAAATCCAAGCAACCGTAACATGGTGGCGGCGGGCAGAAAGATGCGCTCGTCCGAGGCGAACCCCAGCCTTAAGTTGGCCTCTACTGTGTCAAAGCCCTGATCCTGAAGCTGATACGCCCGCAACTTATTGATGAGGCCGATGCCCCGGCCTTCCTGCGCCAGATACAAAAGCACCCCGTGACCAACTGCAGATATTTGCTGGATGGCGCCGCGCAATTGATCGCCGCAGTCGCATTTAAGCGAAGCCAACAGGTCGCCGGTAAAACACTCAGAGTGTACGCGGGTCAATACCGGCTCAGATCGGGAAGGGTCGCCGATCAAAATGGCGAAGTGTTCGGTCCCGCCATCTTCCGGGCGAAAGGCAATAATGCGGGCATTTTCGGCATACTCCAGGGGCACCCGAGAGGACGCAACCTGGGATAAACGCTGGGCGGTACGGATGTCGTAGCCGGCCACATCGTCGACAGTGGCGGCCAGCAGGTTTTGAGCCCCGGCCCAAGCCTCGGCCCCTTTGACTCCACCCTCCAGCGTACCGACGATCGCTGCCGGCAATAGCCGGGCAAGTTTGCAAAGTTTTATCGCGGCATGATGCAAATTGGTGGGCGGCGTCCGTAAAGTACGAAAGGGGCCACGCAAGGGGCTGGCCAGGTCGGCGGTAGGGTCGGCAAGGCTTTGAATGATGGCGGCATCCAATGCCGGACCGAGCGGGATCAACACAGTTTCGTGGCCAAAAGTATCAATATTTAGCACCTGCGCCCGATTGGCGGTCAGCGTCAATGTTGGGCCAGCAGGCGACCATGGCATGAGGGTGGCGATCCTGTCTTCGGTGGCAAACTCGGCAGCCATGATAAATAGGAATGTGTCAGCCCCCGGGGCTGTCAAGACCACCGGCAGACCGCGCCGCAGTTCGGCAATGGCCCGGTCTACGTGCACCAGTCCTCGGCGTTCGGGGCTTGCGGACATGGGCGAAGGTGACATGGGCGAAGGTGACATGGGCGAAGGTGACCCGGTGTTAAGGCGTTGATTATGACCGCACCAACGGCGCAGGATAGGGTTTTTGGGCCATGGCCGACCAGTTTCCACGGATGCCAGGACCGGTGGGAACAACCCACGAATACCAGCATACCAGAGTGACGGGGGCGGAAAAACAAAGATTATCAGGGGGCAACGGCGAGGTTTCGCGCATGATCCAATTGACGAGACCCTTGCAGCCGGCTTGCCAAGGCTCCACAATCAGGGACACTGCGGCCTGAATTGTGGGGGCAGGGGACCAGCAGGGTCGAGTGTGGGGATTAAAGTATGAGTGCACCTAAAAGAATATTACTTGTCGATGATGATGAGTCGCTGCTGCAATCTCTTGCCGAGCAGCTGGATTTGCATGAAGATTTCGAAACCATTGGCCTCAGCACGGCGAGTGATGCGTTTGTGAGAGCCAAAGACGAGCATTTCGATCTGATTATTCTCGATGTGGGCTTGGCCGACATGGATGGCCGCGAAGCCTGCCGTGCATTGCGCCGGGCCGGGGTGAATACGCCGATCATAATGTTGACCGGCGCCGATTCTGATTCTGACACTATTTTGGGCCTCGACTCGGGCGCCAATGATTATGTGACCAAGCCGTTCCGGTTTGGGGTTTTGCTCGCCCGTGTCCGGGCCCAATTACGCCAGCACGAGCAAAGCGAAGACGCCGTGTTCACCATTGGCCCCTATTCTTTCCGGCACGCCGCCAAAATACTGGTGGACGACTCTCAAAATCAGAAAATCAGACTGACCGAAAAAGAAGCGTCGATCCTTAAATATTTGTATCGGGCCGGCGAAAAGGTCGTTCCCCGGGATAAATTATTAAACGAGGTCTGGGGGTATAACGCTGCGGTTACAACACACACGTTGGAAACCCACATCTACCGCTTGCGCCAGAAAATCGAAGCTGATCCGTCATCGTCAGATTTGCTGGTGACAGCGCCCGGGGGCTACCGGCTGGTGCCATGACCTGGCTCGCGAGCGCCGCTTAAGTTCCGGTAAACTGTGGATTCCGCTTTTCCGCGCGGGCGGCGATGCCTTCTTGGTGGTCGTTTGATCGCCAGCACGCTTCGATCCGGGCTGCGGCTTCCTCCGGCTGCAATGTGCCGCGGGCAATTTCATTTAGGGTCTGTTTCATGCCCTGGACGGAAAGCGGCGCCAATGCCGCGATCCGCGTACCCCACTCACTCACGCGATCGGTCAAGCCGTCCGCAGGCACGAGCGCATCGACGAAGCCAATCCGCAAAAGCTCCTGGGCATCAAATTTTTCACACGCCACGAGAATACGTTTGGCAACATTGAGGCCGAGTCGCTGCACATAACGCTGGAGGCCGCTGGTCGGATAATGAATGCCGAGACGGGCAGGCGGCACAAACATGTTCATGCCATCAACCCCAATACGAAAATCGCACGCCAGCGCAAGCTCCACGCCGCCGCCGTAAACCCCGCCGTTCAAAGCACAAATGGTTGGCACAGACACCTGTTCAAGGCGCTCGACCGCTCGCTCAAAGGGTCGGTCTTTCCAGTCCTGATCAGCGATCTGATCGAGGGCAAAACCGGCGCAAAAGGTCTTCTCGCCGGCACCGGTTATCACCAGCACCCGCACAGCCGGCTGCCCCTCCACTTGATCCAGTAGGCGGCGGAGTTCGGCCAAATCGGCAGGGTCCAGTGAATTGTGACGCTCGGGCCGGTTGAGCGTGATGGTCGCGCAGTCGCCATCAATGCTGGGTCGGAAATGGTCCGATGCGGCGCTCATCTGCAATGTTTCATGTGTTGACAGGCCCGGCCGGTGACCCCGGTTAGCTTTTGCTGTCCGAGGCTCGGCGATCAAACTTTCCGGCATTGGGGGTGTCGGTCCGGCGCCGGTCAGGGCGGAAATTCGCCCGATTAAACAGGCCGCCCAAGGTAATGGTATAGGGGCTGGCGGCGCGGTCTTCCCGTTCCATTAATACATGGAGGTGAGCTTCTCCCTCGGGCACAAAAAGCCGCCGGACCACACAGGTAACCGGCCACCGGCCGACACGATAAAAGCGCGCCCCCACATGTACGGTTTCGTTGTTTGGATTTGGCGCTATGGGTTTCGGCTCTGGTCTCACAAGGATCTCCTCGCAACTCGGGCCGGGACTGTAGCACACTTCACCAACGCGTCACTGGAACCAATGAAGATTTATCGTTTCCAATTACTACATATGGAAGGGGCTAGCCCCAATCCGCACATCTATGCAATCATGCCGAAAATCAAGGTAAATTCAAAACAACTATAATAGGGCGTGGTTTGACGGACGCACCCAGCCCGGGGTTTCTTGGGCGACGGTGATCGCCGTGCATCGGGGGGGGCAAGGGCGGGGGTCGCCCATGCATGATCCAAGCGCCGGCCCCGGTTGCTCTGAACGCCGTCCCGCGAACGGTAGCTCTACCAGGTGAATAAGGGTGTGTCCGGAGGGACAAAGCGTCGCATCAAGCCAACGCCCCCGAAGGCGCGGCAGAGCTTGTTCAGGGCCGCGATTTCAATCTCTGTATGGGTGATGGTGTTTTTCAATTTTTGATGCGACCAAACGTCTGTTTGAAGGGGGGCCACGTTCAGATCGCCAACCAGCAGTCGGAGGCCTAGGCCGTGCGATGCGACATCGTCTCCAAGGCGGATGTCGACCCCCTATGAGCACCAGATATCGCCAGCGCCCGGTAGTGGGTCGTAACCGCGCGCAATAACCTGGGCAAAGGGCCGTCTCGACAAAATGGCAACCCCGGGCGCACCCGCGGCCCCGGACAGAGCCTGGTGCACGTATCCCCACGCGCGAAACGCCTCGGCCGGAAAAACCGCATCTGCGGCTTTGGTTTCCTGAAAACAAAAAACGTTGGGCTTATATTGGTTGGCCACCCTCTTTGCGTGCTCCAGCCGAACCCGTATCGAGTTCACGTTCCAGCTCGCAATCCTCAAAGACATGGGCGAGCTCGTAATCCTTGAAGTCTTGAGAGTATGCGGTGGACAAGACCCCAATTACTACAACACATAAAAACTGCCGCCAATCGCCCCCAAAGGCCAACGGCCGGCTTCAAACAGCCGGAATTTAAGCGCCAAAGGATGGTCGGGACCAACCCCGGACAGTGCCACCAGCAAGGCCTGACAGGCAGCATCGCGGGCGTCTTCGGAAGCTTGGTCCGCGGGGCTAGCGAGGTCGGGGTCAGACAGCAGCTGCATGGGCGCTTGAAGCACTGGTACCAAATTTGCCGCCGTGCGAGCCGCGCCGTGGGCCCGGAGACCCAGTTGCTGAACCACCACTTGGATCAATTCGGCATCCAGCTGTTCTAGGGCTTCTTCAGCGAGGGCAGATTTCACTTGTTCTTCGGCACCGTTCCACGCGTTACCCCAATCACCGCACGAGGCCCGGTCCGACAATATCTGCTCTATCTCTTCCCGGTCCTCTGCCGCAACGACGCGCAAATCCGAAAATCCGAGCGCCGCCAAATAGGCCTCTGTAACGCGGTAATCAGTGTCGATTAAGGGCACGCCTGCTGCCCGAAACCAATTGATACCATCGACGATACGCGATAGGCCATCGATGGTTGCCAGGGTCTCGGTGTCCACTTCAATGACTGAAGTGTCAACTTCAAACTCTGGGTCTAGTTCATCCGACATCGAGGGACTCTACAAATTAATGTAAACCATACGCGGGCGCTAGATGTACGCGTCTCGTTGCTTTTCGCCAAGGATTATCCGGTCGCAGCGGCCCATAAAAAACGTCCAGTCAAGTGGGGGACCTGACCTGACGCCATTTGTTGTGCGCTGTTCACGCGGCCGATACCTGTCGGGGACTGCACGGCAT
>JAPYRI010000017.1 GCA_029941135.1 Alphaproteobacteria bacterium | reverse complement strand
ATACCGGGTTGTCTTTAGATTGCTCAGTCACCTTTTTAAAATCGAAATCTAGCGACGCGTCGTTCTTTCGGGTCAACATGATGAATCGCACAACATCCTTACCGACTTCATCAACCACCTGACGCAGAGTGACAAAGTCACCGGATCGTTTAGACATACGAACCGGCTCTCCGTTCCGAAACAGCTTGACGAGCTGGCAAAGTTTTACGTCCAAGTCCGCCTGACCACCGGAGACCGCGGCCACAGCCGCTTTCATACGCTTTACATAGCCCCCGTGATCGGCACCCCACACGTCGATCATGCGGGTAAAACCACGCTGAAATTTGTTTTGGTGATAGGCGATATCGGCGGCAAAATAAGTGTATGCGCCATCCGATTTTTTAAGCGGGCGGTCCACATCATCACCAAAATTGGTGGCTCGGAACAGCGTTTGCGGTCGGGGCTCCCAATCATCTGGCAACTTACCCTTAGGGGCTTCTAAAACGCCTTCGTAAATTTCGCCCTTCGCGGTCAAGTCGATAAGGACTTGATCAATGGCACCGTTCTCATGCAGGTCTGATTCCCGGAAGAAAATTTCGTGTTCAATTCCCAGCGCCGCCAAGTCGGCACGAATCAAGTCCATCATGGCGTTACCACCGAACTCCCGAAGAGGCTCCAACCATTCTGATTCTGGCAACATTGCCCACTTGTCCCCGTCTCGCTCCGCGAGAGTAACCGCGGGCGGAACCAAATAATCGCCGGGATATAACCCTCCGGGCAGGGGACCTGTATCTTCACCCAGGGCCTCTCGGTAACGAAAGTGAAGCGAGCGGGCAAGCATATCCATCTGCACGCCGGCATCGTTGATGTAGTATTCTTCGACCACCTGGTAACCGATTTTTCTCAGCAACGCGCACATGGCATCGCCAAACACTGCCCCACGGCAATGGCCCACATGCATGGGGCCGGTGGGATTGGCCGATACATACTCAACGTTAACCTTCTCGCCGCCACCAATTTTTGAAGCGCCGTAATTCGTTCCGGTGTCGATCAGATGGTGCAACTGCAGCCGCCAAAATTCGTCCGTCAGCCGTAAATTCAGAAATCCGGGACCGGCCACTTCAACTGACGATACCTCGGATTTGGTTTCAAGAACGACCGCGAGTAACAAAGCTATATCCTGTGGTTTCATCTTGGCTTGCTTTGCCAAGACCATCGCTGCATTGGTCGCAATGTCACCGTGCTCAGGATCACGAGGAGGTTCGACGGTTACGTTTTTTAAGTCGAGACCAGAGCTGAGTTTGCCCTCGGCGACTAAGCTCTCAAGAGCCTCGCAAACATCGTTTCGTAACGCGGTAAATATATTCATTCAGTACTGCCCGGTCCCAAGGGACCAGCCTTTAAACCAATTTTTCGTATTCTTGCAGGGCGAACCGGTCGGTCATGCCGGCGATAAAATCCGCCGCTACGCGGGCCTGGTCCATTGGGTTTTTCACTTCCTCTGCCGCTTGCCAATCTTCGGGCAACGCCGCTGGTTCGTTCATATACTGCTGGAATAACCTGCTGACCACCTGTTTCGCATGCTCGGTCATTTCGTTGACCCTTTGGTGGCGATACAAATGCTTCATCAGAAAGTTTTTCACCATTTTGTCGTTTTCGGACATGACGTCAGAAAACGCAATCATCGGCCGGTCCAACGCCCGAATTTCTGAGACTGTTTCGGGCTTTGCAGTGGTAAGTCGCTGTGAAGATTCGGCAATCAAGTCATTGACCATGAGATTGATCAAACGGCGCACCGCTTCGTGAGCTAATCGGGAAGGTTCGAGATCAGGGTACGTGTCCAATACCTCGAGAAAAGCCGGGCCAACCAGCGGCAACTCAATGAGTTGCTCCACTGTCAATAAACCGGCCCGAAGTCCGTCGTCAATATCGTGATTGTTATAGGCAATATCGTCGGCCAACGCGGCCACTTGGGCTTCTGCACCTGCGTAACTATCAAGCTCCAAATCATGACACGCGTTGTAGTCGGCGATGGTAGCAAACAGCGGCTTTGATTTTTGAGCCCGCGCCCCGGTTAAGGGCCCATTGTGTTTGGAGATACCTTCCAATGCTTCCCAGGTTAAATTGAGACCATCGAACGCGGCATATCTATGTTCCAATGTGGTCAGAATACGCAATGTTTGCGCGTTATGATCAAAGCCGCCATACGGCGCCATAACCGCATCCAAAGCTTCGCCGCCGGCATGTCCGAACGGCGTGTGCCCCAAGTCATGAGCGAGCGCAAGGCATTCGCCTAAATCTTCGTCCAGTCCCATCACCCGGCAAACTGAGCGCGTGATTTGCGCTACTTCCAATGAATGGGTGAGGCGCGTCCGATAGTAATCCCCTTCGTGAAACACGAAGACCTGAGTTTTGTATTTTAGGCGCCTGAATGCAGCGGAATGAATGACACGGTCCCGGTCCCGCTGAAATGGAGAGCGGGTTTCGGCATCAGGCTCGGAGATGAGCCTCCCCCGGCTATTTTCAGCCAATGAGGCGTAAGGGGCAAGATTGTAGGGCGGCGCGCGCGTAAATAGAGGATTCATGGCTGCAACCTAGCTCTCTCAGACGCCTGTATCAACGGTAGATGCCCGATATTTCTCTTATTTAATTCATCTAAGCGTTTGAAATCTTTCAATATTTGTTTATTTTAGCAAGGCAATTGAAGATCGCGCAATTTATCCCAGTTATTGTAGGGAAGATTATTGAGTTCGGGTTAGGATATAGTGTCCTAGTAAGTGGCTTGGTTAAAGGGTGTGAGATGGCTGAACATATGTCGGGCGTAACTGGTCCCATTACGATTTCGGATAGCGCGGTCAAACGCATTGTTGCGTTACGCGAACAAGAGGACCAGCCTAATGCCATGTTGCGGATAAAAGTGTCCGGCGGCGGCTGTGCCGGTTTTCAGTATGGCTTCGACTTCGAAAGCACCGCAGCCGATGATGATGTCGTGGTTGAAAAGAGCGGTGTTTCCGTAATAGTCGACCCCTCCTCGCTCATGTTCCTGTTTGGCTCCGAAGTCGACTATGTAGAAGACTTGATCGGTTCATTTTTTACCCTCAACAATCCGAATGCCACATCGACTTGCGGTTGCGGAACGTCATTTGCAGTCTAAGGCAATCCTGCGATGAAAATTGCAACCTGGAACGTCAATTCCATACGCGCACGCATGCCCAATGCACTGGCGTGGTTACGTGACTTCAAGCCTGATGTTGTGTTGTTGCAGGAAACCAAAACCGTCAATGAAAAATTTCCCACTTTGGAATTCGAGGACCTGGGCTACAACTTGGCGCTCCACGGCCAAAAGTCATACAACGGCGTTGCGATCTTTTCAAAATGGCCCATCGAAGATTTGATAACCGTTCTGCCCGGAGAGTCCGAAGACGACCAGGCGCGCTATATTGAAGTCGTCACCAATGGTGTGCGTCTGATTAGCGTCTATGTGCCGAACGGCAGTTCCGTCGGCTCCGACAAATTTGAATACAAGTTACGCTGGTTCGAAAGGTTGCGCGCTCACGCGGCCGAACTTATGCAGTATGAAGAGGCTTTGGTGATCGGCGGTGACTACAACGTGGCGCCACAGCCGGGTGATGTTTACGACCCGATTGAGCTTGCCGGGACCGTTTGCTTTCATCCGGAGGAGCAGATCCGATTTCGATCCATTCTCAACCTTGGCTTAACCGACGCTTATCAGATTCTCAACCCGGGGTTACACGCCTACAGCTGGTGGGACCACCGGGGCGGCAGTTGGCACAAGGACCAAGGCATGCGAATTGACCACCTATTGCTTTCGCCGCAAGCCGCCGACCGATTGGCCGCATCTGGAATCGAAAGGGCGGTGCGCGGCACGGAAAAAGCGTCTGACCACGTCCCCGTTTGGTGCGAATTAGCCGAGGTTTGACGTCTTACCTGCGTTCGACTTGAGACACATCGCGCACGGCGCCACGGGAGGCGCTGGTCGTCATGGCGGCATAAGCGCGTAGGGCTTGCGACACCATCCGTTTTCTTTTCTCCTTTGGCTTCCAAGCACTTGCACCCTTTGCGTCCATAGCCGTTCGGCGCTCAGCGAATACATCCTCGGTCACATCAGCGTTGATGATACGATTCGGGATGTCGATCTGGATGGTATCGTTTTCTTCCACCAGGCCAATCAACCCGCCTTCGGCGGCCTCGGGCGATATATGCCCGATTGACAATCCCGAGGTACCGCCGGAAAAGCGCCCGTCAGTGACCAGTGCACAGGCTTTGCCCAGACCCATGGACTTTAAGTAACTGGTTGGATAGAGCATTTCCTGCATGCCGGGACCGCCGCGCGGACCTTCATAACGGATGAGAACCACGTCACCTTCCAAAACAGCGCCGCCCATAATGCCGGCCACAGCCGCATCCTGGCTTTCAAAAATGCGCGCTGGCCCCGAGTGGGTCAGATTATCTTTGTCGACGCCGGCGGTTTTAACGATGCAGCCTTCTTCGGCCAAATTGCCGTAGAGCACGGCAAGTCCGCCATCTTTGCTGTAGGCATGGTCGGCGTCCCGAATACAGCCGTTGGCACGGTCAATATCCAGTTCGGTGTATTTACGCTCTTGTGAAAAGGCTTCGGTCGTGCGCACGCCTCCGGGTGCCGCCAAATAAAAATTGTGCGCGTCTTCACGGTTGGTTCTGCTAACGTCCCACTGATCGAGAGCATCGGCCATGGTCGCGCTGTGAATGGTGGGCTGGGTGCTATGCAACACTCCCATGCGGTCAAGTTGACCCAAAATCGCCATGATACCGCCCGCGCGATGGACGTCTTCCATGTGGTATTCGGGTGTGCTAGGCGCGACTTTACACAGGTTGGGCACTTTGTGGGACAGCCGATCAATGTCTTTCATGGTGAAGTCGACCCCAGCCTCGTGAGCTGCTGCCAGCAGATGGAGGACAGTGTTTGTGGATCCTCCCATGGCGATATCGAGCATCATCGCGTTCTCAAAAGTTTCAAAAGTTGCTATTTCACGCGGCAAAACCGAGCTGT
Organism: Alphaproteobacteria bacterium; assembly: GCA_029941135.1. Taxonomy (GTDB): domain Bacteria; phylum Pseudomonadota; class Alphaproteobacteria; order JAPYRI01; family JAPYRI01; genus JAPYRI01. The sequence continues at coordinate 35,589 of JAPYRI010000017.1, read as the reverse complement.
CATCGTGCTCATAATACTTACGAGCCATCTCGACAATGGTTCGCCCGGCCCACAGAAATATGTCACGGCGCATGGCATGGGTCGCCAGCATGCTGCCATTACCTGGTAAACCGAGTCCCATGGCTTCAACCAGGCAATTCATCGAATTTGCCGTGAACATGCCCGAGCATGACCCACAGGTGGGGCAGGCCGAGCGTTCAACGATTAGGGTTTCTTCGTCGGAAACATTGGGATCAACCGCCATGGTTATGGCATCGACCAAGTCGTACTTCGTCACTTTGTCGCCGGCAATGACCTTCCCCGCTTCCATTGGACCGCCAGACACAAACACGGTTGGAACATTGAGGCGCAACGACGCCATCAACATGCCAGGCGTTATTTTGTCGCAGTTGGAAATGCATACCAGGGCGTCCGCGCAATGGGCGTTGACCATATACTCGACCGAATCAGCGATGAGATCCCGGGACGGCAAACTGTAGAGCATGCCGTCGTGACCCATGGCGATCCCATCATCGACGGCGATGGTGTTAAACTCTTTAGCTACCCCGCCAGCGCGTTCAACTTCACGAGCGACCATCTGCCCCATGTCTTTTAGGTGCACGTGGCCGGGCACAAACTGGGTGAATGAGTTGGAGATGGCGATAATCGGTTTGTCGAAATCACCATCGGTCATGCCGGTCGCACGCCATAATGCCCGCGCACCGGCCATATTTCGCCCATGGGTGGTGGTTCGTGATCGATAAGGTGGCATTTCGCGACCCTTTCGCAGAAATCAAAAAAATAGTTTAACCGTTGGTGGGCAGCCGGTCGAGTGCCTCTGAGAGCTTGGCTATCGCGGCTTCGGCGTCGATGCGGCGTACCCGTTGCTCCTCGATGACCTGAGGTGGCGCTTTGGCAAGGAAATTCTCGTTCGCCAGCTTCTTGTCGATTTTCCCGATTTCGTCTTCAATCTTGCCGCGGGCCTTGGATAACCGGGCTTTTTCCTGATCCAGATCGATCACACCAGCGAGCGGCAGCACAATGGTCGCGTTGCCATGGACGATTTGCGCCGATCCTGCGGGAACTGTGCCGTCCACATTCGCACTTTCGAGGCGGGCCAAGCGTAAAAGTACATCAAGGTGGGAGTTCAGACGCCGAGCAGATTGAGCGTCACCACCGGTCAGCAGCATAGGAATTTTAGCCGCTGCTGGCACATTCATCTCACTACGCACTTCGCGAATCTTTGAAATAAGTTCCATCAACCAATCCACCTCAGCGACTATTTTAGGATCAATGAGGCTATCCGAGTGCTCAGGCCAGGGCGCTAAAATGAGCATGCTTTCACGTTCAATAGCGGATGATTCAGCTAACCGTTCCCATAATTCTTCGGTGACAAACGGCATAAACGGATGCAGAAGAGACAAAATCTGGTCGATCACCCATGCCGCCGTATTCTGAGTTCGGGTTTTTTCGGCCCCGTCTTCTCCTCCGAAGTAGGGTTTGATGAATTCAACGTACCAATCGCAAAAGGTTCCCCAAGTGAATTGGTATATGGCGTTAGCGGCTTCATTGTAGCGGAATGCTTCAAGGGCTTTAGTGACCGCATGTTGGGTTTCAACAAGTTTACCCACTATCCACTTGTCGACAGCGCGCTCGCAAGATGCCGGATCGAACGTGGGATCCCGGCGGCAGCCATTCATTTCGCAAAAGCGGGCCGCATTCCAAAGCTTCGTCGCGAAATTACGATAGCCTTCAATCCGACTTTCATCGAGTTTAATATCCCGCCCTTGAGCTTCCATGGCGGCCAAAGTAAATCGCAAAGCATCCGCGCCAAATTTGTCGATCAACACCAGCGGGTCCATCACATTGCCGCGGCTTTTCGACATTTTCTGGCCACTCGCATCGCGCACCAGGGCATGGATATAAACTTCGCGGAACGGAACCCCCCCCATACAATGAAGACCCATCATCATCATCCGCGCCACCCAGAAAAAGATAATGTCGAAACCGGTCACTAAAACATTAGTCGGGTAATAGCGGCCGACTCCAGGCGTTTCGTCCGGCCATCCCAGAGTGGAAAAAGGCCAAAGTGCTGAGGAAAACCAGGTGTCCAATACGTCCGGATCGCGTATCAGAACCACTTCATTGCCATATTTAAGGGCGGCTTCTGCGCGAGCATCTTGCTCATTTTCCGCAACGAACACATCGCCATCCGGGCCGTACCAAGCGGGTATTTGATGACCCCACCAAAGCTGCCTTGAGATGCACCATGGCTGAATATTGCGCATCCACTGGAAGTACGTCTTCTCCCAATTGGCTGGAATGAATTTGGTTTTCCCCGACTCTACAGCCTCGATCGCCGGTTTCGCCAAGGTTTGCGCGTCGGCGTACCACTGATCTGTGAGCCACGGCTCTATGACCGAGCCCGACCGGTCGCCATAGGGGACCTGGAGCACATGGTCCTCAATTGCCACAACAAGGCCCGCTGCCTCCAGGTCGGTGACAACCTTTTTACGGGCTTCGGACCGATCGAGTCCGCGGTAAATTTCCGGCACTTCGTCGCTCATGCGGCCCTGGTCATCCAGCACATTGACCAAAGGCAGATCGTGCCTGCGCCCCACTTCGAAATCATTGAAATCATGGGCAGGGGTAATTTTGACCGCGCCGGTACCCTTTTCGGAGTCAGAGTATGCGTCGGCCACAATCGGAATGCGTCGTCCGACCAATGGCAAAACCACATACCTGCCCACCAGATCTGCATAACGTGGATCGTCGGGATGAACCGCAACTGCCGTGTCGCCGAGCATCGTTTCCGGGCGTGTAGTGGCCACGGTTATGAATAATTTATCTTCGCCTTCAATGGGGTATTTGAAATGCCACATGTGTCCGTGGATTTCTCGCTGCTCGACTTCAAGGTCAGAAATTGCCGTTCGAAGCTCGCAGTCCCAGTTGACCAAGCGCTTGTCTTTATAAATGAGACCCTTTTTATACAGATCGACAAATACCTTGCGGACGGCTTGAGACAGACCGTCATCCATCGTAAAACGTTCTCTCGACCAATCGCAAGATGCACCCAATCGGCGCAATTGCTGGGTAATTGTGCCGCCCGATTGTGCCTTCCAGTCCCAAACCCGTTCGATAAAAGTGTCCCGGCCAAGATCATGGCGGGAAAGCCCTTCCTCCGCTAATTGCCGCTCAACCAACATTTGAGTAGCAATACCCGCGTGATCCGTGCCCGGCTGCCAAAGGGTGTCGCAACCACGCATGCGAGCAAATCGGATTAGAATGTCTTGAAGTGTATTATCCAGCGCGTGGCCGACATGTAGACTGCCAGTCACATTAGGAGGCGGAATTACAATCGTGAACGGCTCAGCACTAGGCCGCTGACCGCACTTAAAAGCGCCGTTCGACTCCCAGCGCTCGTAGTGTTTTTGCTCGACCTCATCAGGACGAAAGGTCTTATCCAGCATTGCAGGTATTTTCGTTTTGATCAGGATCGCGGGTTCAGGTGAAAGATAGCGAAGGTTTCGCGCGGCACCAAATTATCTGTTAGTCACGCGGTTTGCCACCAGACAGGCGGGCAATTTCCCTTTCCACAAGGCGCTCTACAATCTGCGGCAAGTTTCCGTCAAGCCAAGCTTTAAGCATGGGTTTTAGCATTTCACGCACCAATTCATCCAAGGTCAAACCTTGAAGGAGCATAGCGCCAGAGAGTTGAGTAAATGTATTGCTTGTAACATCCGAAGGCGCATCAGAAACTAAATTCTCATCTTCGCCTATCGGCTCTAATTCTTCTGGAATAGGTTGGTAACTGGCTTCAGATCCCGCTTCTTCGATAATCTCAATCTCGGTTTCGATCTCCGGCTCTGGTTCCGGCTCAGTATCGAAAATTTCCTCGACCGGCGCCTCTTCCACAACATCAGTCAGTTCGAGAACAATTTCTTCTTCAAATGCTGCTTCCGCTTCGGCCCGCTCGTCTGCTTCGGGCGCGTCATTTTCCTCGCCGTCTTCCGAAATAATGCGGCGAATGGAGGCTAATATTTCCTCCATTGTTGGTTCTGGTTGTTCGGATTCAGACTCGCTCATACTAAAAACATCATTCGCACGTGGTTTTCGCGGGCAACCCTACGGTAGCCCAAACAAAAAAGCTAGCCTTGTTAATGAGATAAGCTAATGGCAGGCATGGCACCTAAACGAGCCCGCGCCAACCTTAAACGGCCTTATTCGGCAGACTGTCCGAAGCCGATCCAGGCATTGCGAACCTTATGGTAGTTGGTGTCGGGATCGTAAACGTTCACCGGCAAATTTAACTTGGCCGCAGTCATGCCACCAACCACAGATAGTAATTGGTAGGCGGCCACTTGCTGGTCACGTTTGGCGCGTATCAATTCAACCCTCGAGTCCAGCAATCTCTGTTCTTCCTCCAGAACATCAAGAGTTGTCCGTGAGCCCACAATTGCCTCTTGCCTGACGCCTTCAAGGGCGATCTCATTTGCCCGCACTTGTTCCTGACGAGAAATAATCGTGCTCTGAACTGCGCTGAAATTTGACCATGTGGTTACGGCTTGCTCAATGACTTGCCGTTGATTTTCCACCACTTCCAGACGTCTTTGGCGGTGAATTTGCCGCGCTTCACGAACTCGAGAATACACCCTGCCCGCTTGATACACGGGAACGGTGATCTCTCCCGTGACCCGTTTTACCCGCACAAACGTGGCAAATTGGCTGGCATCATCGGTATACGAAATCTCTCCCGTAGCGTCGGCTGACGGCAATAACGCCCCCACAGCCCCCTTTACGCCCTGCCGTGCCGCCGCTTCGGTATGTTTCGCCGCTCCTATAGACGGATTGGCCGCAAGAGCCATAGCTTTGCTCTCTTCTTCGCTACCCGGAAGGTTCGGCAGGGATACCGGTTCCTCCAAATCGCTAGGAACGGAACCCACTAATTTTGTGTATTCAGCCCGACTTGCAGTCAACTGTGCATCGGCCAGAGTTCGGCTCGAAATCGCCGAAGACAATGCGGCTTCGGCTTGAGCAACGTCGGTACGGGTAATCTCACCGACTTCAAAACGATCGCGCGTTGCATCCAGTTGGCGCGTCAATACCTGAACATTGCGACCGTTGAGTTCGAGAACAGCCTGATCTTGGAAAACATCCATATAAGACGTAATTGACTGCAGCAGTACAACCTGTTCAATCGATATCAAATTCTCGCGTCCGACCTGGACCGAACTTTTCGCTTCCCGGATCCCGGCTATTGTCCGCCCACCACGAAACAACGGCTGCGACAGGTTAGCCCCAATTCCCGCCGGGTTGTATTTTACGTCAGGGTTGGCGGTGCTGTTTGCACCACCGATTCCAGAATCCTGGAGCACATGACTGTAAGACCCAAAGCTAGATAAAGTGGGGCGCCAGCCCGACATGGCTTGGGCCACTGTTTCGTCTGTTGCGCGTTGTTGCGCGCGGCCAGCTTGTATAGTCGGATTAGTGCGATACGCGCCGACTAAGGCGTCCTCAAGAGTCGCCGCAGGCGCATGAGGTATCATCACAAATCCAATAAGACCAACCGAAATCAAGGGAATAAGGCGTTTCATTGCGACACCAGAGTTGCGGCAGGAGCAAGCCAGCCTTTGCTAAAATACAAATCCCCGCGCCTGACCGAAACCCGGCAGGGATGGAACCGATGTTTCGAATAGTGGAATACCCGCTATTTGTCCGTCTTGAACACGCATGAGGGTGGCCCTGCCAATGCCGCTTTCGTTGATTACCGCGACTATGCGCCCGCCGTTTGACACTTGCGAAACGATGTTTTCCGGGATGCGTTCTACGCTACCATTTATAACAACCACATCATATGGGCCCTGATCCGGGAAACCTTTTGACAGTTTTCCGCTCACAACCGCTACATTGTCTGCCCCGAGTTCGGCCAATTTTTCGATCGCGCCGTCGGCGAGACCTTGATCGTTCTCAAGTGCAACCACCGCAGCCGCCAAATGCGCTAATATTGCCGCCGAGTATCCCGTGCCGCAGCCGATATCGAGAACCACGTCGTCCGGTCCAATTGCAGCGGCTTGGAGCAACCGTGCGAACACCATAGGTTCAAGTAAATAACGATCCGGCGCTATAGGGATGTCTTCATCAATATAGGCAACGCCGGCCAATAATTTAGACACGAATTTTTCGCGGGGCACAGCAGCCATGGCCTCGACGATCCGGCGATCAGTCACCTTGTTTGCGCGAATTTGTCCCTCGACCATATTCACACGAGCAATAGATAGGTCGCTCATGATTTTCCCAGACTTTTCAAAATAGCCAGAATGCCGTTGTTCTTATTCGAGTTATACGACCGAGCCGGGTCAATGACAACGCTGATCCCCCTTGGACTGCCTGAAACAATCAGCGGGCGACGCCAATGAAACCCCGGAAAAGGGACTTGCAAATGGCGGTTCTAGCGTGCATGTACTCGGCACCTCGTTCCGGGAATTGCAGGAACGAAATAAGGCGGCCACGTGGCGGAGAGGCTACGCAGCGGACTGCAAATCCGTTTACTCCGGTTCGAATCCGGACGTGGCCTCCAGTTTTTTACTATATATATCAAATGGTTATGACGATTTAACACTGCTGTACACCTGCAAGATTCTTTTCCAGCAAAACACAGCTAAATCCAACAAATACTTTTAAAACCGCCATTTTTCCACCTACTACCGTTTACTACCAGCAGCTGTTCTCATCAAAAACACAACAAAAATGGTCTCCAGATTTCCGCAGCCACCAGAGCGCAATGCGTCCAGACCCCTACTCCAATAGCGCCCGTTCAGCTTGCGCGTATTCGGCAGCTTCATCACCGCGCGTCGGCAGCATGTGGCCGTAAGTATCGCCCGTTACCATAATGCTTGAGTGGCCCAACAAGTATTGCGCATCTGTCAAAGAGGTACCCTTGCCGCCACGACCAGGTTCCGCAAGAAGCCAACTGGCGTAAAAATGGCGATGTGCAGCTGCGACAGCGGCGTCGATAACCAAGACAATGTGGGCGGTTTGCCCAATCCGGATGATGGCGACCATCCAACACCAACGTATCCGCGCCCTCCGGACACAATAGGCCATCGCCCCTGGCTTCGAAACGAACTTTGTGAATGAGATGCATCATCCACGTGTTTGATGTCCCTCTAATAACAACAACAATGCGTGCGAGCTCGCGCCCATTACCAAATACTGACATGGTGTCGTTATCATAAGCCCGCAACTCGTCAATCGCGTCAACGGGAACACAATTTTCATTAGTACTCTGTATTTCGCAGCTTCATTTGCGCTCGCGCTTAATCCAACCGCCAAAACAAAAATTGGGTTCATGACGTATCCCTTATTTCTCTTGCCTGGCGCAAAAATTACACCATTAATAGGTAGGCGTGAAACGGCCATGCGCCAGTTGTGTCACAAGAAAGTGGTCGCATTCAGGTTTTGTAAACCACAGCACGTCAAACTCCGCTGCTGATGGCACTGGGGCAAAATGTTACCGTGTCTCAGATTTTGGGTAAGACAGGTCTGGTTTCGTAAATTTGACTTTGGTATAAAGCGCCCAAGACGCCATAATCAAAAGCGTCTTGACCACTTATCCCCGGTAGCTCAGTTGGTAGAGCGAGCGGCTGTTAACCGCTTTGTCGTTGGTTCGAGTCCGACCCGGGGAGCCAATACAAGCAAGGGGTTAGACCTTATGAGTCTAGCCCCTTGTTAATATTGGGCATATTCACGGAGGTTGTTGTGGGGCACGGGCTTACGCATGGGATCGGATTTGCCGGGCTCAAATTTCGTCGCCAAAACCAGTCAAACCCACATCCCTTCAACTCCGCTATACTCGAGCTCTGGTATAATGGCCGCGCTGCCATTTGGCATGGTGCGCATGACCTCGGATTAAACGCTGGTGATCGCGTATTGGTTCCTGCGTACTCTTGCGGCGCTGAATTAGACGCGCTTGTAAAAGCCGACTTTCACTAATCGAAGACAATACTCATGGACTGTATTCGGCAGGTAAAAATGGCCAGCCTCTGGGGAGCGATGGCGATTTGGAAATATTCAGTTTGCCAAAGAGCCTCACTATAACCGACGGCGGAGGCTATGCATTGCACGTTACTCACCCTTCTGATGGCCCAACCTTACCGCGACGTGCCCCAAAAGAGATTGCAGTGGCGGGTAACTAAAAGGGATGATCGAGGCGACCTTATTGTATCAATTCCCGAACGGTAGCCGAAGGGTCAAAAGCTATTTGCTCGAACCTGCGGTAGAGTTTTTAGAGCGAATGTTCATAGCAGATTATCGATCGGATCCAGACGCCGGATCGATATCGGCGTTTGGAGGCACGAAACTTGAACTTGATCGTGTCGATTGGGTCTACCCGCGCTGAGCCGATTGCTGCTCGCTCACATAGATCACGCGTTCATAAAGACATCGCGACAGGTTAACTATCGCGTTCTAGATCAACATTTTACTGCAGGTAAAAATGTCCGTCCCTTATTAGCCGAATTACCTGACGGAGCTTGTCCGTGAAACTATCCAGTGTGGGTGCAAGACCGCAAGGGTTTGAACGCCTTTATGCGCATGCATAATGTTGAGTGCGAGGCGTTTTGGACAACGGACTATTCTGCAGCCCCTCTCGATAACTTTCCGTTTGAGCGCAGCCTGAGACAGCACGTAACCATTCTGTCGATTCACCAAGGTCTTACCGCAAACGACATGATAACTATGGCCAATTTGCTCAACCGTTGGAACCAAATGGCGTAACTGATAAATTCATAAGAATATCTGTGGCGCTTGTATATTTTGATCACTGAAATAACAGTTAGCAGTGGTTAACTTGAAAATACCTTCAAATCGCACTTCCCAACCTTCGTGGGGCTCTCTGTATGCGGAGCTTAGAGCGAACGTCTCCATAGCTTACGGAATTTAGCGAAGTGGGCTAGTCAACGGGCTGCCATTCGCCACTCGGGGTCAATCTGGATGCCTCCGGAATTACTTCCTGGCCAAATCGCTCGATTTGCTCGATAAATTCTGCGCGAGTTTTAGAAGGGCAATCCAGTGCCAGTACGACAAGTGAGTAGCCGTTGTCAGCGAACCCAGCCAGATCCTCAAGCACCTGGTCAACGGATCCGGTGCAAATAGAGCGAGCTTGACCAGTTGGCTGTGCTGTATCAGTGAGCCTGCCTGACGCGGCACAGAGCATATGAAATCCTTCAGTGGATTTACCGATTCGCTCGGCTTCGCGACGGATTTCATCTTGCAAATTTAGGTAACGATCTGGCCGTGCCGTAGGGTCCAAAAACAGTGGGTACAGGCCATCTGCACAGCGAATTGCCCGGCGGGCACCGGCTGGAGTGACTGCACCAAAGACCACAGGCGGCCCTGAGGGCTGAACCGGTTTGGGGTCCATCGATAAATTGCTGAACTGATAGTGTTTGCCTTGAAACTCGACGACTGAATCAGTCCAGGATCGCTTGTAGATCTCAATACATTCTTCAAGACGGGAATTCCGCTCGCTGATATCCAAACCTAGTGCCGAGTACTCCTCTGCCATCCATCCAGCCGCCACACCCACGATCACACGTCCCTCGGAAAGCACATCAATAGTGGCGAGTTGGCGAGCATCAGATAAGGGGTGGCGATATGGTGCGATCAAACAGGTGGTGCCTAACTTGATGGTGGTGGTCGAGGCAGCGACTGCTCCCATTACGATCTGTGCATCAAGCATATTATGCTGCGCCGAATAAGCGCGCTCGCCGGATGCGTTGGCCGTATGCGCACTGTCCGAGGCTATCGGCATACAAACGTGGTCCGGAAACCAGATAGAGTGAAATCCCGAGCGTTCCGCCTGTTGCGCGGTATTAATTGGCTGCATCTGGTCAGTAGAGACCGATTCGGCATGCAGGTCGGTGGCATCGCGATAGGGAATGCCGTGAGTATTCGCATAGAGCGCAATTTTCATTAGTGATCACCAAGAAGGTCGTGAATTGGCACGGGGTCAAGCTCGATGGGCAATTAGTTCTTCGTCTGGATAATACGGAGAACTTGTTCGTGTTCGTTCATATCGCCCTCCCGTGAAAAAGGTGAATCTCCTTTAGGGCATCGTATAGTAACTCCCTGTCTTCTGAATTTCGAGATTGAGAGGAAAGAAGAGAGAAGGAATATCTTGGTATCAGCGACATGTTCAATGCGTTAGTTCTTAGCGCCACACCCGTCTCTCGGTCCAGTTTAGGGGTTGAGAATTATTCTAGTGCGCAATGAGCTCTTGAGCGCGCCCTTACCGGTGGCGGCAGAGTAAAAGCCCGGCGGTAGTGCCAAGTTAAGCAAAAGATGTAGGATCGAACTTGGGTTCGCGTTTTTGGCGGAAAGCCGCGACTCCTTCTTTCGCTTCATCGTTGGTGAAGCCAAGCATCTCAAGTGCCGTTGACGCATCGAACGCTGGCCCCGCGGTGCGATACCAATTGTTGAGCGCGTATTTGGTCCACCTAATTGCTGACTGCGCTCCGGCCGCCAATTTTGTCGCTATTTCCAGGGCCTTGTCTTGCAGCTCGTCGTCTTCGACACATAACGAAACGAGCCCGATCCGTTCGGCTTCCTCGCCGTCCACGGGTTCGCACATAAGCAACAAATATTTTGCCTTGGCCATACCGCACAGCAGTGGCCAATTAATGACGGCGGAATCGCCGGCGGCCACGCCAAGTCGCGTATGCCCATCCACAATGCGGGCGGACTTACCGGCGATCGAGATATCGGCCAATAAGCCTGAAACCAGACCTGCCCCTACCGCAGGGCCATTGATGGCCGACACAATCGGTTTCGAGCAGTTGATAATGTTGTAAACCAAGTCGCGAGCTTCTTTCCACGCGCGGGTACGGTCATGCGCATTATCGATCATGTCCTCGATCATGCCGAAATCACCGCCCGACGAGAAGGCTTTGCCCGCGCCTGCGAGGATCGCAACTCTAACGTCCGGATCTTCGTCAATGTCCCGCCAGATATAGGTCAGTTCGCGGTGACCGTTTTTGTCGAGTGAATTGTAGGTCTCAGGCTTATTAAAGGTAATACGCAGAATGCCGTCTCCTGGACGGTCGATGTCCAGTTCTTTGTACTTCGCAAATCGATCAGTCATGGCGTGGTCCTTTCCAAGTTCAGTTCCATTGGTTTCGAACAGTGTAAACACGATGCGCCCGCCAAATCAGGTGAAAAATTAGCGAGAATTTTGGCGGCACTATGCCTATGCTGCGTCAGCGGGGAGAAAGGGCTAGTAATGGCGTTTTTACAATCGGCATCAAGTGATTTGCCGGCAATGGATATCGCGACATTGGAAGCGCTCGAGCGCAAAATTCTATGGTTGTCTTCGCTCATTATTCACAACGCCAACCACGAACGGATCAACGAAGACGGATTGAAAGTGGGCGGACACCAGGCTTCTTCTGCCTCATTAGTCACCATCATGACCGCATTGTACTTACGCATTCTGCGCCCGGAGGACCGGGTTGCGGTAAAACCGCACGCAAGCCCAGTTTTCCACGCTATTCAATACCTGCTCAACAATCAAAACCTTGAGCAGCTCAAAACCTTTCGCGGTTTGAACGGCGCACAATCCTATCCGTCGCGAACAAAAGACAAAGACGATGTTGATTTTTCGACCGGATCTGTGGGCTTAGGTGTCGCGATCACCGCCTTTGCTAGTCTGGTTCAGGATTATCTAAAATCCCACAACATGATGGGTGCCTGGCCCGAAGGACGCATGGTCGCTTTAATGGGCGATGCCGAATTAGACGAAGGCAACATCTTTGAATGCCTACTCGAGGGCTGGAAACACGATCTGCAAAATTGTTGGTGGGTGATCGATTACAATCGGCATAGCTTAGATTCGGTCGTCAATGACAGCCTGTTTCAAAAGCATGGCGACGTTTTCAGGAACTTGGGATGGGAGGTCATTACACTCAAATACGGCAAGCGCCTGCAGGCTGTCTTTGCCGAACGCGGAGGCGACGATCTGCGCCAATGGATCGATGAATGCCCGAACATGTTGTATTCGGCACTCGTATTTCAAGGTGGCGCCGCGTGGCGCAAACAACTGAACGCGGATCTCACCACTGCCCCGGACGCGCTATCCCTTGTCGCAAAGTATGACGACGACTCTTTGCACTCCCTGATGACCAATCTCGGCGGTCACTGTATGGAAACGGTTGTTGAGGCTTTTGAAACCGCGCCGGAAAGCCGCCCGGTTTGCTTCATTGCCTATACCGTCAAGGGTTACGGCTTGCCATTGCAGGGTCACAAAGACAACCACGCGGGTATCATGACCAAAGCCCACATGAGCGAATTTCGAGACCGCAATGGCATCTTACCGGAGCAAGACTGGGAGAAGTTTTCAGGTCTGAACCGAACGGCTGCGGATCTCGAAGCTGCCCTCGCAAACGTGCCATTCAACGCCAAAGGACCGCGCCGGTTGAAGGCCGGTTCGATTCCTGTCGCGGCATTACCGTTGCCGCCAATACGGGGAGAAATGTCGACTCAAGAAGGCTTTGGCAAAATCCTGGGAGAGATCGCGAAAAGTGATACCGCGCTTGCCCAGCGCATCGTCACCACGTCACCGGATGTGACGGTGTCAACAAATTTAGGTGCTTGGGTCAATCGTCGCGCGATCTATTCTCGCGAGACCGAGAACGACATTTTCCGGGAACGGAAGCTAATGTCCGCACAAATCTGGGATGCGGGCCCGCAGGGTCAGCATATCGAGCTCGGCATTGCCGAGAACAATTTGTTCCTTACTCTTGGCGCGCTCGGATTGGCACATACTATTTTCGGTGAACGCCTCATCCCTATCGGCACCTTGTATGATCCGTTCATTGCGCGCGGTCTGGATGCGCTCAATTATGCGTGTTATCAGGACGCAAGGTTCATTTTGGTGGCTACCCCATCGGGTATTTCGCTCGCACCTGAAGGCGGCGCTCACCAATCTATTGGCAGCCCACTGATTGGCATGGCGCAGGACGGATTGGCGGCGTTTGAGCCAACTTATGTCGACGAGCTTGCCGTAATACTGGAATGGGCGTTTGAGTACATCCAGAGAGATGGCAGTGAAGCTGAAAACCTTGAACACCGCGACGCAGCGGGTGGTTCGGTTTATCTGCGGTTGTCGACAAGACCGATCGCCCAGCCGGCACGCGAACTTAACAAGCAAACCCGTGACGATATTATCCGCGGCGGGTATTGGCTGCGGGAGCCCGCCGAAGGCTGCGATCTTGTGATTGCGTACACAGGTGTTATGGGACCCGATGCAGCAACTGCCATGGGACGGATATTGGATCTAACTCAAGGTGGGGGTCTGCTCGCGGTAACTTCTGCCGATCGGCTCTATGCCGGTTGGAGCACCGCGCAGAAAAGACGCCATGACGGCGACGAAAATGCGGTTTCACATGTCGAGAAATTGCTCGCCCCCCTCGCCCGCGGTGCTCAAATTGTCACTGTCATTGACGGTCACCCGGCAACGCTTTCCTGGCTTGGATCGGTACATGGTCATCGCGTGCAGACCCTTGGCGTTGATAAGTTTGGGCAGACTGGGACTCTGCACGATCTATACCGGCACTACGGCATTGATGCCGATGCCATCGCCGAGGCTAGTCTTCAAACTTTGCCCAAAGGTCGCCGGGTTTAGTATTCAATTTTTTCCAGTTTGGCCAACAGCTCCTCTCGTTGATCTTCAAGCCAGGGCGGCAATTGAAATTCCGCACCCAGGTCTTCCAGGCTCTCGTCTTTGGCAAAGGAATCCGGCACCGAATAAGCCGCCTCGAACAAAGCGCCACCAGGCGTACGCACGTAAACAGAATGGAAGTAATTGCGGTCTTTTGAATCGGACACGTCGGTGTAGCCCATGCCTTCCAATTGATCTTTTACTTCTTGCTGCTCTTCAGCGGAGTTTACTGCAAAGGCGCAGTGATGAACCGTACCAGCGCCAAAAGTCCAGCTACCTTGCGGCACGTCAGGTTCATGAACGACTTCAACTATCCGGCCAGAGCCCCCGTCCCCGCCTTCGTACTGGGTGTAACCACCTTCGTCGCCAGTTTTCTTCCATTCAAACCCCTGATCCATGAAGTCGTTCATGCCGTTCTGATCACGTACGGAAACAACGACCCCATGCACACCCCGGATACCTACGTCCTCATTAATGCCATCTACGGAAATTGCGGGCCGAGGATCATTTTCGACCTCGACCAATTCATACCGAATGCCACACGGGTGAGAAAACTCGAGGCGTGATGACCCGAAACGTTCACTTTTCTCGCTACCGATCCCAAAGGATTTTAATCGATCAACCCAGAATTCCAGCGCACCCAATGGGATCGAACATTGAATGGTTTTGATTTGACCGGATCCTCGTCTGCCCTCACGCCCTTTCATCGGAAAAGTCGTAATCAGGGTGCTGGGATCTCCTTCATAATTACCGTAATAGAGGTGGTAGAATGGCGCGGCACCGTCAAACAGAACGGTCTTCTTGACGCTACGCAGCCCCAACAATTTGGTATGAAAGTCGTAATCTTCCTGTGCACCGCCCACACACAATGTGACGTGGTGGTGTCCTTTAACGTGTCCCATTTTTCTCCCCCAACATTGTTGTAAATGTCACTTTTCAACAAGAGCGAACAAAATTTTCTAATTCAAGGTTGAACCGTTCAGGGTTTTCGCGAAATGGAGCATGACCCAATCCCTCATAAAATGATTTTTGAGCTCCAGGTACCGCCGCCAAAATAAGTTCCGCCATGGCCAAATCAATGACTTCGTCCTTCGTGCCGTGGATAACCAAGGTCGGTACTTTAACAGTCGACAAAACCGGAAAGAAATCAAGGGCCCGTGAGAACATGGCTTCACGCACTTGGGGTGGCGTCATCATATTGTAGGCCAGTGTTTGTTCCAAATCCCCCTGACTTGGAGGATCAGATGTGCAATTGATTACGAACTCCCGCGTGGCGGCGATGTTTTCATCGAGGTCAGTCGACATCAACCCAGGCAACAGATCGATGATGCCAGGCCGCGCGAGCCCTTGCGCGCTCTCCATACCCCGCCGCACGCCTGCCGATACAAAAACCACGCCTGAGAGTTCACTGTCGCCGTACCGTTGTAAATAGTCGCAAAGCACATAGCCGCCGTATGACCAGGCGACTAAATTTGGTTTTTGAAGATCGAGTCTAGCAATGACCGCTGCAATGTCATCTGCCCAAAATTGACCTTTGGTGTAGTTGTCTGGCCCTGGTGGTTTGTCGGACATGCCGTGGCCACGCAGATCAAGGGCAACCAACTTGAACTCCTCAGCCAGAACGCTCTCAAATTGGTGACTCCAGGCCAGGTGACTTTGGCAAAAACCATGTATGAATAAGATACCGGGGCCTGCCGATTTGCCGCACTCATAGACCGATAGTTCTAGCCCACCACCGCCGGCAATACGCCGCGTTGTTCCCATAACTCCCGCCATTATAGTCAATCCGCGGATTTGAGCCCGAAGTCGTACGACACCTTATAGCCTTTGTCTTCAGGCGTATAATGGATAACCAAACTATCCTTTACACCAAACACGGCATCTGACCGTAAATAAGCATCGTCGTCGGTAAACAACTGTGTGACGACCGGTTTGTAATTGTCCGCGGAGATCACAAAATGAACGTGGGCCGGACGGTAGGCATGACGCCCTGTCGCGTTTAATAAGCGGCCCACCGGGCCATCGTCGGGAACAGTGTAACTCACCGGTTTGACTGTTCTAACCTCGAAGTGCCCGTCATCATCGGTATGATAGACACCGGACAAATTAAAGTCAGACTGGAGCGGGTCCTGAACTTGATAAAAACCGTTAGCAGCGGTTTGCCAAACATCGAGTTTTGCGTTGGCTATCGGTTTACCCTGAACGTCTTTTACCGTCCCGGCGATAACAACGGGATCGCCCGCGCTGTCCTGGCACATACTTTCGCCATTTTGGTAAGCCGGAGCACCTTCCCGATAGAATGGCCCCAGGACAGAGCTTTCTGTCACCCCGGGCACAGCTTTATGATTGTGGTGATCGACCAGCATGGTGATCCCGAAGGTATCGGAAAATAAAATGTACTCTTGACGCACGTTGTCGCACTTTTGACCGACTTCAGTGAGGAACTGAATTCCAGCCATCCACTCTTTTTCTGACGGCTTCACGTCATTTACGAAGGCAAACATGTGTTTGATAAACGCTTCAAGTACTTCTTTTAGACGCGGATCAGTTGTTTTCTGAACACGGTGTAAAGCTTCTTCCAAATGGGATTGCTCTGAAAATTCAGTCACGGTTTCGCTTTCAACTTTAATTGGAATTAATTTGATCGATTTTGATTCAGTTCGCGTGATCAATTGAGAGTAAAGCCGATCTTTATCGTAACTTGCCAGTTGGCGGTTTTACCGTCGTCCACGGTGCCGCGCGGCGCGACGACCTCGAACCAGCGAATGTTATGAACGGATTTCGCGGCTTTTGGCACCCCACGCTCAATGACGGCTTGCAGGCCTTCCGTCGAAGATTCGACAGCTTCGATCTTTTTGTAAACATGACTGGGCATAACCATCTCCCCATATTGCTTTGATCGGAAGCTGATTATGACACAAAATGAAGTGCGTGAACGGCGAAACCGCGCAGAATGCCTCTGCATCGCTTTAATCGTAGAATCTCGCAAATGTGAACTAAGTAACCACTTCCAACTCTCAGCGGCTCCCATTGCTGACTACGTTAAGCTGCTATATCACGGGATAAATTTATCCATGTGGTTGCGTCTTCGGCTCGGGACCGGCACCATCGGGGTATCCCCGGTCGGTCCATGATTCGCGGTCATTCATATAAAGGAATATTTGCCATGAATGCATTAGAGAGGTTCCGCGCGAAAACCCGGACGTGGCTTGAAGAAAACTGCCCACTCTCGATGCGCACCCCCATGCCTGAAGAAGAACGCGTTTGGGGAGGCCGCCAGCCAAAATTCGAGAACCCGGACAGCAAGATTTGGTTCGACCGCATGGTCGCTCAGGCCTGGACAGTACCCGCCTGGCCAAAGGAATACGGCGGCGGAGGATTAAGCCGAGAAGAATCGATCATACTAGGTGAAGAGATGGGGCGGCTTAAATGCCGCGTGCCTCTATTCAGCTTTGGTATCAGCATGCTAGGCCCGGTACTGTTGAAGTACGGCACGCCTGAGCAAAAAGCCAAACATCTACCCCCGATCGCCCGCGGAGAATTACGCTGGTGCCAGGGGTACAGCGAACCTGGAGCTGGCTCTGATCTCGCAAGCCTTAAAACCCGCGCCGAGGACAAAGGCAATCATTACCTGGTGAACGGGCAAAAAGTCTGGACGTCATATGCCCACCTGGCTGACTGGATATTCTGCCTGGTTCGCACGGACACAACGACAAAGCACGCGGGCATCAGCTTTCTACTGTTTGATATGACGACGCCCGGGGTTGAAACCAGACCGATTGCACTTATCAGCGGTGGATCATTCTTTTGTGAAACTTTTTTTGAAGATGTGATCGTTCCCAAAGATCAATTGGTCGGCAAACTCAATGGAGGCTGGGATATTGCCAAACAGTTGCTGCAGCACGAACGCGGAATGATCGCGCAAATCGGCCGGGCCATTGGCGGTAAGGTGCCACCGGTCTACAAAGTCGCTAAAAAGTATTTGGGGGATGAGAACGGCAAGATCGATGATCCGGCTCTGCGCGATGCGGTGGTGCAGCACACTATGAATGATCGGGCATTCGACCTTACGATCAAGCGAGCGGCTCAAGAAAGCGAAGCCGGCACCGCGTCGGGTGGTGCCTCTTCCATGTTTAAGTTTTATGGAACTGAGCAGAACAAAAAGAAATTTGAATTAATCATGAAATGCGTCGGGACGAACGGTCTCGGGTGGGAGGGCGATGAATTTGACGACGACGAATTGATGATTTGCCGCACTTGGTTGCGCTCCAAAGGCAACTCCATCGAAGGCGGCACTTCGGAAATCCAACTGAACGTGATCGCCAAACGCGTTCTCGAGCTTCCAGATTGAAGGACGGCCCATGAGTTTGTTGCTAAATGAGGAGCAAACACTCCTCAAAGATTACACCCACAGTTTTTTTGGAGAGAAACTGCCTATCTCGGCGTTACGCGCCTTAAGGGATGGTAAAAACGAAACAGGATTCGACCGGGATCTATGGCGGCAGATGGCCGAAATGGGTTGGGCAGGTGTTCTGTTACCGGAAACCTATGGGGGTGTTGATTTCGGCTACAAAGGTCTGGGTCAGGTGTTAGAGGAATCCGGCCGCACATTGGCCGCAACCCCATTGGTATCAACAGTTTTACTGTCCGCACCACTAGTGCTAGAGGTCGGCAGTGACGCGCAAAAACAAAACATTTTGCCGGCTATTGTTAGCGGTGATCTTATCCTCGCACTGGCGCTCGAAGAAACCCCACGGCACACACCGGCCAACACTGCCTTGCACGCGGAGGCCGATTCTGACGGTTATATCCTCAATGGAGCAAAAACTTTTGTTTTGGACGGCCACATCGCAGATCAACTGATTGTGGTTACCCGCACTAGTGGAGCTCCCGGTGACGTGGATGGCCTCAGCATGTTTTTGGTCGACGGAGGCGCTAATGGCCTCACACGTAAGCGCACGACGCTGGTAGATAGCCGCAACGCGGCCAATCTAACATTCAACAATGTGCGAGTGGAACCGGATGCTCTGCTTGGTCCCGTTGACCGCGCTTATGGGGCACTGGAAGCAGTTCTCGACGGCGCACGTATTGGCCTCGCCGCTGAAATGCTTGGAAGCGGATTGGAAGCTTTCAAGCGCACCATTGAGTACCTAAAAATCCGCGAACAGTTCGGGGTGCCCATCGGCTCCTTTCAAGCCCTCAAGCATCGGGCGGCCCTTATGTTCTGCGAACTTGAGTTGACCAAATCAACGGTGTTGGAAGCCCTAACAGCACTTGATGAAAAACGCAGCGATGTTCCGCAATTGGCCAGTCTCGCCAAAGCGAAAGCCTGCGAGATGATAGAACTAGTCACCAACGAAGCAGTTCAAATGCATGGCGGCATCGGCATGACCGATGAGGAAGAGATCGGCTTCTTTATGAAACGCGCGCGGGTCGCGCAGCAAACCTTCGGCGACGCGGGTTTTCATCGGGATCGTTACGCCACACTCATGGGCTTTTAAGCCCCTCTTTAGAATAGGAAATAGAATGTCAGGAATTTTGGCGGGGAAAATTGCTCTTGTGACCGGTGGTAGCACCGGCATTGGGCGGGCCACATCAATTGTTCTCGCACAGGAAGGCGCCACGGTTGTGATCGCTGACCTACAAGACGAGGAAGGTGCGAACACAGTTGGTATGGTCGAAGAGGTTGGGGGAAAAGCCGAGTATCACCACATCGACGTCACTGATTTCGCTCAAGTTAAGAGCCTCGTGGACGACATTGCCGATCGCCATGGATCGCTGGACGGGGCGTTCAACAATGCCGGGATTGAAGGGCCAACTGCAAAAATTGAAAATGTTTCGATTGAAGACTGGGAGCGGGTGATTGGGGTTAACCTCACCGGTGTCTTCAATTGCATGAAGTGCGAAATCGAACAGATGATCAAGCAGGATACGGGTGGCTCGATTGTCGGCACATCCTCTGCCGCGGGATTGGTCGGGATTCCTGGCGCGCCAAGCTATAACGCGTCAAAGCATGGGGTCGTTGGCCTGACCAAAACTATTGCATTAGAATATGGTTCACGTAATATTCGGGTCAATGCGGTCTGCCCTGGTTTTATCGAAACACCGATGCTCGACAGGGTAACCGACGCGAGCGCCAAAATTCGTGATCAATTGATCAAAATGGTTCCCATGCGCAGAGTCGCGGATCCATCGGAAATTGGTCACGCGGTTGCGTGGTTGTTGTCCGACAAATCAAGTTACGTGACCGGCGTTGCACTCCCCGTGGATGGTGGCTGGGTTGCCCAGTAATCAAATAGCGGAGACCAATACCATGACTGAACGGCCAATGAAATTTTGGAGTTGGGGGCTCGAAGGAGAAGGACTCGACGCCGAGGAATCAAACACCTTACTTGCGGCCACTGGTGTTGCACTAGGCAGCTCCGAAGGTACGGCATTATCCGTGCCGAACGTAGAAGATTTTGATCTTCCCATTCCCAAGGTAGGTCCACCCGACACTCTGGCTCATCTGTGCACGAGCGATCCAAAGGATCGTCTCATTCACAGTTATGGCAAATCATTTGCTGATGTAGCGCGCGCCTATTTGCGTGACCTTCCCTGTTCGCCCGACTTGATCGCCTACCCGGAAAGCGAACAAGACGTCGCCAACCTATTGGAATGGGCGGATGGCGAAAATGTGGCGGTGATGCCATTTGGCGGCGGGTCAAGCGTCTGCGGAGGGATCGAGCCCGCAGTCGGCGATGGGTACGCAGGTGTTGTAACGGTCGACATGATGAAGCTCGATAAAGTTCTAGAGATCGACGACATCAGCCGGGCAGCACGCATTCAAGCCGGGGTGTACGGTCCCGCTTTGGAAGCACAGATTAAACCCTCCGGATATACCCTGCGCCATTTCCCTCAGTCATTTGAGTATTCCTCCCTGGGTGGCTGGATTGCGACCCGGTCCGGAGGGCACTATGCAAGTGTCTATACCCACATTGACGATTTTGTCGAAAGCGTGCGTACGGTGACACCGGCCGGCATCATGGAGAGTCGTCGCTTACCTGGTTCGGGCGCGGGGCCCAGTCCGGACAGACTAATTATTGGATCAGAAGGCGCGTTCGGCGTCATCACTGAAGCGTGGATGCGGCTTCAACACAAACCCAAGTTTCAATCATCGATCGGAATCGGCTTTACAAACTTCCATAAGGCTGCCGAGGCCATCCGAACGCTTTCTCAGTCCGCGCTTTTTCCGACCAATTGCCGACTGATTGATGCCAATGAAACCCGCAATATGGGCGCCGGGGATGGCTCAATGTCGTTGATGGTTCTCGGATTTGAATCCGCCGACCACCCGACCGATGCATGGATGGCAAGGGCGTTGGAAATTGTCGATGACTATGGCGGAATTTATGATCGGGATTTCTTGACTGCAGAGGGTAGCAACAAAGCTGGCGCCGCGGGCGCGTGGCGTAATGCTTTTATTCGCGCGCCCTTCTTTCGCGAATTTTTGGTGCCTCACGGTTACATTATGGATACCTTCGAGACCTCAATTACCTGGGAACGCTTTCCTGTTTTTCACGCGAACATCATGAAAGCGACGGCCGACGCAATTCTTGAAGTCACTGGCCATCCCGGCATCGTCACTTGCCGTTTCACCCATGTTTATCCGGATGGGCCAGCCCCTTACTTCTCCTTCAGCGCCCGCAGCACGCCCGAAAAAATGATTGACCATTGGTTGGCGATTAAAGTTGCCGCGTCCGAAGCAATTAACGCGAACGCCGGTACTATTACCCACCACCACGCGGTCGGTCGGGACCACCGGCCCTGGTACGATAAACAGATCCCGGATTTGTTTTCGTCGGCCATGCAAGGGGTGAAGTCGCGTTTGGATCCGAACGGAATTATGAATCCAGGAATAATTGTCGACCCGGCAAACCGGGAACTGGGATATCAGGGTATGATGTCAACCGCATCACTTCCCTAACCCTCTCCAATTATCATTTATCGAGTAAAGGACGACCGCTTATGACTGCTCTGCCCGGAACCCATGGCCGGCATCGAATTTATTTACTGCGTCACGGTGACGTCAATTACTTCACCGAAGAAGGCGAGCGCGTACCCGATCCTACTTTGGTTACCCTGACTGAGTGGGGACGGGAACAGGCCGCCCTCATGGCCGAAACCCTAGCTGAAATCAAATTTGATAAAGCCTTTCACTCTGGAATGCTGCGGGCTCAAGAAAGCGCCGAGATTGTTATGAAGGGGCGCGACGATATACCAATGGAGAGCCTACCCGGTTTTCGCGAGATTAAATCGGGCGACATAAACGCCATGAGTTTTGAGCGAATAGAAGCCGAGTACGTCTATGGTTTTGAGAAAGCACCAATTCCCGGTGCTCGCTTTGGCGGCGGCGAAGTACTGTCTGAGTTTCGCGAACGCATTGTCGTGGCGCTTTTAGAATTACTGAAAGCGCCGGATTGGTCGCAAATATTATTGGTCGGTCATGGTGGTGTTAATCGCGCTATTCTCAGTTGGATGACAAACAGTGGTTTGGAGGGTATGTCGACGTTCGATCAAGATACGCTGTGTTTAAACGTTCTCGATATTGACATCATCGAAAGGAAGATTATTCGCAAATATGTTCGGCAGATGAACTACACGCCGTACAACTTGACGAAAGATGGTCAATTTTTGACAACCGTTGAAAAAATGTTCGCGCGGCGTATCAAAATGCGGGACGGTTGATGGCAAATGGTTAAAGGGTCGGCGGCGCCATAAACGCGGCGAACGTAGCGTCTAGCCGGCGCGTAGCAGCGTGGGCCCAGACCGCATCGCGAAATCGGGACAATCGCAAGACCCGATACTGTGGACGTAAAATCCGACGTAAACGGGCCGTCTCCGCTTTACAAGCGTATTTTAGAACTTGCAGGTGCAGTTTCGTATGTACGTCCGGTAATAGTTGACCAAGCATCTTCTTAACTCCCTGACTAAAGCTCCCCGCCTGCTGGATTTCCTCAATTTTATGCGTGATTACCAAGCGAAAGACATCGCCGGGCCGTTGACCACTAAAGATATTGCAGAACCCATGCCGGTATTGCTCCCAGTGTTCTGTTGAATGACGAATGTACCGCCACTGCCGTTCGCAACGTCTGAGGTTTTGTTGATGTACTCGGAAAAGTTTTTATGGCTGCTGGCGGTCGATAAATTACCTGTCATTGTCGTATTCAACTCGGTCAAGGAGGATGCGGGCCCAAACGGGTTTATGGTTTCGTCTGTCCCGAGAATACGCATTGATGACAACATAACGTTATTGTCGCCAGTATTCTGTTGAACGGCCATCACCCCTTGCGCACCGGCAAAAGCGCTGTCCAAGGTGTTGCTCCGGCTGCAGCCTCCACTATGGGCCTCGTTGTATGCGACCCTGGCGTCTGCTGACGCTGAACCGTTGGCGTTTGCGTGGAAGAGTCGACGTCAAATATGTTGGCTATTAAGCCCATAGCCGTGCCGACAACATTGTTATTGCCGTTATCCTGTTGGACCGTAATCACCCCCGCCGCGTCATCGAAAGACTGACTGTCGATCAAGTTCGACCGCGAAAATCCTTTCTTGCGGAGTTTCTGATGATAGGGTGTCGCCGCGAAAATTAAGGGGAGATTCATGCGCGACATTACGAAATACTGTCTTGAGACAGCGGCTGTTTTTGTGTTTATGGCGATGGCAGCCGGAGCCACGAGCGCTAACTCAATTGTGACGGGAACCATCACCGATAAAGCCGGTGCCTTACTACCCGGTGTGCCAATCACTTTTCTCCACCAGAAAAGTAGCATCGCGGTCACCGGCCTATCTGGTCCGAATGGTCGTTTCGAAATTTGGCTGCAGAAATCAGGATCCCATGTGGCAACAGCGGGCGGACGGAAATGGACAGCGGAGCCGGTTACAATGATAGCCACCAAAAGCAAGGCTCATGCGATCAATTTCACCTTATCGCCATCCCCAAACTATCTCCAGAAATTGCCTAGTTCTCACTGGCTAAGCGTGCTTCCGGAAGGCGAGATGAAACGGGAATTTCTGGTTAATTGCACCAGTTGTCATGAAATTTCGCACCCACGGATGACAAGAAAGGGCATGCACCGAAGCCGCGAAAGTTGGGCCGAAGCCATAGCCGTCATGCGCTCAATCGACGAGTATGGATTAACGCCGGCTGATTTTGACGACGACTTGTACGCCAAGTGGTTGGCTGGAAATTTGACCGAAAAAGCAATGTCAGGGGCAGCGCCGCTTGAGGACACAAATCCCGCCGCCATGAATGCCCGTTTTACCGAATATCCGGTTCCCAAACACCCTGCTTTACCCCATGATTTAGTGGTCGGACCAGATCGCCGCATTTGGGTTACCGGCTTTTTCAATGACGAAATGTGGGCTTTGGAACCGAGCACGGGAGAAATCGAAGCTTTCCCGATTAACGAGAAAGTCGACACCTTGGGCCAGGTGCGCGCGCTTAAATTCAAAGCAAACGGCAAGCTGGTTATGTTACTGGGGGGGACCGATGCGATGGTTGAACTCGACCCGGAAACCGGCGCCTATCAAACGTTTGACGCAGGCATGTACGGACACAGCTTGGATCTGGATAGCCAGGGGAATGTCTGGTTCAACGACTACTTCGGCAAACCGGAGCAAATCGGCAAAATTGACGGTGGTACCGGCGAACTTACTGTGCACCAAATCCCTAGTGCATATCTAACCGAGGCTGCGGGGCTACCTCTTCCTTATGGCATGCAGATTGATCAAGATGACATTTTGTGGAGCACCAGTCTTGCCAGCAACCAATTGATACGCTTTAACACCCGCACCGGTGACGCCAACAGTTATGATATGCCGACGCCTAATTCCGGACCTCGGCGCCTGGCGATTGGGCCCGACGGTATTCTTTGGATTCCCGAATGGAATACGGGAAAGTTGACCAGATTTGACCCTAAGTCGGAAAAATTCAGTCAATTTCAGCCCGGCCTGTCAACCATCGGCCCCTACGATGTCGAAGTAAATCAAAAAACCGGCGAGATTTGGATGGCGGGCTCGCTCAGCAGCAGCATTTTCAGATTTGATCCTGCAACCGAGATTTGGACCGAATTTCGCTGGCCCACAGAACCCGCTTATGTACGGCACATTGCTGTCGATGAAGAGACCGGCGATGTATGGTCGGCATATTCATCCCTGCCCGAAGCGGTCGCTAAAATTGTTCGCTTGCAACCAAATGGCTAAAGCTAGGGGGTTTGACCGTTGCCGCGCCCCCTGGTCTCGCTCATAATCAACTCTTGCATTCTTTCGGGGAGGAAGTAATGAAGACCGCACGCCTATACCCACGAACGCTCGCGCTCATACTATCTGGCGCCATGGTGGCAACGATATTCGCTATCGCGACCGCCGCTCTCAGTGACGAAAAGCATCATAAGCCGGATGGAGAGCTTCAGGATGTGGCGCTGGGGCAAATCGACATGAAAAATCCGATGATGCGGGCGCGAAGATTCACCTTCCCGCCGGGGGCAAAATCGCCTACCCACCGTCATGACGGACCCGGCATTCGCTATGTGCTCGAAGGCGAGATCACGATTTATTGGAAAGACAGCACCAAACATACTTATGGGCCTGGCGACACCTATTTCGAAGGTCCGGGTGAGAATCATCCGCCCCACGACATGGCCGCCGCCAACGAAGGCGATAAACCGGTTACCGTTCTGATCGTCGATTTACATCCTGGCGAATAGAACCAGAACTTAAAGGTAGCGTCATGGATTTCATTGTCCCAGAAGAGATCACTGCCAAATTGGCGGAATTGGATGCTTTCATTGAAGCGGAAATTAAGCCGCTGGAAGCCGAAAACATTCAATACTTTGATTACCGGCGGGAGAATGCTCGTACCGATTGGGACAATGACGGCCAGCCCAGCGAAGCCTGGGAGGAAGTGCTTCGGGAAATGAAGCGGCGCGCAGACAAGGCCGGGCACCTTCGGTATGCCTTGCCCAAAGAGCTGGGAGGTCAAGACGGCACAAATCTGGGCATGGCCATGATCCGTGAGCATCTGGCCGCCAAGGGTTTGGGGCTCCATAACGATCTACAAAACGAATCGTCCATCGTCGGTAATTTTCCGATTGTTCACATCCTCCATCGCTATGGAACAGACGAACAGAAGGAGAAGCTAATCGAGGGCTTGATTACCGGCCAAATGGGAGTGGGCTTTGGCGTTACCGAACCCAACCACGGCAGCGACGCCACTTACCTAGAGACGACGGCCATAAAGGACGGCGGCGATTGGATCATAAATGGCGTCAAGCGCTTCAACAGCGGCATGCACAACGCGGAATATGACATTGTTTTTGCACGCACATCAGGGAAAGCCGGTGAAGGTATGGGCGTAACCGCTTTTGTTGTCCCTACCAATACTCCCGGTCTGTCTGTTGATTACATGCACTGGACATTTAATATGCCCAGCGATCACGCCGAAGTGTCGTTTCATAATATGCGTGTACCAAATGGCGCTATTTTGCACGAAGAAGGCCATGGCCTCATCCTCGCCCAGGCGTTTTTCCACGAAAACCGCATCCGGCAAGCGGCCTCAGGCGTAGGCGCCGCTCAATATTGTATTAATGAATCTGTCGACTATGCGCGCGAGCGGATCACCTGGGGCAAACCGTTGTCTGAAAATCAAGCGATTCAATGGCCACTAGCGGAACTGCACACCGAATGCGAAATGGTGCGCAATCTTGTTTACAAGACCGCCTGGCATTTGGACCGCAAAGATCACTTTCTGGTCACTGACCAAGTAGCTATGGCCAATTATCGGGCCAACAGACTGATATGCGAAGCCGCTGATCGCGCTATGCAGGTTCATGGCGGCATTGGTTACACGCGCGCAAAACCGTTCGAACATATTTATCGGCACCACCGGCGCTATCGCATTACCGAGGGCGCGGAAGAAATACAAATTCGCAAGGTGGCCGCCCATTTGTTCGGATACTCGGGAAAGAACAAACAATAGCCGACCTGTGTAGTGTAAACCCTCGTTTACACGGTTTCATGAACTGAACACTTCCGGTTAATGCCGCCCAGGCATAAATCGCAGATATTAGCCCTTTAGCTCAATTATTAATCTGGCGCGGCCCTTGCTTTTTAAAGGCCCATAGGCAGCCGTGTATGCATTTGCATTTCGTCTGGCGCAACATTTTAAACCGCAAAGGTAACCACCAGAGATGCGGTATAACGCTCGCTTTGTTCCTTTTTGAACACACTCAGTATCCCACCCTCTGTCGACAACGGATCGCGAATAGTCATCTCCACCCGTCCCCAGTCACCGGCAGCTTGTAGTCTGTCTTCTGCCCATTGCCATAGGGCTCGTTCAGGCGAGAATGGGAATTCATGTTCTATATGAGGTGCTTTGCCCGTCGATATATAATCCGAGATGACTTGCACAGCACCTACGGTAAAGCGAATTCTCGTCTGATCGGAGAACGAAATAGGCGCATAGACCGGTGGTGCCGCTGGGGTTGCGCAACCCGCTAATACGAAAAGCCCAACCACGAGCGCAGCCAACTGGCCACCGGCGATTTGGCACCCAAGGGTTCGGGTATGATATGAAGTTAATTAACGTGTTTGATGACTATCCGCAGAGAAAAGACCGGGGAACGACATGAGTGACACTTATTTCTCGCAATATCCAAATGACGAAGGGTTTTTTGGTGACTTTGGCGGTGCGTTTATTCCACCCGAGCTGCAGCCGCATATGGAAAAAATTGCGGCGGAATATATGCGCGTTAGCTGCACCCCGGAGTTTATCGAGGAACTGACGTACATACGCAAACATTTTCAGGGACGCCCCACACCTATTCACTTTGCGCGCAATATATCGGCCGACATCGGCGGCGCGGATATCTATCTAAAACGCGAAGATTTAAATCACACCGGGGCCCATAAGCTTAATCATTGCATGGGCGAAGCCTTGCTCGCCAAGTATCTCGGCAAGAAGAAACTTATTGCCGAAACCGGCGCTGGGCAACACGGGGTCGCACTCGCCACGGCCGCCGCTTATTTCGGCATGGACTGCGAAATTCATATGGGCGAAGTGGATATCGACAAGGAGCATCCGAACGTCGTTCGCATGAAACTATTGGGGGCAACCGTCGTGCCCGTCTCGTTTGGCGCCCGCACACTTAAAGAAGCCGTCGATTCGGCGTTTATGGCCTATATGAAAGACCCGGAAAACATCCTCTACGCCATCGGCTCCGTAGTTGGCCCACACCCCTTCCCGCTTATGGTTCGAAACTTCCAGCGCGTCGTTGGGGATGAAGCCCGGGAGCAGTTCAACGAACTCACGGGTGGCCTACCCAATCACGTCATCGCCTGCGTTGGAGGAGGCAGCAATGCCATGGGCTTATTTTCGAGCTTCATGGACGATCCAGACGTCGCGCTGTATGGGGTGGAACCCATGGGGACTTCATCAAAGCTTGGGCAAAACGCCGCCTCCATTTCCCTCGGCGAACCGGGTGTAATCCACGGTTTTAAAACCATGTTGATCAAGGATGCTGAGGGCGAACCAGGCCCGGTGAATTCAATTGCCAGTGGGCTCGACTACCCAGGAGTTGGTCCCGAGCATGCGCTTCTCAATCAGCTTGGCCGGGTCACATACGAAAGCGCCACCGATGAAGAGAGCCTGGAAGCATTTTATGTGCTGTCCCGGCGCGAGGGCATCATTCCTGCCCTTGAAAGTGCGCATGCTGTCGCTTTTGCGATTAAGCTGGCCAAAGGACGAAAAGGCGAAAGCATTCTGATTAACCTGTCTGGCCGGGGCGACAAAGATCTGGATTTTGTTGTCGATACCTATGGATACGGCTAATCAGGCTGGTTCTTTTCGTACACCACGGGTGTTATCACCCTCAACGCCGCCGGGCCCCAATTTTCATCCGAAAGCCAGTTGCCGCCACATATCACGATAGTCGTAATCGGTGCCGAGCGCCAAATTAAGCCGGTTGTAAGAGGCGAAATCGCTCACTAGGTGAATGATCTGAACAATGTCTTTGTCGGTCGGACCAACGTCGCGCAGTTGATCAATATCACTGTCGGCGACCGCGGCCGCATCCGCGTTCACCTTTAAAGCAAAGTTGACCAAGGTTCGCGTGCGCTCATCTTCGACCACGGCGGTTCCGTCGGCGACAAAATTACGGGTGTACTCTTCGTCCGTCTCAATACCGTAATTCAGAATGGTGCAAAATGCGGCCGTGCAATAAGGGCAGCCATTGGCCTTCGACACCGCGATACCGACGTGTTGAACTTCCGGCAGCGACAATTCGCCCATTTGCCACAAGACTTGAGTTGTTCCGAGCTTGGCTTTCATCAATTCAGGGAAATTAAGTTCAGCTTTAAAATGGTTAGGAACGCCCCTTCAACCTCGGTAACCCAGGCAAGTATCTCGCTGATTTGCGGGTCTGAATTGGTATCAGGTTCTATCATCGCTACACGTGTCATATATTTTCCCATACAGAGTGTCGGCTGGCACTTTTGCTTACAGGTAAACGTACCGGGGAGTATCTTTTACCGCTAGCCTCGACGATACGGCTATAATTGGGTATGAATAGCTCGTGTGGAGCAAAATAACGAGGGGAGCATATGGCTGACATGTCGACAGTTGAAAGGAATGAGAATGTGGTCCGAGAGATGATCGCGGGCTGGGAAGCCAAAGATGCGGCGGCGATCCGAAATACATTTGCATCTGAAATTGTGTGGCACAACATGCCCATGGATCCGATCAACGGGTTGGATGCGGTTATGGCGATGGCCGAGCCGTTCTTGGCCGCGTGCGACTTGGTCGAGTGGAAAATTCTTCAACTTCAAGGCGTCGGCAAGCGGGTGTACACCGAACGCGTTGATTGTTTCGAACTCGGTGGCAACAGATTGGAGGTACCTGTCGCGGGTGCATTCGATCTGAATCTGGACGGCAAAATCACCAGTTGGCGCGATTACTTCGACATGCAAACTTGGCTTGATCAAGGGGGCCCGCCTTTCGGCTAGTCTGAGGTCAAGCTCCTGGCTTTATGCCACTCTTCAATTGAGGCATCCGGATAATCGTCGAACTTAATGTCGTTTGGGCCGTCAGGCACGTCTACCCACAGAGCAGCGGACCCGAGCATGATGTGGGCGACTTCAGGCGGTTTCGGGAGAGACGTATCCACGGCGGACGCAAAAGCGTGAATGAGCTCCGGCCAGCGTGAATCCCAAACCCACAAAGCAGTCCCGCATGTCTTGCAGAAATGGCGTTCTGCACCACCTTTCAGCGCTTGGTAAACACTCACGTGCCCAGCGCCCTCGACTTCATGCGTGGTGGCGTCACCGCTGAGATTAATTGCGTACCCACCGCCGCCAGCAGTTTTACGGCAGATTGAACAGTAACAATGCATATAGGGTTGTGGCGTAGAGGACTGGTGGCGAAAACGGACGGCGCCACAATGGCATGAACCTTCCAAAAGCATTGATTTCTTCTCCGTTATTCAAGCAGACCTGGCACAGCCCTAGAGCGCGCGATGTTCCATCGCACACGCAATTCCATTTTTGTCTTTGCAAGAGCGGAATTCAAATTTATCGGCGGCAAGCTTTCCATCTCCGCGGTTCCGGGTGATTTGTCCGTCGAACCCGAACTCATAGGAAGCATTCGCCCCTCGCGGATCAAGTACTCCCGAAACTCGCGTACGTGCTCGATGGTTGCGAGGACACGTGTTTTAAGGAGGACGATCTTACGGATCATATTTTCTCTCAGCGGGCGGAATGGCCACAAGCCTGGGACGCGAATTTCACAAATTTCAAGACGCATGAGTTCTTTTAGCTCTTCGATTGCATGATCAGCCCAACGCTGGTCCGCCGATACATCGTTCGCTAAGTTTTCTAAAATCAAGACACACGCGCTTCTATGCGCACCGACCGAAGACATCAACGAGTAATTATGTGGAAGTTTCATCGATCTCACCATCGGTTGGTGACGGTGCGGACTTGGGCGGAGCTTTGGGCCGCACTTTTCTGATTATAATGTCGCCGTTGTCCAAGACTTCAGGTAACTGATATTGCGGGATCGAGCCATTTATTAGGCTCAAGGCCTGCATAATTATGCCGGTGGCATCTTCCAGTAAATCTTGCGCACCCGCGTGCTGATCAGCAGGGTCTTTTGCATATGAGACCGGCGTGGGCATACTTGTAACGCCCAGGCCGATTAGAACGACTAAAACCGTTCGCATTGGTAGACTCCTTCTGCTTCAGATATCGTTTCTTTAGGCGTCGTTCAATCCTGCAAAATTAATAGCATTTAGGCTTGCACCGGCGAATGTATCGCCTGAGTTGACCCCTTCACATTAACGATCTATTCAGAGGCCAAGATATTAGTGGCATAAATGCACAGCAAAATTCAGCAATGTCCTAATAACGTAGCGAATTCGGTGCATATCTTTGTGTTGGATGATTACGTATTCATAATATAAATATTTAAATGACAATTGCCGGTACTTAAATGAAAAGCGTCATTTTCCACAGCCTGATCGTAATGATCGGATGGTCTCTAGCCAGTAACGCCACATCCATGACGCTGGAGGATTCACTTGCAATCGCATACCACAACAGCCCCCTTTTGGAAGCGCGCCGTGCTGAGCTGCGCGCTATTGATGAAGGAATGGCACAGGCGGTATCTGGCTGGCGGCCAACCCTGGCCGGTGAAGCGTCGTATGAAGAACGACATCAAGACGCCGGCATTGGCGGCGCGAATTCACCAGTTAACCCAGACGTTCAATTCAACCCTTTTCGGTGGGGATTTACTCTCGACCAACCCATATATCGAGGTGGACAAACAGTTGCGGAAATGCGCCAAGCGAAAAGCCAAGTTTACGAAGGCAGGGCAAATTTGCATTCGGCCGAGCAGGACGTCTTATTGAACACCGCCACGGCCTATTTCGATGTGCGCCAAGATCAAGTGGTACAGGAATTGAACCGCAACAATGTTCAAGTCCTTCGCCAGCAACTTGCTGCTTCTGAAGATCGCTTTAAAGTCGGCGAAATTACCCAGACAGACGTCGCGCAGTCAAAAGCGGCTTTGTCCGCTACTTTGTCCAACCTCACAATTTCCGAAGCCCGATTAAGTGGCAGTCGCGCACGGTATCAAAGACATGTTGGTCAGCTGCCCAGTCAACTAGAGGCTGGCACTGGATTCCCGGCATTGCCAGCAAATGTCGATGACGCGATATCAATAGCGATTGCGCAGAATCCGATTCTCGTGGCCGCACGCCACAGTGAAGAAGCCGCGCGGCATTTCCTGCGCCGCACAGTTGGCAACATGTTGCCGTTGGTTTCTGTCCAGGGCGAATATTCGCGAATCAAGGAACCTAGCCAATTTCGCACCTATAACCGTGACCGAATTGTCATGGCCCGCGTGAGTATTCCCCTGTATCAGGCGGGCGGCGCTAGTTCTCGGGTTCGTGAAGCCCGTCAAATTCACAATCAACGGCGGATTGAGACGCTACGCATTGACAGAGAAGTCAGAAAACGGTTGAAGGATCAGTGGGCCGATTTTCTCGCGGTTAAAAGCAATATTATCTCCCGCAAAGAACAAGTGAGAGCGAACGAGATAGCGTATGAAGGCGTACGGCAAGAGGCATTGGTTGGCTCGCGCACGACCCTTGATGTACTGGATGAAGAACAGAGATTGTTAGATTCCCGCGTCGCCCTTGAGAATGCCCGCCGTGATGAACACGTGGCCGCCTATCAAATACTATCTTTGATCGGTGAACTATCACCTCAAAAACTAGACCTCGATGTCGAAAGTTATGATCCCGCAATAAATTACCGCCAAGTCCGCTACAGATGGATTGGATTGGGACAAAGCGCAAACGACGAACCTCTACCCAACGTGGACACCAGCCCCGCGACCACTTCGGGAGAACAGCCAGAAGCAGGTGAAAATAGCGCAATGCCTGCGGAAGGTGCTGCGTTAAAAGATAATACAGATAGTAAGCCAACAGCAGTGCCAAATTCCCAAGGCGCAAGCCTTACCCGGTCCCCAGGTGAACAATTTCAATCGATGGCAGCGACATCTGAATTCGAAGCGGCGAATTATGCAGGGGCAAAAAAATATCTGGTTCAATTAGCGGCCTACCGTACCATCCAAGGTGCAGACCGGGGATGGGAGAAACTGACAAAAAAACACCCCAACATTCTGGGTGATCATTCATCCAACGTGATCGGGGTAATGCTCAACGGAGACCAACAATATTATCGCCTGCGGGTTGGGCCCAAATCAGATAAAGAGGCATCTCAGCAACTGTGCCAATCCTTGAAAGATCAAGGACAAAATTGCTGGATTGTGCGGCACTAGACGCCTTTCACCTTCCCGGCCGTGCGATATACTCACGACAGAGATCAGCAGTTTGGCAGTATTGCGACTGATACTAACTGCCCCATTACGGAAAAAGGCAATGTCTATGGCTGGAGCACTTGAAGGCGTTCACATCATCGATTTGTCAAATGTCGTCTCTGGCCCTATGGCCGTGCAAATGCTGGCCGATCAGGGCGCCGATGTTATAAAAGTTGAACAACCGAAAACCGGTGATATCTCTCGCATGTCAGGCCAAGAACGGGGTGGAATTACCGCGATGTTTGCCGTGTTGAACCGCAACAAACGGTCAATTGCCCTCAATTTGAGCGAAGCTGAAGGACGGGAAATTCTGTTTGATCTGGTGCGTGATGCCGATGTTATTGTGCAGAACTATCGGCCTGGCACCATGGATCGAATGGGTATCGGGTATGCTGTCCTGTGCAAAATTAATCCTGACTTGATTTTCGCTTCGATTAGCGGGTTTGGCGATGACGGACCCTACGCCAATCGGCGGGTTTACGACCCGGTAATTCAAGGTGTCACCGGCTTTGCTGCCTGCCAGGCGGCACCGCACGGCGGCGAGCCAGAGCTCATTCGGAATATTGTGTGCGACAAAGCCACCGCCCTCACGGCAGCTCAAGCGATCACAGCCGCCCTGTTCGCCCGGGAGCGCGGCGCTAGCGGGCAGTATATTGAAATTGCAATGGTCGATTCCGGACTCGCGTTTCTATGGCCGGATGGTATGTGGAACCACACTCTTACCGGCGAGGGAATTCGCCCTATGCCGGCACTGAGCGAAGCTTATCGAATAACCCGCACGACCGATGGTTACGTCACTTATTTCTGCGTTTCGGACTCCGAGTGGCAAGGCATGTGCCGGGCAATTGAAAAACCTGAACTGGGCACCGACCCCCGGTTTGTCACGATCCTCGATCGTATTGGAAGGTTGGCGGAAATCGGCGAGATATTGGATGAAGCGGTCTCACAGTGGTCGACAAATGATATCTGCGCGCGTCTGGACGCGGAGGAAGTTCCTTATGCCCGGGTGAATGCCTTGGATGAAGTTCACAACGACCCGCAAATTCGCCACCGAGGCTCGATTACCGAAGTCGTTCACTCGAAAGCAGGGACAATGCGGATGCCCAAGCCACCCGCCCGGTTTGGCGAAACACCTTCGGAAATTCGTTTTGAGGCCCCGACATTGGGCCAGCATACAGATGAAATTTTGCTCGAACTTGGTCGGTCATCGGATCAAATTGGTAATTACCATGCGACCGGTGTCGTCGACTGACGCATTACTATTAGCTCATCTTATTTTAACAAAGGACTGACCATGGCTGGAGCACTCAACGGTATTCGTATTCTCGATCTTTCGAATGTGGTCTCAGGCCCGATGGCAGTACAGATACTTGCCGATCAAGGCGCCGACGTTATTAAAATAGAACAACCGAAGTCTGGAGATGTATCTCGAAGTTTCGGCGAATCCCGTGGCGGCATGACCTCTATTTTTGCCGTATTGAATAGAAATAAACGCTCGATTGTCCTCGATTTTAAAAACGAAAAAGCGAAAAATATATTTTATCAACTTGTCGCTGATGCAGATGTTGTGGTGCAAAACTTCCGGCCAGGCGCCATGGACAGGATGGGCCTCGGCTACGAAGTGCTGAAACAACATCAGCCCGACATTATTTTTGTATCGATTAGTGGTTATGGCGACGATGGTCCTTACGCGGAGCGGCGCGCCTACGATGCCATGGTGCAAAGCGCCACCGGATATGCAGATTTGCAAGCCAAAGCCAACAACGGTGTTCCCGACCTGGTCAAAAATATTGTCTGCGACAAAGTGTCGGCGCTGACGGCTTCCCAGGCCATAACCGCCGCATTGCTGGCCCGCGAAAGAGGGGCCGGCGGACAGGAAGTCAAACTTTCGATGATGGACGCCAGCCTATCATTTTTGTGGCCGGACGGAATGTGGAACAACACTTTACTGGGCGAAGGCATACGTAAAATGACCCCCATCCTATCGTTTCTTCAGCCGACCAAAACTGCCGATGGTTACGTGACTTGCGCGGCTCTGTCCGACGAAGAATGGCGCGCGGTTTGTGAAGGCATTGGACAGCCCAAACTGGCCACTAACCCGAAATATTTGACCTTATCAGATCGCTTAGACAATTGGTGTTCGATGATGGGGGAACTGGCAGATGCATGCGGCGAACTCACGACCGCCGAAATGTGCGCCCGCATGGAAGCCGCCGATGCCCCCTTTGCCAAGGTAACCGCAATTGAAGACCTTCACGAAGACCCTCAAATTCAGCAACAAAATAGCCTCGTTGAGATTGATCATCCGAGTGGCGGCCCCATGCGCATGCCGCGCCCGGTCGCTCAATTTGAGAAAACGCCATCGGCTATTCGTCGCCCCTCTCCCATGCTGGGTGAGCACACAAACAACGTATTGTCTGAGATGGGATTATCGGACACCCAAATCGCAGAATTGAGAGATACGGGCGTAATCGAGTAAAAG
>JAPYRI010000016.1:31831-41351 GCA_029941135.1 Alphaproteobacteria bacterium | reverse complement strand
ATTTATATCTATATACGGGATGAGTTTCCTGAAGTGCGCGAAATCGTTTCCTTGGAGATCGACGCACTCTCTAAAGCAGAGCTGACGGGTGTTGCCGGAAACCCGCAAATTCATTTGCGACGCGGTGCGGGGGCGTACATTTGTGGTGAAGAATCAGCGATGTTGGAAAGCCTGGAAGGCAAGCGCGGTCTTCCGCGTCACAAACCACCGTTTCCGGCGGAAGTAGGATTATTTGGCTACCCTACCCTGATCAACAACATCGAAACCTTATATTGGGTCCGCGACATCGTCGAGCAAGGAGCGGATTGGTTCACGTCCAAGGGAATAAATGGCTGCAAAGGTCTCAGAACTTTTTCAGTTTCCGGCCGTGTTCAAACTCCCGGTGTTGTGCTGGCGCCTGCAGGAATAACCGCACGTCAATTAATCGACGAATATTGTGGCGGTATGCTGAACGGCCACGAGCTAAAAGCTTACCTACCGGGCGGTGCGTCCGGCGGCATTCTACCGGCATCGCTTGCTGATCTAGCCCTGGATTTCGGCACTCTTGAAGAACATGGATGCTTTATCGGGTCGGCAGCCATCATCGTCCTGTCCGACCAGGACAGTATTAAGGACTCAGTGTTCAATTTAATGCACTTTTTCGAAACTGAAAGCTGTGGCCAATGCACGCCTTGCCGCGTGGGTACAGAAAAAGCGTCTGCTCTTATGGCCGCAGGTGATTGGGACCGGGGGCTGCTTGCAGACTTGGCCGAGTGTCTTGAAAGCGCGTCCATTTGCGGACTTGGGCAAGCGGCAGCCAATCCGTTGCGGTCTGCCTACAAATATTTTCCCGAGGAAATGAAATGAGCATGGACCGCCAAACAAGCGTTCGTTTCATATTGGATGGGCAAACGGTTACTGCCCAGGCCGGGGAAACCATTTGGCAAGTGGCTAAAAAACAAAACATCGCCATTCCTCATTTGTGTTACTCCGAAGCCCCCACCTACAGATCGGACGGCAATTGCCGCGCTTGCATGGTGGAAATCGATGGTGAACGCACCCTAGCCGCTTCGTGCATGCGCAAGCCCACCGAAGGTATGACCGTTCAAACGACGACTGAACGTGCACTTGGAGCCCGCAAAATGGTGCTCGAGTTGCTGCTGGCAGACCAACCCGGCCGTGCAGACACGCCTGAACCAGAATGTCATTTTCGCGCCACCGCGGATCAAGTTGGCCTTGCGGTGAGCCGCATGCCCCCGCGTGAAATGACTACTCTCCCACCGGACGGCAGCCATCCGGCGATAGATGTTGCGCTTGATACCTGCATTTTGTGTGGTCTGTGCGTGCGCGCGTGCCGCGAAGTTCAAGGCAATGACGTGATCGGAATTGCCGGTCATGGCGCCAACGCCCGCATTGTATTCGATTTTGACGATCCCATGGGGAACAGTACCTGCGTCGGGTGTGGTGAGTGTGTCCAAGCATGTCCTACAGGAGCCTTAACACCGTCTGCGGGCGTTATGAAAGCTGGAACCAATAGGCACGTGGACAGCGTATGTCCCTATTGTGGCGTGGGTTGCCAATTAACTTATCACATCAAAGACAAAGAAATTCTCCATGTGGAAGGACGTGATGGCCCAGCCAACCGTGGACGGCTCTGTGTCAAAGGACGATATGGGTACGATTATGTCGCGCACCCTCACCGTTTGACAGTACCCCTTGTGCGCCGGACCGATGTCGCCTCAGATGACGTTAATGTGAACCCCGCAGATCCGTACACTCATTTCAGGGAAGCCAGTTGGGATGAAGCCCTCGACCGGGCGGCCAACGGATTTCGGA
The DNA here is from genome assembly GCA_029941135.1 of Alphaproteobacteria bacterium. Classification (GTDB taxonomy): domain Bacteria; phylum Pseudomonadota; class Alphaproteobacteria; order JAPYRI01; family JAPYRI01; genus JAPYRI01. The sequence continues at coordinate 39,536 of JAPYRI010000016.1, read as the reverse complement.
AAATTCGGGAAGCCCACGGCGGTGGGGCTTTGGCTGGGTTCGGCTCCGCCAAGGGGTCGAACGAAGAAGCGTATTTATTCCAGAAACTTGTGCGCATTGGCTTTGGTAGCAATAACGTCGACCACTGCACCCGGTTGTGTCATGCGTCTTCGGTGGCGGCGCTGATGGAGACCATCGGTTCCGGTGCTGTAACCGCGCCTTTTTCAGCCGCTTCCGATGCCGATGTCATTGTAGTTATTGGCGCCAATCCAGCGATCAACCATCCTGTGGCTGCGACTTTCATTAAGAATGCGGCACGAAATGGCGCAACCCTAATTGTCATCGATCCCCGCTGGCAGTCGCTCGCCTTGGACGCAACGTATGTTCTCCAACAAAAATACAGCAGCGATGTTGCTCTATTGAACGCAATGATGCATGTGATCGTAGACGAAGGACTTCAGAATGATGCCTACATTCGTGATCACACTGAAGCCTTCGAGGAACTTGCCGCCCATGTAAAGACATTCAGTCCTGAAAAAATGGCAAAGGTTTGCGGGATCGAAGCAGACGTCATTCGCGCCACCGCCCGCACCTATGCCACCGCCGAGCGCGCGATTATTTTTTGGGGCATGGGAATTTCGCAACACGTTCACGGAACCGACAATGCCCGGTGTTTGATTTCTCTCGCGCTCTTGTGCGGTCACGTGGGTCGCCCAGGAACTGGGCTGCATCCTTTGCGCGGCCAAAACAATGTTCAAGGCGCGTCGGACGTGGGTCTCATTCCCATGTTTTATCCGGACTACCAATCTGTTGCCGACCCCGAAGTGCGCGCTCAATTTCAAAAGTATTGGGGGGTTGAGCTGGATCCCAGTCCAGGGTTGACGGTCGTCGAAATCACCGACGCCATCCATAAAGACGAAATAAAGGGCATGTATATCATGGGTGAAAACCCTGCCATGTCCGACCCTAATTTAAGTCATGTCCGCGCGGCTCTAGCGCGTCTCGAACATTTGGTTGTGCAGGACATTTTTCTGACCGAAACCGCAGCTTATGCAGATGTGATCTTGCCCGCGTCGGCGTTTCCCGAGAAAACCGGCACGTTCATTAATACAGATCGGCGGGTTCAGCTCGGCCATCGCGCTTTAGCACCGCCCGGCAATGCCCGCCAGGATTTGGACATAATCATAGAGATCGCCCGCCGCATGGGGTTGATGTGGCACTACGCCGGTCCCGAAGACGTGTTCAATGAAATGCGCGGATGCATGCCTTCAATAAAAGGCATTACATGGAAGCGGCTCGAGCGGGAAGGTGCAGTCACTTACCCTTGCGATGACGAATTTTCCCCAGGCCAGGAAATTATATTTGGCGAAAGTTTTCCAACCCCCAGTGGCCGCGGAAAATTCGTACTCTGCGATATTGTCCCGCCGGATGAAGCGCCAAATGCGAAATTCCCACTGATATTGACGACCGGCCGGGTACTTGAGCACTGGCACACGGGTGCCATGACCCGGCGATCCGAAGTCCTCGATCAATTGGAGCCAGAGGCCTTAGCCTCTTTGTCACCTACCGATCTCGATACCATCAACGCTTCCGAGGGTGATATGATCCGCGTTGAAACACGGCGGGGGGCGATTGATATTAAGGCGCGCCTCGATTCATCAGTCCCCCCGGGCGTGGTTTTTATTCCATTTTGTTTTGCCGAAGCAGCCGCTAACCTGCTGACCAACGACGCGCTCGATCCTATCGGCAAGATTGCCGAAGTTAAATTCTGTGCGGTCCGCATTAAAAAAACAGTCCAAAACGCGGTAGAGTAATCCGCCTTCCTAAATTAAATCCGAAAAAATGGTGTTCTATGACGAGTTTTAGCCAGTTTGATCATGTCCAAGAAACCAGGCGGCAGTGGCGAAAACCGGTGTTGGCTTTGGGTGGCGCGTTGGTCGTTATGTGCTTATTGCTGATTGGCCGCTGGTATTTTTGGGACTCCCGGCAACTAGATGTACCGCCGGTAAAAGCGATCACAGTTGATATCGACAAAGCGGCATGGCGATTGGCCGAAGCCGTTCGCATAAAGACCATTTCCTACCAGGACCCGGCGCAATTTAATGGTGAAGTTTTTGACGATTTTCATCGCTTTCTTGCAGAATCTTTCCCCCGAGTTCACCAGACTTTCGAGCGTGAAAAAGTAAATGACTACAGTCTCCTGTATCGGTGGCAGGGACGTCAGTCAGGTCTTAAGCCGCTCCTATTTACCGGTCACCTTGACGTGGTGCCGGTTAGCCCGGGCACAGAACTCAACTGGGAGCGTCCCGCTTTCACGGGATTTATCGACGGGAATTTTGTTTGGGGCCGCGGGACCCTCGACGACAAAGCCTCGGTCATCGCCATATTTGAAGCTCTGGAAGTCTTAATCACCCAAGGGTATCAGCCTGAGCGCACAATCTATTTGGCCTTTGGTCACGACGAGGAAATTGGCGGGTATCAGGGCGCTGCAATGGCTGCCAAATTACTCGAAGAAAGGGGAGAGCGCTTCCTGTTATCCTTGGACGAAGGCTCGGCGATCACCGATGGCCTCATCAAAGGCTTGCCGGCACGAGCCGCTTTCATTGGCGTGGCTGAGAAAGGTTACCTCACACTTCGATTGACAGCACAAGGCAAAGGTGGCCACGCCTCGGCGCCGCCAGCGCATACCGCCGTCGGGCTTATCGCCCGCGCAATAACGCGCTTGGAGGAAACGCCTTTCGATGCGCAAATTCGTCCTCCGGTTTCCGACATGATGGATTATCTGGCGCCGGAACTGGAGTTTTGGACTAGCCTCAAATACGCCAACCGCTGGTTGTTTGGCAGTTCAATTCGTCGCCACATGATATCAACACCGAGCAGTGCCGCCATGTTGCGGACCACTTTTGCCGCGACCATGAGCCAGGCCGGAGTTAAGGAAAACGTATTGCCTGAATCGGCGCGCGCAATTGTCAATATGCGGGTCATGCCGGGAGAAACTATCGCCCAAACCATTGCGCACGTAGAAGAGATTATCGACGATCCTAAAGTGCGGGTTGAGACTTTGACCGCCTTCGAACCCGCGCCGGTTTCAGATCCCGCTTCGGAAAGTTTTCAAATGATCCACAAGACAATCGCCGAAATTTTCCCCGATGTGGTGGTCGCGCCAGGTCTTGTGCGGGGTTCCACCGACTCTAAACACTATGCGTTCCTTGCCGATCATACTTATCGATTTGTCCCGGCGGTCATAACGCCAAACGACTTTGGTCGTGTCCATGGTACGAACGAGCGTATCGCGATCAGCGACTATGAACACATGATCCAGTTTTACGCTCGCTTGTTTGAGAACACGGCGGGTCGCGCTGAATAATCTTCAGTTTTCGTTTTGCATATCCAAGGCTTGGGCCACGTCCAGATCATCGCGGGTATTAATATTAAAGAAAGGGTCGATCGGGTCAGTCGGCCAGTCTGCATAGGCAACATGATAGGCGGCGGTCCAGGCGTCAATTTTGCGCACCTCGTCGGTAACCAGATCGTGACGCAGCTGATCGTATAATGCGACCGGCCATAGCCCGACAATGGGATGCGTTCGCCCCCCTGAACGCGCACACCCCATATCCGCTCCCGCGGAATCAATAGCTTCCATTAGACGTGCCGCCAGGTTGTCCGGCAGAAAGGGCGCGTCCGCAGGAACCGACAACACCCAAGGGACGCCGGGCAGATTTTCGCGCACCCAATCCAGGCCCGTGAGGACGCCGGCCAAGGGACCGAGGCTGCCCCCGACCACGTCTGGAACGACCGCCATACCGAGATCCTGAAATCGGCCGCGCGCGCCATTGGCATTGAGAATAAGCAGGTGCACTTGACTGCTCATTCGATCTGACACCCGCTGCAATAAGGTTCGGCTGCCGATCATTGTGAGGAACTTATCCCCGCCGCCCCATCGACGGGATTGGCCACCGGCTACAATAACGCCCGCAATCTGTTCCTTTACATGACTTTCCCCGTCTGCTTCAGCCATGGGGCTCGAAACTACCCTTACGCTGAATATGTGTTGCTTCCGTGGGAACAGCATCAGGGTTGGCGTCATAAACCAGCCGTTCCACCCCCGACAAACACACAAAGCGCTTGCCCTTCGCACGTCCAATTAATGTAAGCCCAGTGGCGCGCGCGAGCTCGACCCCCCAAGCAGTGAAGCCCGAGCGTGAGACGATAATCGGGATGCCCATTAGAACACTTTTGATTACCATTTCGCTGGTCAAACGCCCAGTGGTGTAAAAAAATTTTCCTTCCGCCAGGACTTGATTGACCCGCATCCAGCCGGCGATTTTATCGATGGCATTATGGCGCCCCACGTCCTCCATATAGACCAAGGGTCGGTCTTCCTCACACAATACGCAGCCGTGAATAGCGCCCGCCTTCAGGTAAAGACTGGGCTGCTTGTTGATCTTTTTCTGAAGTGCATAAAGCCACGATGTACGTAGTTCCGCGCCTTCGGGCAGATGAGCATCTTCAATACTATCCATGACATCGCCAAACACAGTCCCCTGAGCGCAACCCGACGTCACGACTTTTTGGCGCAGCTTGCTTTCGAAGTTGGTCTCATTGGGCGTGCGCACAACGACCGTGTCCACATCGGCGTCATAATCGACCGAAGTCACTTTATCGTCGGCCGCCAGCATATTTTGATTGGCGAGATACCCGAGGGCCAAATACTCCGGGTAGTCGCCGATGGTCATCACGGTCACAATCTCTTGACCATTCAAAAAAATCGTCAGAGGACGCTCCTCAGGCACGGCAATTACCACATTCCGTCCCCGATGATCGGTGCCGGGTACCGCGCGGCTGAGGCGCGGGTCGTCCGGATTTGGCATGATCTGATAGCTGTTCATGGGCCAACTATGGGCGCAATCCGCCGGAACGCAACCCCCTTGACGGCTCTGCTGGCGGGTGGTCTTGTCGGCACGCTTGTCCCCTTTCGAAAGCCCCTGCTGTGACGACTGATGACACCCAAATCATATCTGCCATCCGCGATGCCGCCTTGACGGCAGGAGAAGAAATCCTGCGCATCTATCACAGTGACTTTGAAGTACGCACGAAAGACGATACGTCACCCGTGACCGACGCCGACGAACGCGCGGAAGTCATCATCTTAAAAGTACTGGCGAAACTTACGCCTGATATTCCTGTGGTCGCGGAAGAGAGCGCATCCGCGGGCATTATTCCGAGCGCCCTAGGCGATGAATTTTGGCTGGTCGACCCCTTGGATGGCACCCGCGAGTTCGTTGAACGGAACGACGAGTTTACCATCAACATCGCACTGGTGCGCCGGGGAGTGCCGACCCTCAGTGTGGTTTACGCCCCCGTACTTAAGCACATGTACGGGGCCAGTAGGCCCGGTGACGCCTGGATCGAACAAGGCAACGGACCGCGCACGCCAATTACTGTGCGTCCCGCACCGCAGAACGGATTAACCGTGGTTGTCAGCCGTCATCATATGGACCAGCAGACAGAGGATTACCTGAAGGATTTCCAAATAAACGAGCAGCGGCCCGCCGGCAGCTCGCTTAAATTTTGCCTGGTCGCCGAGGGCGTCGCTGATCTCTATCCGCGCTTTGGTCCCACCTGCGAGTGGGACACGGCAGCAGGCGATGCTGTCGTGCGCGGGGCGGGCGGAACGGTCACTGATTTTAGCGGCAGGCCTTTGCTCTATGGCCGTCCGCCGTTCAAAAATCCGGGCTTCGTTGTAAAGGGCAATCTCTAGCCGTCACGACGACAGGCCCTTATGATTGGTCGGGTTAAGGAGCAACAGGGACACAATGACAATTCGGGAAGGCAATGGCCAAGTGCCAATTAATCAGGCTCAAAATGGCCGTGATCCACTTAAATTCGGCATCTTTATGCCGTCGGTCAGTTCGAACCCCAATATCAGCCGCTATAAACCGGTGCCGGACGATTGGACATTCGAGAGCAACAAACAGATTGCCTTGGCTGCAGAAACTGCTGGCTTTAATTTTATTTTTCCGATCAGCCGCTGGAAGGGCTTTGGCGGCGATATCAATTATCATGGTCATTCGCTCGAAACCATGACCTGGGCGGCGGGCTTGCTCGCGGTAACCAACAAAATTGAAATTTATTCGACGGTCCATGTGCCCGTGTTCAATCCGGTTGTCGCCGCCAAAATGGGGGCAACCCTGGATCACATCGGCAGCGGTCGCTGGGGCATCAATATTGTGAGCGGCTGGTGCCGGCCCGAGTTCGAAATGATGGGCATCGAAATGCTCAATCACGATGATCGCTATGGACGCACTGAGGATTTCATTAAAATCCTCAAAGGCCTGTGGACTGAAGAGCCGGGCACGTTTGACTTTGACAGCCCGCACTACACCATACGCGGCGGCTATGTGCAGCCCCAACCCCAACGCAAACCCCATCCGCCAATTGTCAACGCGGGCTCGTCCGATGCCGCCCGCGACATGGTGGCACGTCAAGGCGATTGGTCATTTATTTGCCCGACCGGATTTGACGACGCCGAGCTAATTGCGGCGGATATTAAGGCCCGCGCCGCCCGCGAAGGACGGACTGTGCGGGTGGTCTCGATGCTGCAACCGATCTGGTACAACGACGATCCTCAACGGGCGTACGATGAAAAAGACGAAGTTGTCGCTCAGGCTGATTGGGTCGCTTTAAACAATTGGGCCGATGGTTTGGGCATGGAAAGTGGCTCATTTGATCAGCACACGCGCGAGATGCTGGCCTTTGGTGCCGGGTCGCCCCCCCTACTCGGCTCCGCCGAAGACGTTGCCGAAGGGATTGCCGAATATTACCGTCGCGGGGTTGATGGGGTGTTGATGGCTTACAACCGCTACCTTGAGGATACCATCAAGTTCGGCAATGAGGTCGTCCCGCTGCTTAGAAAAATGGGACTGATTGATTAGAAACCATCAGAGGTAAATGCGAGGGGCCAAGAACATGCTTTGGCGTATCCTGAAATCAATCATTATTCTGCCCGGCAACGCTGCGGGCGTGGTACCGGGTCTCCTGCTATGGCTCACCCACGAAACGGCCTTTGGATTTAAGGCCGCCACCTACGATCAGCCCCAGTTTTGGATTGCGTCGGCGTTCGCTGCAGGCGGTCTCACCTTGATGTTCAGAACCATCCGCCTGTTCGCGGACAAAGGTAGCGGTACCCTCGCCCCGTGGAACCCAACCCGGAAATTAGTGGTCGAAGGGCCCTATCGATATGTGCGCAATCCGATGATTTCGGGTGTTCTATTTGTGCTCACTGCCGAGGCTTTATTTATGCAAAGCTGGCCGGTAGCGGCGTGGCTAGCACTCTTCTTCGTGCTCAACAATCTCTACTTCTCGCTGTCCGAGGAGAAGGGGTTGGAGGCACGTTTCGGCGATGACTACCGGCTGTACAAACAAAATGTGCCGCGCTGGATTCCTCGAACTCAACCGTGGGATTTACCGTAATTGTAGGTGACGCCTCAATATGAACCCAGTTTTTTGACCCGATGGCTGGATCAAGCGAGCTTATTTTTCAACTGAAAATGTTACTTTCCTGTTTGCAGCTAATAAGGGACACCCTCAAATGTCACACATTCCACTGAAAATGGGCCTGGTTACTGCTTTCACCCTGTTGGTTCTTGCGCTTGCGTTTACACCAATTTCAGTTCGAGCCGCCCACCACATGGCCGGTGAAAAGAAAGAAATGGGTAAGTCGCAC
>JAPYRI010000016.1:0-31731 GCA_029941135.1 Alphaproteobacteria bacterium | reverse complement strand
AAAAAAGGTATGAAGGGCGGCAAAAAATAACGCTTTGATCTCTGCAGACCTAGTGAACAAAAAAGGGCCGCTCAGAATTCTGGGCGGTCCTTTTCTGTTATCGTGGTGTATCGATTAAAACTGTTGCTTGCCGGTCTCGGGATCCGGCTCCCCCATTTTAAAAGCAAAATCCAGGTCGTAAATCGTTTTGATCGGCTCGCCCCAATCAGTCGCAAAATCGCGCAGTTCGCTTGGCGTTTTGCAATCCTCAACCATATGCAGCGCCGCCAGGAGAATTTCCTGCTGACGCTCGATCTCTTCCGGGCGTCCAAACGGATTGCCCATGGGGTGATTGATGAACAACGAGCGTGGTGGTCTTACCGCCGCAGTGATATCGCGGCCCGTGGACACATTGACCGTCGGGATGCCTGCTTCTTCGACCACTCGGGATACCAAACCCACGGTCTGGTGATCCAACGGTCAAGCCGGCACAAGGACTAGGATATCGACTTCGTCCTTCAAAAGTTCCTCGACCAGCGCGGGCGCCGCCGTTTGGGTGACATAGCCGCGCTTGTAGATGCGGCCCATAAAGCCGCTCCAAAACCGTTTGGCGATACGCCCAATTTCGCCTGTTTCCGCAAGCTCGCGTAGGCGCTCCAGCGGAAAAATGACGTTGATGTCTTTTTCGCCATCGCGGGTATCGTAGTAGGCGTCGTTAATCTGAAAACTGTCGCTTGGGGTATAAGGATCGACTGCGTCCAAACGGAAATCGTTCTTCGCGTCAGCCACAAACGGGGCTGCTGATTTAACCGAAATACCGCCCGACGTCAGCATCCCCACCGTGCACTGGCGCAAATGCTTGCGTAAGGGTGCAAGTGGCGCGTCCTCATGCCGCGACCAGGCGTATTGGGGGTAGCCCTTCGCCTGATAGGTGCGATCTATCAGCTCGATGTAGTCGATGGGCTTATTGCCGTCTGTCTTCGTATCTGTGGAATCTTCGTCCATGGATTAGGTCCCGTCTTCAGTGTGCAGTGCGCCGTTCTCGTTCATCTCGCCCCTCATGGGACGTCGGACGGCTTTATGCTGCGGATGTTAGGCGGCGAAGGGGGAGAGAGCAAGAGGCCTTGGTTATCACTGGTCCCTTGGATAGGGTGTGGTTTATTCAATTGAAGTAATATGAGGGAACCCAAATCATGAAATTTTACGATTGTGCGACGGCGCCGTCGCCGCGGCGGGCGCGGATCATGATCGCCGAGAAAGGCCTGGAGATCGAAACCGTGCAAGTCGATCTGCGCAGCGGCGAGCACTTGACTGATGCCTATAAGGCAATCAACCCCAATTGCACGGTACCGACCCTTGAACTGGACGACGGCACCCGACTGCACTCAACCGTTGGCATTTGGCATTATCTTGAAGCTGCCTATCCGGAAACACCCATGATGGGCACGACGGCCGAAGAAAAAGGCCGCATTGCCGATCTGCAATGGCGGGTTGAGATGGACGGCCTAATGGCAGTCGGAGAGGCCTTACGGAACGGCGCGCCGGCGATGAAAGACCGGGCGCTGACAGGCCCTCACAATTACGCACAACTTCCTGAACTGGTCGAGCGCGGCAAAATACGGGTCGAGCGTTTCCTCGACGGTGTCGAAGAGATGATCGGTGACAAACCGTTTGCCGCCGGCGACACTTTCTCGATCGCCGACATCGATCTGCTGGTCGTGGTCGATTTTGCCAAATGGCTGAAGCTCGAATTGCCCGAAAGCGCCACACGGGCCCGGGCTTGGCACGAACGGGTAAGTGCGCGACCATCCGCCAAACTGTAAGTTTACAGTGCTGTCCATGTGACCGATCGATTAGGGTCCTGGAAATGGTGTGACTTTCTGTCTGGAAGTCCTCCTGGCAACGGTTATGGGCGCAGCTTTGTCGTCAGCCCAGGATTAACTCCGCGCACGTATTGAGGTCTTCTTCGGTTTTAGGCCACACCATTAAGCCTGTGACGGCACTATCTTCCCATGCCGCCAAACGCTGCTTAATCCGGTCTTTCGGTCCGACCAGCGCAATTTCGTCGACAAATTCGTCGGGTACGGCGGCCACAGCTTCCGCCCTTTTTCCCCCTAAGTATAAATCCTGAATTTTTTTAGCGGCATCTGCAAAGCCCAGCCTGACAGCCAATTCGTTATGAAAGTTGCGGTCACGCGCCCCCATGCCGCCCAAGTAAAGTGCGAGGTTCTTTTTCACTTCCAGCCGACCCGCGTCCACGTCGTCGGTGATGTGCATTTGCATGGGGTACATAATTTCGAAATCATCCGGGCGACCGGCAATCGACTCCGCGTAGACCTCCTCACGCCAGGGTGAGTAATAAAGAGGAAACCAGCCGTCACACAATTCCGCGGCCATGGCAACATTCTTTGGCCCCTCGGCTCCCAAATATATTGGCAAATCCGCACGCAAGGGATGAGTGATCGGTTTCAAAGGCTTGCCCAACCCCCAAGAGCCAGGCCCGTCTTCAGGATAGGGCACCTGATAATGGGGCCCAGGATTGGAAACCGGTGCTTCGCGGGCCAGCACTTGGCGGACAATCTTGATGTATTCACGCGTGCGCGCCAAAGGTTTATCAAACGGCTGGCCATACCAGCCCTCGACCACTTGGGGGCCAGAAACGCCTACCCCCAAAATCAGCCGTCCATTGGAAAGGTGGTCGAGGGTCAAAGCATGCATGGCAGTGGCGGTTGGTGTTCGCGCGGAGATTTGCACAATCGCTGTACCGAGCTTGATTTTTTCAGTGTGCGCGCCGACCCAGGCAAGTGGGGTCAAAGCGTCAGAACCATAGGCTTCAGCTGTGAATAAACCCCAATAGCCCAATGCTTCGGCGCGCTTCGCGGTGCCAATCAAATCCTTGGGCGGCTGTGCCCCCCAATAGCCCAGCATTAGTCCCAATTTCATTGCCATATCCGCTCCCCGTATTTAAACGTAATATGCTCGCATCATAGCAAACACTTGCCCGTTCGGAAGACCCTACTCACCCTTGCGAACAAACCACGAAAGCGGCAGAATAATCCCTAAGCAGGAGGGGCATCATGGAAAACATCGCGATCACTGGTATGGGCGTCATTTCATCCATCGGCCAAAGTGTCGATGAGTTTGGCCACGCCCTGTCCGCAGGCGAAGTCGCCGCCGGGCCGACCCCGTGGAATAATGAAGATGGGCTTGAAAACGTTTGGATGTCGAAGATTGAAAACTTCAACCCTAACGATTGGATGGATGCGCGCATTGTAGATGGAACCGACAAGTTCGCCCAATATGCAATCGCCGCCGCTGTGCAGGCCGTCAAAGCGTGCGGCATTACGGAACTGGACCCAGAGCGTACCGGCGTGGTTATGGGCACCGCGTGCGCCGGCGCCGAAACCATTGCCGAGTCTCAACGCGGCTTGGATAGCGATGGCCCGAGCGGGGTCGACCGCAAATTGGAGTTGAAAGCTTGGCCCAACATGGCGGCGGGACAAATCGCCCTTCGTTGGCAACTGCATGGACCGCTTTTGACGCTCTCGACCGCCTGCGCGTCGTCAATTGATTCCATTGGTACCGCCGCCCGCCTTATTGAACGCGGTGAATGCGATGTTGCCATTGCCGGCGGCTGTGACGCGTCCCGCACTCAAGTGATATTGATCGCCGCCGGGCGTTACGGCATGTACACCTCGCAACCCGACCCCCTTAAGGCCTGTCGTCCCTTTAACACCGAGCGCTTCGGCGTCATGGCAGGGGAAGGGGCTGGTGTTGTGATTTTGGAACGCGCCGACCTGGCTAAAGCCCGCGGCGCCAAAATTTATGGCTACGTGCGTGGATATGCGTCCTTGTCCGATTCTTATCACCCGTCGTCGTCGCACCCCGACGGCAGATGGGAAACCCGCACCATGGAAAAAGCCATTGAGGATGCGGACCTAGCCGGCGGCAGCGATGATGTGGATGCACTCATTGCCCATGGCACCGGTACACCGCTAGGAGATATCGCCGAAATAAACGCCATCAACGCCGTTTTTGGTGCCCGCGAGCAACGCCTGAAAGTCGCTTCTATCAAGGGAAATGTCGGCCATACCGCAGGTGCCGCTGGGGTGATGGGCGTGATGGCTGCGCTGCACAGCATGAAAGAAAGCGCCCTGGTGCCGACGGCTGGCACAACCGACGTCGAGCCTTCGGCCGAATTTGATGTGGTCATCAACCAGCCCAGCCCCGGCGTGCTAAACACCATGCAGATCAATGGTTTTGGATTTGGCGGTCAGAATGCGTCTCTTGTGGTCACGAGGGAATAGTCGCGGCCGGAGGCCGTTCACGCAACGCATGGGCATCATGCAAGATACAAATGGGGAAGCTCTAGGGATTCCCGTCGCAAGCGGATATCATATCTGCTCTCATTTGATCTGACAGCAAGGGAGGCGCTGCACACGATCCGGCAATCGCTACCAATTGTTTGACAGAGTTCAGAATTATCAACCCTTCCCAATAAATAGAAGCAGGAGGATACCCCGATGAAGGTCGGCGCAATGATGTTCCCAACCGATTACGCGATAAAGCCAGTAGAGCTGGCGGTGGCGCTTGAAGAACGCGGGTTCGAATCCGTGTGGCTGCCCGAGCATACACATATCCCGGTCAGCCGGAAAACCCCGTTCCCGGGTGGCGGCGACTTGCCGCAGCACTACTACGATACGCTTGATCCCTTCGTGACTTTGGGCGCAATGGCGGCAGTTACAAAGAAGCTGCTATTGGGGACGGGTATTTGCCTGATCCCGCAGAGGGATCCAATTCACCTGGCCAAGGAAAGCGCCAGCGTTGACTACATCTCAGGTGGCCGTCTGCTGTTGGGCATCGGCGCTGGTTGGAACCAGGATGAACTTGAAAATCATGGTAGCGATTATGATTCACGGTTCAAATTGATGGATGATCGCATGGCCGCCGTTCAAGCCATCTGGTCTGCGGAAAAAGCCGAACATCACGGCCCCTTCGTTGACCTTGATCCCATTTACTGCAACCCAAAGCCGGTGCAATCACCGATCCCAGTCCATGTGGGTGGTGGCTGGCCCTACGCCGCCAAACGGGCCATCAAATATGGCCAAGGCTGGATGCCCATTGGCTGGTTTACCGACCCGGCAGAAGTTTTGCCGCGGTTCCGACAACTGGAAGCCGAGTCGGGGAAAGAGCCGGGCAGCTGCGAAGTCTCAATGTTCGGCAGCCAAGGCCCGGATTACTTCAAGCAATGCGGTGACTTGGGCATCGATAGGATCGTTCTCGATCTGCCGTCCGAGCCCGCGGACAACGTTCTGCCCATACTCGATGATTACGCCAAAATGGCTGGCATGTAGGAAAAAAGGTTCGCGCGTGTGTTCTGGTATGAGTTTGATTACAGGGTGCTTGCTCCTCACCGGATGCACCAGCCTTGCCGAACAACGCGCGCGAGCCATTTCCACTGACTCCAAGAAGTGCAGCAAACTTCATGATGGATACACTGAATCTACAGAGAATTTAGAATGCATGGAGAAATTGGCGGCTGAAAGGCAGAAAAAGCGAAGAATAGAAGAAGCCCAGCGCGCCGCCCAAGACGCCGGGCGCATGGCCATTCCAGCGATGCAGACCTGCAGGACGTTCTAATTTTACAGCAACACGCGCGCGCGCACGGTTCCTTCAACGGCGCGCAATTGCGCCAATACGGTCGCATTGGGCGCCGGGCCGTCCACATCGATCACAGCGTACCCAACTTCCGCATCGGTTTGTAGGTATTGAGCGGCCACATTCAGTTCGTGATCCGAAAACACCTGATTTACATGCTGCATAATGCCGGGAATATTGCGGTGAATATGCAAAAAGCGCGTACGGTCATCATGCACGGGTAACGCGACCTCAACAAAATTTACCGCACCAACGGTCGAGCCGTTGTCGGAGTAGCGCACCAGTTTTTCAGCGACTTCGGTGCCGATATTGGCTTGCGCTTCCTCGGTGCTGCCGCCCACGTGGGGCGACAATATGACATTATCGAACTCTTTCAATGGGCTTTCAAAAGTTTCATTTTTGGCTTTGGGTTCCATGGGAAAAACATCAATTGCCGCCCCGAGGATATGCTCGCGCCTCAGGGCATCGGCTAAGGCGTCAATATCGACCACAGTGCCGCGCGAGGCGTTCAGCAATATACCGCCCGGTTTCATACGGGTAATTTCCCGCGCGCCGATCATGTCGCGTGTGTGCGGTGTGTCCGGCACGTGCAACGACACCACGTCGGAGATACTCAAAAGCTCATCCAGGGACGCGCAGGGCAATGCATTCCCGATCGCGAGCTTCTTCTCAACGTCGTAGAAGCGCACTTGCATGCCCATACTTTCAGCAAGCACAGAAAGTTGTGCGCCGATATGACCGTAGCCGACAATGCCGAGTATTTTTCCGCGAACTTCGAACGATCCTTCCGCCGATTTTCGCCACACCCCTTTGTGGGCGAGCGCCGACTTTTCCGGGATACCTCGCATCAACAATATGGTCTCGCCGATCATGAGTTCTGCGACCGAGCGCGTGTTCGAATATGGAGCATTGAAGACCGGCACGCCATGAAGGTGGGCAGCATCCAAGTCGACTTGGTTGGTGCCGATACAAAAACAGCCTATAGCGATTAACCGAGGTGCCGCGTCCAGAACGGCCGGCGTCATTTGTGTGCGCGACCGGATACCCAACATACGCACACCCTTCAGCTTCTCGATCATCTCGGCTTCGGATAGAGCGCCCGTCAGTACCTCCAGATTGTTGTACCCATGATCGCGGAAATGCTGGACGGCATTCTCGTGAATACCTTCCAAGAGGAGGATCGGTATCTTTTCTTTGGAGAGTGAAAATTTAGACACAGTATATCTTTAATATTCAGCTAGTTAGAGACTAATTTTAACTTATATTATTAAGCGTTTACGTCGATCACAACACGGCCGCGAATCTTGCCCTGCAGGATCTGTCCTCCGGTTTCGATCGCCGCTGCCAAGGGCCGGGTCTCGGCGCCGATGATGGCCATTTTTTCGGCGGACAGGTCGGTCGACATACGAGCATAGGCCTGCTCGCGGCGCGCCATCACGCACATCACCGAGTCGATCCCGAGCAAGGACACGCCGCGCAATAGGAACGGCATCACGGTTCCCGGCAAGTCGGCGCCTTGCGCCAATCCGCACGCCGATATGGCTCCACTGTGCATGGTTTGCGCAAGCGCGTTCACCAGCGTGTGCGAGCCAACCGAGTCCACGCAACCTGCCCAGCGTTCTCTTCCGAGGGGCCGGCCAGGCTCAGACAGTTCAGCGCGCTCAATGATGCTTGAAGCGCCGAGCGACTTAAGAAATGGCTCTTCCTCTGGTCGCCCCGTAGACGCAATGACCTCGTAACCGAGTTTGGATAAAATCGCCACCGACACACTCCCAACGCCACCCGCGGCGCCGGTTACTAAAACTGGCCCACTGTCAGGGCTGACGCCCGCGTCTTCGAGCGTGAGGATTGCCAGCATTGCGGTATAACCACCTGTACCGATCACCATCGCTTGATGGGTGTCAATATTGTCCGGCAATTTGACCAGCCAACCACTTTTACTGAGCGCCTTCTCGCCGTATCCGCCCCACATGGCGTCGCCGACTCCCCAGCCATTCATCACCACTTTGTCGCCGGGTTTGAATTTTGGATCTTCCGAACTTTCAACCGTGCCCGCATAATCGATGCCGGGGACCATCGGATACACAGCGGCCAACAGCTTGCTGCCAGACAAGACCAATCCGTCCTTAAAGTTGACAGTCGAGTAATCGATTTTTACCCATACATCTCCACCGGCTCCTGGGGGTAACGCGGGGGCCATGTCCTGGCTGACCTGTTCGATCGAAGACGTGACTTTGTCGCCATCCTTCTGCAGAAGAATCGCTTTGAAAGTGTCGCTCATGTCTGTTCCCCATTTTGATTCGGACGCCGTCACCGTTGTGGCGCTACTTGGAAAGCGCGCAGTCTACTCGTGCCGACGCCAACCGCAAGTCTAGTCACTCCACAACAATTAGGAATTCTTCAATTATCTAACCTTAAACTTGTGTCGAGGTTGCCGGTGAGCCGCATTCGTTGGAGTTCAATGACCTTTAATGCAGGCGACAAAAAAGAAGCGCCGCAAATTTCGAACTTTAATCGCGGGGAGAGAGACGGCACAGGAGTTCCGCCATGGGCAACGATTTTGTTAGTGACAATCGTCAACCCGATTACATAGAGGTCTCAAGAACGAGTGATTTTGGACTTATGCTTAAAGATTACCGCCTGACGCTCGCAGAAATTCTATATCACTTGCCCGATCACCCCTCCCTCCTTCAATCGTTCATTTGGCAGCACCTCGATATCGCGCCCAAATTTCCCGAACTCAATAAATTTCTGGGATTTTCGGAAGACAATATCGAAGGAAAATTACACTCGGTCCGGATCGACTCGGCAAAACTTATTAACCCAGCCGAGTTTCGCCGGGTTGACTGCAATTTTGCCCTGCGTTGACTGCACAGATTTGGGGAGGAATTCGCCTTACAGATGAAGGTTTTCGACAAATCGAAGGGGTTTTCCTTTCGGATTGCCCAAGACTTCTCCGTCCTGCATGACCAATCGACCGCCGATTATGGTGGCCAGCGGCCAACCGGTCAGAGTCATCCCCGCATAGGGGGTCCAACCACATTTACTGGCAATCCAGTCGTCACTCACTTTGCGCTTCATTTTTAAGTCGACTACGGTGAAATCAGCGTCATACCCAACGGCAATTCGACCTTTTCCGGCAATTCCGAAAATGCGAGCGGCTCCCGCACTGGTTAAGTCGACAAAGCGCTGAAGCGTCAATTTACCATTTGCCACATGGTCAAGCATGATTGGCACCAAAGTTTGTACGCCCGGCATGCCCGAGGGACTTTCGGGATACGGTTTGGCTTTTTCTTCTTTCGTGTGAGGCGCGTGGTCCGACCCGATGACATCGACCACTCCGCCCATAACGCCGGACCACAATAAATCTCGTTGTACCGCGTCGCGAATGGGGGGATTCATTTGTCCACGGGTTCCCAATATGGCGTAACAATCGGGCGCCGCCAGCGTAAGGTGCTGCGGTGTGACTTCAACTGTGGCAATATCTTTGTACTCCGACAGCAGGGCGATTTCAGCCCCCGTCGTTACATGAAGCACATGAACGCGGCGGCCAATGGTGCGCGCCAGTTGCAACAGTCGCCGCGTGGCCAAAAGCGCTGTTTCTTCGTCCCGCCATTCCAAATGAGAAGCTGGTTCTCCGCCACGGCGCAGGCTTTTTCGTTGCTCAAGCCGCATTTCATCCTCGGCATGAACGGCAACTCTGCGGCGGCCATTTTGCAAGACGGCGGTCAATGTTTCGTCGTCGGCCACCAGCAAACTTCCGGTTGACGACCCCATGAATACTTTGACCCCGCAACTTCCGCGCATCCTCTCCAACCAGCCAAGGTTGCGCACGTTTTCCGCACAGGCCCCCACGTAAAACGCGAAGTCGCACCACATGCGGCCAGTGGCGCGCTGAACTTTATCGGTTAATGCTTCTACGGTTGTTGTCGACGGGTCGGTGTTAGGCATTTCAAACACGCCGGTTACACCACCCAGCACCGCCGCCCGACTGCCGCTCTCCAGATCTTCCTTGTGCTCATTCCCGGGTTCGCGAAAATGAACTTGCGTATCAATTACGCCAGGAAGGACATGCAAACCTTCGGCTCCGATGACGGTCGCCGCCTCGGCATCCCCCAAGTCACCAATAACCGCAATTTTACCGTTTCGGACAGCGATGTCGGTGTTGCCAGTTCCACCCGGGGTAACGCATGTTGCCCCGCGAATGATGAGGTCATAAATGTCTGTCATAACGGAAAACTACTTATCCTGTGCTAGTGTGCTGAGCGCCATCGGGTAATACCTATGCCGCGTCTCCCAACGCATCGAACACATTTCCCCCATTCGCACAGCCCATAATATGAGCTTGATGCCACAAAGCATAGAACAGCAAGTTCCAGGTGGCGAGACCCGCTCTTTTGCCATTTTTTTTGAACAATTCGCGCACTCGATCCGGATGACACACCTCGGCCACACCGGGCTGTGCCGCAACCAGTGGGCCTAAGCGTCCATTTTGCTCATGAATCCACTCAGCAACGGGAACTGAAAAGCCTCGTTTTCTGGCAAACGGCTGGGCTTCCGGCAATACCTTCTGCAGCCACTTGCGCAGTAGATACTTACCGCGACCATCGCGAATTTTAAGCCTATCGTCGAGCCGAAATCCAATGTCCGCCACCCTCGGGTCGAGAAAAGGGGTACGACCCTCGAGCCCATGGGCCATTAAACAACGATCCAGTTTAATCAGGAGATCGTTGGGCAACCAGTCAGCAACGTCAATGGACTGGGCGACTTGAAGACGGGTCCGCCCATCGTCGGCGCCGAGACTTTGGGCTGCAACAATGCCATCACGCCAGCCTCTCGGGTCATCGCGAAGCACTTTAAAGCCATCCAAAATACCGCGAGATCGCAATGCCCTGCCACCCATCCACCAAGGACGTAAAGCACCTCGATACCGTCCGTATCCGGCAAAAACCTCGTCTCCACCTTCGCCGCACAGCACAACTTTTAATTCCTTCGATGCCTCCGCCGCCAGCTTGTACGTGGGCAAAATGGCATAATCGGCCGCCGGGTCATCTACCGCCGCCGTGATCTCGGGCAGCAGTGACCAGAAGTCTTCGCGGGTAACCTCAATCTCGGTATGCTCCGCGCCGACCACCCGGGCCAGTTCCCGCGCGTGATCCCGTTCATCATGAACATCGGTGCCCGGAAAACCTGCGGTAAAGCTGCGCACCGGCTGGTCGTTCAGTCGAGCCATGCACGCAAGTATCGCCGAACTGTCGATCCCACCCGAAAGAAACAATCCATAGGGCACGTCTGAGCGCTGGTGCAGATCGACGCTGTCCATCAATGCCTCCTCCAAATGGTCCATCGCTTCTTGTTCGCTCCACTCCCGTGGTTTGCCCTTGGGTAATGCCGTGCGCCGCCGCCTCTCGATCACGCGACCTTCCCGCACCACCAGCGTTTCACCCGGAAGAACCCGCTGGATACCCGCAAACAATGTTTTACGCCCGGTATTGAACTGGAGCTGAAGCAGTTCGTTGCGGGCGCTTGGCAGAACTTCAGCCTTTACCAATCCGGCTTTCAGCAATGCCTGGGGTTCGGACGCAAAAATAAACGCATCGTCAGTTTCCACATAGTAGAGCGGCTTAATACCGAAAGGGTCCCTCGCCAGTACCAATTGAGACTGATCCGGGTCGGATATGGCAAGCGCATACATGCCACGCAATTGCTCGGCGAATTCCAGTCCTACCCGCCGGTAGAGGTGAAGGGCTGGCTCCCCATCTGAATGGGTCGTAAATACGATGCCACTGTCATCAAGGGACAGCTGCTCGCGAAGCTCAACATAGTTGTAAATTTCACCGTTGGTAATCATGGCGCCACCAGCCGGCTCGTGGAGAGGTTGATCGCCGGTCTCCAGGTCTATGATCGCGAGTCGTGTTTGAACCATCCCCAATCCGCCGGACAAATATCTGCCTTTGCCGTCGGGCCCGCGGTGGCAAAGTGCGGCCTCCAGTCCATCCAAAATTGATGCATCCGGCGCGCGACCATTGCGCTTCATGATGCCCGCTATGCCACACATGCAGTCACTACCTCATTCAGAAAATCCATATACTGGCCCGTGACGACATTTTCTGAATAATCAGCTTCGAAAGATTTAAAACCGGCCGCCGCCATAGCGTTAGCCTGGGCTGGATTGTCGATCACATAGTTAATGGCATTCGCGAGGGCGTCAGGGTCGTCAATCGGCGTCAGCATGCCGTTCACCTGGTTTTGGATCAAGGCAATCGGCCCAACCGCAACGCTGGCGACCACCGGCACCCTTTGTGCCCATGCCTCCAAAACAACATTGCCCAAAGGTTCGATCCGCGACGGACATACCAATACATCAGCAGCAGCTAGCAAGGCGGCGGTGTCTCCACGCCAGCCCAAAAAACGCACACGGCTCGCAATCTCAAGGTCTTCGGCCTGCTGCCTCAATGCCTTCTCATTGGGACCATCACCTGCGATCCACAAGACGGCATTCTGGAGTTTGGCGAGCGCAGATAGCAGCACATCGAAGGCCTTGTTGTCGTGCAGTCGGCCAAGTGCGAGCAATAGTGGCATGTCCTTCTCGGTTTGTAGGCTCGAACGGGGGACCGGCTTGACCCGTTCCGCCGGGACAAAATTAGGCAGGTAATGGGCGCGATCCTGGGGCCATCCCTCCGCCACCATATAGTCAACAATCGCCCGTGTGTTACCGATCAAGTAATCGCAATGGCGGTAGTATTTCAAATTGTAGTACCCACCTAATCGCCCGAGGTGAACAAAGCGGCCTTTCGGTCGTGGACAAAACCGAGTAGCCCTGTTCATCCAAGTCAACACCACATGCGGCGAAAAATCGTCAACGGCTTGGCGAAAGCCGGACCCGGTCACAAAATCGAATGCGCCGCCAAAAGGCAATTCTATGACGTCCAAATGACGTCCGCTCAGGCGCGCCGCGCGGTCGGCATCGCGCCGGATAAGAACTCTCTGCTGAACATCCTCGCGGGCATCCAGAGCACACGACAAGCGTTCAAAGAAAATTTCGGCGCCGCCATGGGGTGCCCCTGCCATCACTTGCAAAATTCGCATTATAGGGGTTCTTCCGTTGACAGCCGATCCGATTGGGTGCCGCGCATAAGAGCATTCACCGCCTCGACTACTTGCGTCACTTCAAGACCATCCATATAGCCGATTTTCCCGGACAAATCGAAACCCGGCATAGCGGCAATCTGATCATAAGACCGGGGCCCGCGAACGACCACGCCTGTCTTTCCCCAGGGTGCATAGTGCTGGTCCCTGCTGGGGCCGAACAAGCCAACCACCGGCGTTCCCATCGCGCCCGCCAGATGCATCAAGCCTGAGTCATTGCCGAAGTAAAGGGTGCAACGGGCAAGGCACGCTCCTGCGGTTAAAATATCGACTTCCCCTATTAGGTCGATCAGGCGATCATCGGGCACAGCTTTCAATACATCCAATGCCAGGGGTCTTTCCGAACCAGCACCAAAAACCGCCACCCGCGCCCCGGCCAAGGCGCCTTCCGGACCGACTAACTGCCGAATGGTATCGGCAAACCGCTCCGCCGGCCATTGCTTGCCGATCCAGTTGGCCGTCGGTCCCACCGCCAGAACAGCTCCTCCAGTTGGGATTAAGTCCTCGGCCTGGCGTTGTTGATCTGTGCCGGGATAAATTATTGGCGATGGTGGTGGATTGATTCCGAGCCATTCAGCCAACTGTACGACGCGGTGGGTATTGTCGTCCGCTTTTCGGAACACCTGCCGATTCTTAGCCGCCAGCAGCCAGGCGATCACCGACGACCGCAAGTCGACAACTAAATCCCACGATTGAGTGACGGCTTGGCGCCAGAGGCCAATCCAGTGGCCAGCAAATCGCCTCTTTTCAAGAGCAATGACCTGCACTACCCCAGGCGCCTCACGAAACAAGGGCGCCGCCAGCGGGCCGCAGGCGACGGTGATCCGAGCATCGGAATGGATTTTGCCCAAATGATCCAGCAATCCGGATGACAGAACCGCATCGCCAATCCGTGTCGACGTGATGAAAAGAATGTTCATGGGTCGCGCATTTCCCGTCCTCATTGAGCCGCTTTTCCAAGTTTGGCAATTTTATACGGTGCCCGCAGCCATATTGCCATGCCCGGCTCCTTGCCAAGCCGCCCGGGGCAGCCTAAGTGTATGCGGGTTGGGGGACAATACGAGCACAGGATCGACCATGAATGACGCAAACACACCTGTCGTCCCAGGGGGCAAACATTGGATCCCCTTGGGCGCCCGCTCGATCATTACGGTCACTGGCGGGGACGCGCGCGATTTTCTGCAGGGTTTGATTTCCTCCGACGCCTATAGAATATCGCCGACGCAAGCTATTTATGGAGCCCTCCTCACCCCCCAAGGGAAATTTTTGCATGAGTTTTTTCTGGTCGAACGCGATGGGCTTTTGCTTTTAGATTGCGAGATTGCCCGGAAAGACGATCTTTTAAGACGATTGACCATGTATAAACTGCGTGCCGACGTGGACCTTGTAGACGCGGCCGAGACATACAGGGTGTTTGCTTTGTTGGGCGATCATGGCTTCGGTTACAAAATTGGCGAAGCTCAGGAACTTGACGGTGGGGTTGCGTTTGTCGATCCGCGTTTGGCGGGACTTGGTGCCCGCGCCATTTTGCCTGAGACCGAAGCAGAGAATGTTTTGACTGCCGCCGGATACACTGAAGCAGATTTCAACGCTTACGACCGCCATCGTCTTTCCCTCGGCGTGCCGGATGGCAGCCGCGATTTAACCGTCGACAAATCAGTTTTAATGGAAAGTAATTTTGACGAATTGCATGGTGTTGATTTTGAGAAAGGTTGCTACGTGGGCCAGGAAGTGACCACCCGGACCAAACGACGAGGCCTGGTCAAAAAACGCCTACTGCCGGTTGACGTGTCAGGTCCCCTGCCCGCACCGGGTACGCCCGTTCTGTTGGGTGACAGGGATGCCGGTGTCATGTGCTCCGGTCTGGATGGCCGGGGTTTGGCTTTGCTCAAATTGGAGAAAGTCGAACAATCTCAGCATTCCAGCACCGCGCTCAGGTCGAGCGAGGCCGAATTGAAAGTTGTTATTCCCAATTGGTTGACGTTGGCTGGCTCAGACCAAAATTCAGATACAGGTTCATCATAACCCTTGTCCATGCAGACGGGCGCACCCGGTGTGCGTGGCCGAGCGACAAGGACTCCATCTATATCGCCTATCATGATGAAGAATGGGGCGTGCCGGAGTGGGATGATCGAGCGTTGTTTGAAAAACTTCTTTTGGACGGTTTTCAAGCTGGTTTGTCGTGGATCACAATATTGAAGAAACGCGATAATTTTCGGCGCGCCTTCGACGGATTTGAGCCGGCAATTATCGCCAATTACGATGATGAAAAACTCAACGCCCTCATGACCGACGCCGGAATAGTTCGCAATCGAGCCAAAATCTACGGCTCAGTTACCAATGCCCGCGCCTATTTGGACGTGTTGGATAATGAAGGTAGTTTTGCCGATTATCTATGGCAGTTTACGGATGGTAAGACACTGGACAACCGCTGGTCTTCGGAAAAAGCCATGCCGGCAAAAACGCCTGAAAGCGAAGCCATGAGCAAGACACTCAAAAAGCGCGGCTTTAAATTTGTCGGACCCACCATCTGCTACGCGTTTATGCAAGCCGTCGGCATGGTCAATGATCATGTGATTGATTGTTTCCGACACGATGAAGTGAGCAATATTTAAAGCGGCTATCGACTCAATTGTCGTAGAGGTGTTTCGCTCGAATAAAATAACGGACATAGACAGCCGCCATTATGACTGTCTGTATTGCGAACAACAGCAAACAAAGATCGGGCGCAAACGGAAACAACAGCAGGCCGAATAACGACGCTTGCATATCCATCACGTTTTTCACCACAGTGACGAGCATCCCGTCATCTTTGGTGAGCGCCGCTTCCCTATCACCCACTTCGAATTGAATGCGGTGCCATACTGCAAACCGCGAGGTACGGGCAGCAAGAAATAAAAATCCGAGCAAGAGCCAAATTTCGGCGTTTGCATTGTCGCCCGCTACGGTAAGGTGCCTGTACAAAAAGCCAAAATATCCGCCGAAAATTAGGGTGAAAGAAACAATATCGACACTTTTGTCTAGAAAATCGCCAAATTTGGATGCTGTTCCCATTGCCCGTGCCAATTGACCGTCGGCACAGTCGAATACGTAGGCCATTTGCGCCGTTAAGTAGATCAATACGACGGGTATCAAGACATCGGATGCTGGCAACAGCAGTCCAAGTAAGAAGGCGCAAAGCGCCGCCACAGCGCACGCGCGCATATTGTCATGAAAGATGGAGAAACCGTCGCGTACAACTGGATTATACCGGATTATTGGGACATTTACGCTTGGATCCGAGTCCGGCTGGCGACGGGAGAATGGTACGCTGCGGGTACACACGTCGTGCGTGCCTACCGTGGACAGCGTCTCCAAGGAAAGCTGCGCAAATTTGCCTGGAGCCAGTTGGCTAACGAGGGCCACACGCGGGCGGTAACATTTGTCGAGAGGCTCAACCGCAGTTCCTTGAGATCTCAGGTTAAACCAGCCCGTCGTTATGTGGGCCGTTTGACCTTTCTAAGGATATGAGGACTGGTGATATACAAGCTTGATAAAAAATGGGGTATTGGGTTTTGGAACACCACGCATCCCTTCGAGCTGTCCTTTGATAAGTTCGACCGAACGGTTTCC
Organism: Alphaproteobacteria bacterium; assembly: GCA_029941135.1. GTDB lineage: Bacteria > Pseudomonadota > Alphaproteobacteria > JAPYRI01 > JAPYRI01 > JAPYRI01. Next base: position 15,333 of record JAPYRI010000016.1, on the reverse strand, counting down.
CGTCCGCCAAAAGGCGCCGCCACCTAAACTAATTCAAAATTGCGATAGACAACTGGAGAATACGAGTGTCTTGGAAATACGTGACCATTGAGAAAAAGGACCGCATTGCAATTGTGCGCATCGACCGCGGCGATGGTGTCAATGCCATGTCGACCGAATTGATTGGCGAATTAACCGAAGCCGCGCGTTCATTCGACGGAGATTTGGAAACCGCAGCTATCGTCGTCGCTGGTACCGACAAAGTTTTTTCAATGGGTTACGACCTCAAGCAGCCGCGAGCAGCGGATATGGGTTTGGGCGAGCAACGTTATCTCAACCAAATGGGGCCCAAATTGTGCCGATTATGGGAAGAGCTGGAACAAATCACAATCTGCGCCGTCGAAGGTTGGTGCGTCGGCGGCGGCGTCGCTTTTGCGGTTGTGTTCGATCTCAGGGTCGCGAGTAAAGGTGCAACATTTTATGCGCCGGAAATCGAACGCGGCATGAACATGAGCTGGCAGTCAGTGCCCCGCACTGTCAATCTGGTGGGCCCGGCGCGCACCAAAAGACTATTCGCTTTGGCTGAACGGATCAGCGCTGAAACTGCCGAGAACTGGGGACTGGTAGATGGCCTGACCGAGGACGGTGAGGCTTTGGCAGGTGCATTAAAGTTCGCCAATCGGGCCGCCGGTATGCCACCCATACCTTTGCGCATGATCAAGAACGGCATCAATGGCGCGGCCAATGCGCTGAATACCGCAACCAGTTTCATGGATGCCGATCAACACACCCTGTCGCGCCAGACTGAAGATTTCGAAGAAGGCGTACAATCTTTTCTCGAAAAACGCCCACCCGATTATAGTGGCCGCTAATGTTGAATCCCTAAGTGCGGCTTGCGGTCACAATCCAGGCGCTGGACGGCATCTCAACAGCCGAACCCGTGTAATGGGGCTCGAGAAAAGTACGAACACTTTGAATTACCGTTTCAGCAGTTTCAGCATCGGCTTCGGCAAGGGGCATTGCCGATGGGCCCAATTTTAGAGCGAAGTCGACGGCATCGTCCAACGACTGTGGGCCGCCCAATTGCAGATCACCATCACGTTGCTCAAGTTCGATATTGTCGAACCCTGCACCGGCCAAAATGCGCTTCACCCTGTCCGGGTCGGCGAAAGCAAACGGACCTGGTTCCCCGGGGCCTGCCCTTGGCGGCAACTCTATGTGTTCGCCTGCAACTTTAGCCGGCTGAACCAGCCAAGGATTATCCTCGGGCGACCGCCAACACACGAACACCAAACGGCCGCCGGATCCGAGCACTGATCCTAGATTTCGAAATGCCGCGACTGGATCGTCGAAAAACATAACGCCGAAGCGTGAAAACAATAGATCAAATTGATCGTCATTAAATTTATGAGTTTCAGCGTCGGCATTGGCAAAGTGAACGTGATTGATCTCTGCGTCATCCATTCTACTACGGGCCAAATCAAGCATGGGGGTCGAAATATCGACGCCCAAAACCTTGCCGCTCGTCCCAACCTGATGGGCGATATCCAACGTGGTGTGACCGCAACCGCAGCCGACGTCCAGTACCCTTTCACCTTCTTTCACCTGCGCGCGGCTCATTGCATCAGCGCCAATGCCGCCAATAGATGCATCCAGTTTTTCTTGATGCGTGACCCATCGGGCACCTGCCATTCCGTTCCAATATTCGATTTGATCGGAATTCGGACCCGCCGCCACAATCGTACTCATAGATTTATCCTTCTCTCTCATAAAACCAGCATCAGGTTGCACCCAATTCCAGCAGCATTTCACGCAAGCCATCTTCAAACGGCCTAGGCTCTACTTTCAACGACCCGCGCATCACCGAAATACTGAACGCCTTATGTTCGCCAAACCGGCGCAATTCATCGCGGCTGATCGGCAGTTTTAAATTAAATTTTTGCGCGATGGAAAGTGCGGTCATCATGATCGACAATGGCACCGAAATGATTTTGACCTTAACACCCATTAGCCGGGCGGCGGTTTGCACAACTTCTTCGAAGGAGATCTCCCGTGGTCCGGCGACGATGACGTCACCCAAGCCTTTTTCTCGCTCGACAGCGGTGACCAGACATTCCGCCACGTCGCGAAAATAAATCGGTTGCACCAGATTCTGGCCCCCGTCTGGCAGCGGCAGAATACTCCGCGTGAGCAGTAAGTCGATCACCCGACCAATGTTATTTTCCACGCCCGCGCCATAAATCATGGTTGGCTGCAATAGGGTCCACGGCAATTTCTGGTCGCGTAGTGCATCTTCAGCGTCCCATAATTCCCGGACCGAACTATCAAAAAAATTGCTGAATTTGCGGGTCGAGCCGACGATCACCAAACGCTCGGCGCTGAGGGGCAAAGATCGCAACAATGTCGTGGTGAATTTTGCGTGGCCACAATTGACGATAACTTTGGCTTGCCTCAAAGCGTGTTGGATGGATCGGGGGTGATTAAAGTCGGCTTCCCGATGGAACGCCGCTTGATTTACCTCCACTAAACGCTGGTCATTGCGGCCAATGGCCACCACCGTGTGGCCGCGACCTATCAGCTTATCAACCAGTTCGCTGCCAATCCGGCAGGTGGCGCCAATTACCGCTACGTTCGTCATCATCCATTCCCAGGCGTCGGACGGCAATGGTAACATCGGACACACGCAGCAAGACAGTGATTCCCATGAACAAATCCATAAATATCAATGCCGAGGCTCTCACCGACGCCGTGGGCACAAAACACACCCCGGCAACGGAGACATCTCGCATTGTCTGCCTGGTCCCCAGCATCACCGAGCTTTTGTTCGAGATGGGATTGGGTGATCATGTCGTCGGGCGCACCCACTACTGCATTCATCCTGCCAAGGAGTTGGAAGAAGTGGTCAGTTTAGGCGGCACCAAAAAAATTAATATGAGTCGGCTGAAAAAGCTCGCACCTACCCACATAATCGTCAATGTGGACGAAAACACCAAAGAGATGGTCGATTTAATTGCCCCCGAAGTACCCCATCTGATTGTCACTCACCCGATCGAGCCTGAAGATAATTTGCACCTCTTCCAATTGCTGGGCACAATTTTTAATTGCCAAGAGAAAGCCTCAGAACTGTGCACGCAACTCACCGCGGCGTTGGATTTTGCCCGCACCGAAGGGAAAGCGAGAGTGTCACAGCGGGTGCTGTATTTGATCTGGAAAGAACCGTGGATGACGGTGTCCGCCGACACTTACATATCCCGAATGCTGGCCACTATTGGATGGCACACCGTGGCCCACGACCCGGACACCCGCTATCCAGAAGTGACCCTGACCGACGCTTTTCTGGAGAATCTGGACCTGGTTTTGTTCAGCTCGGAGCCATTTACATTCAACCAATCCGACGCGGATACTTTCAACGCCGCCCATCCGCAAGGCCCGCAGGCCTTGTTTGTCGACGGGGAAATGACCTCATGGTACGGCAGTCGCGCCATCCAGGGCCTCCGTTACCTCGACCAATTGGCGGAAATAACCTCCGAAAAATAGGGTCGAGTTTTTCTTGGCATTGACACTGTTCCACTTGACCTTACGGGTGTTTCAGACGACCCTACGGATATTCCAAGGGGAGCCCCACTGGGGCTGAGATACCGGGCGGTTGGCGCACGGGAACCCTTTGAACCTGATCCGGGTCACGCCGGCGTAGGGATAGGAACCAGCGGCGGCACGGCGCCCCTTCGCGGTTTTGATCCCGCAGCTTCTCCGGACAGGATAATCGTTTGCAAGAAGGATAGCGTTCCCATGTCGAACTCTGTAACCGCCAAAATTGAGCCCGCCCCGGAAACCGTCACCACTGGCCCGTTTCCCAACTCGCGTAAAATCCTTGTGAACGGGGCGCTTCACCCTGAAATGGCGGTTGCCATGCGCGAGATCGCACTAGACCCCAGTGCCGACGAACCGCCGGTGCGGGTCTATGACGCTTCTGGCCCCTACAGCGACCCGGACGTGGACATCGACATCCGTCAGGGGTTGGAGCCATTACGCACGCCGTGGATTGAAGCGCGCGGTGATGTGAAGCGCTACCAGGGACGCGAGATCAAGCCCGAAGACAATGGCTCCACCATGCGTGTGCCGGCGCCCGAATTTCCCAATTTGCATACGCCCCTGCGCGCCAAAGGCGACGTGGCGGTGACGCAATTGGCCTACGCACGCCGCGGCATCATCACGCCCGAGATGGAATATATCGCCATCCGCGAAAATATGGGCCGCGCTGAAGCCGTGGCGAACGCCGCCGAAACCGTCGCCCAAGGCGAATCGTTCGGCGCAGTGGTGCCGCAGGTCGTGACCGCTGAGTTTGTGCGCGACGAGATTGCCCGTGGCCGCGCCATCATCCCCAGCAACATCAACCACCCGGAAGCGGAGCCGATGATCATCGGGCGCAATTTCCTGGTCAAGATTAACGCCAACATCGGCAACTCGGCGGTATCCTCGTCTATTGCTGAAGAAGTCGAAAAAATGGTCTGGGCCACCCGCTGGGGCGGCGATACGGTGATGGATCTGTCCACGGGTGACAATATTCATGCGACCCGGGAATGGATCATTCGAAACTCGCCAGTGCCCATCGGCACGGTGCCGATCTATCAGGCACTCGAGAAGGTGAACGGCATCGTCGAAGACCTTAATTGGGAGGTTTACCGCGACACGCTGATCGAGCAGGCCGAGCAAGGCGTCGATTATTTCACCGTGCATGCAGGACTATTGCTGGCACACGTTCCCTTGACCGTCAACAGGACCACCGGGATCGTGTCGCGCGGCGGCTCCATCTTGGCCAAATGGTGCCTGGCCCATCACAAGGAAAACTTCCTCTACACCCACTTCCGCGATATTTGCGAAATCATGCGCGCGTATGACGTGTCGTTCTCGTTGGGTGACGGTTTACGTCCGGGTTCGATTGCGGACGCGAACGACGCAGCCCAGTTCGCTGAACTGGAGACATTGGGTGAACTGCGTAAGATCGCCGACGAATACGATGTGCAGGTGATGATCGAAGGCCCGGGGCACGTGCCCATGCACAAAATCCGCGAAAATATGACCAAGCAATTGGAAGTATGCGACGAAAGCCCGTTTTATACACTGGGACCCCTCGTCACTGACATCGCGCCTGGATACGACCACCTGACCAGCGGCATTGGCGCCGCCATGATCGGCTGGTACGGCTGTGCCATGTTGTGCTACGTCACGCCAAAGGAGCACTTGGGTTTGCCTGACCGGGAAGACGTAAAAGTCGGTGTGATCACCTACAAAATCGCCGCCCATGCGGCCGATTTAGCCAAGGGTCATCCGGCGGCGCAAGCCCGCGACAATGCGCTCAGCCGCGCGCGTTTCGAGTTCCGCTGGCGGGATCAGTTCAATTTGTCATTGGATCCGGACACCGCCGAAGACTTCCACGACCAAACGTTGCCCGCCGAGGGTGCCAAGGTGGCGCATTTTTGCAGCATGTGCGGTCCCAAGTTCTGTTCCATGCGCATATCCCAGGAAGTGCAGGACGTTATTGCCGAGGGCATGAACGAAATGTCGGAGAAGTTCCGCGAAGAAGGTGGCGAAATTTATAAAAGGATCGATGCCGCCGAGTAGCGTATCCTCTGACGACATAGGGTACTGGGGGGAGCGCATTGGAATCCTCGCTGACTTCAATCACGGCATGGCTTGAAGCCAATTCAGTTCTGCTGGGCGCGCTCGGTTCGCTCGCGGCAGTGCTCGCGCTGTTTTTGGTCAATGGGGCCCAGGCCTTGGGCGCGCTGTTCAAGCGAAATGAACCTCAATCCTCACCCGATTCCCTGACCGATACACATCCTCCGAAGTTGACGTCTCGAAACCGGCACCTGGATTTGGCGGCATGCCCTTCGCCAATATGAGCGCTGATCCCGACCAGGGGTATTTCGCCGACGGTGTATCCGAGGACATCCTCACCGGCCTGCAAGCGTTTCGAACCTTTCCGGTGGTCGCCCGCAGCACCACGTTTGCCTACAAAGGCAAAGCCATCGACATTCGCGAAATATCGCGCGAGCTGGGTGTAGGCTACGTGCTTGAAGGCAGCGTGCGCAAAATGGGTGAGCGCGCGCGCATCACGGCCCAGCTCGTTGACCAAGAAGGCGTGCACATTTGGGCCCAAAAATTTGATCGTGCGCTTGACGAAATCTTTGAAGTCCAAGATGAGATTACCGGTCAAATCGTCGCCGCCATCTCGCCCGAGATGCACCGCGCAAAAAAAACAACTAAACAAAAGCAACGAAGGAGAAGTCCGTGTCCGACTACGTAAGTGTCGCCGAAGCGCGAAACATGGAAGGCTTGAGGCTGGTGTTATCACCAGGAGTGCCGGGGCCGTGGACAGAGGGTATCAAAGGGATTTTCGATGTGAAAAAAATCCCTTATGTGCGCGCCAAACAGGACATCGGCGGCGACTACTCAGACCTTCTCGATTGGACCGCGCAGGCCGCTGCACCCATTGCCGCCTGGAACGATGAGTGGCCGCGCATTTCGTGGATTGATCAACTCAATTTAGCCGAGCGCCTTGTGCCCGAGCCGAAGCTGGTTCCTGACGACATTGCTGAGCGCACGTTAATGCTCGGTCTGTGCAATGAACTATTGGGCCAGAACGGTTTGGTGTGGTGCCGGCGCTTGATGGTGATGCAACCCACCATGATCGATCCGGACTCGCAACCCGAGGAAGTGCGTAATTTCTTGACCTTCTTCGCCACTAAATATCACTACGACGCGGCGCAGGCAGAAGGGGCAGCAGCGAGGGTGGTTTCCATCTTGAACGCGCTGTCGGCGCAACTGGCCGCGCAAAAAACTAAAGGCAGCAAGTATCTAATCGGCGACCAACTAACGGCTTTGGATATTTATTGGTCCACCGCCGCCGCCATCTTGGACCCCCTGCCCCATAACATGTGCCCCATGCCCGACAATTTCCGCGAATTTTATTCGACCGTCGGCCCCGACATCGAAGCCGCCCTCGACACAAAACTGTTGGCGCACCGGGATTTTATCTATGAGAACTATCTAACCCTGCCGCTGTTGATGTGAGCTTTGCACTCAATCGTCTCCGGCGACCGCCACAGGGTACAATTCTTTGCCCTTGTGTTCCTCAATGACCCCGTCGAAGAACGCTTGAAATTCGCTGTCGAATTGGTGGCGCCAGGCGTGCCAGACGTGCTGCCACCCTGGTGTCGATCCCATGTCTTCCAGAAATGATCCCAGGCTGTTGAATAATTCGTCATCCAGAACCCCGCGCCGCCATTGCCAGTGTATGCCCTGAAAAGTGCGCAGCATTTTGGAGACATAGGCATAGAAACGCATGAGGGCGACCTCTTCCAGTTTGTCTGGATGATATAAACCCTGGCACCAAACTTCCGCCATGTCCTTAGAATCGAGAATGTTCGATGCCATGTTTTGATAGGCCGAGATTTGGTTCTGAACCGCCGCTTGGTGAAGCCCCGCGCTGTTCTGCCGCACTTGAAACCCAACTAACATGAGCGAGCCGACCACGCCAAATGCCGCTGCTGTGTCTGCCACCACAGAGATCAATGCCAACTCCATTACCGCCCCTCCTGTGCCAAAAACTGTCCCGTACAATTAGCTTACGCATAATTTGCAAGTGTCAGTAAAATGATCCACGAAACTATCGATGGTGAGGGGAAGTTCATGTATCCAAGTCACGAGCGCATCGCCACCACGCATGTTGGAAGCTTGCCCCGGTCCGATCAATTGTTGGCCATGCTCAGTGATAAGGAGGCTGGCAAACCCGTAGATCCGTCTGCCTTTCGTAATCAAGCCCGCGACGAGATGGCTGCAGTCCTCCGACAGCAGGCTGCCAGTGGGATCGATATTGTCGGCGACGGTGAAATTCCGCGACTGGGCTTTTCGATCTACGCCAAAAACCGCATGAGCGGCTTCGGTGGCCGCACCGTTCGGGGCACCGTCACCGATTTCGCCAAATTTCCGATTTATGCTGATTTCATGGCCCGCCGGGCGGGCGTTGACTCAATCACCAAGTCGGCAACCACCTGGGACATGCCGCAATGCGTTGACACATTGCTGTATGACGACACACAAGCGGTAGAGGAACTCGATCTGTTTGCAGAGGTTTTGGCCGCAGAACCAGCATCCGCGAATGCGATTTCTGGGACCTTCGTTACGGCGGCGACGCCCGGAATTTTGTCGACCACTTTATTGCGCTATCCAGATCATCCGGCGTACCTGACCGACGCCGATTATGTGTATGCACTGGCGCAGGAAATGAAGACCGAGTACGAGCTCATCGTCGCGCGCGGGCATACCTTGCAGCTCGACGCGCCGGACCTCGCACTTGAGCGGCAAATCATGTACCTGGACCGGCCGCTCAATGAGTTTCTCGAACGGGTGGAGCTGCATATTGACGCAATGAATTTGGCATTGGCGAACATCCCCCGGGAAAAAGTCCGTCTTCATGTGTGTTGGGGCAACTGGGAAGGACCCCATGCGGACGACATGGATCTCGAGCCACTCCTTCCCCTGCTGTACAAAGCAAATGTAGGTGGTTTGTCGCTCGCCTGCGCCAACCCCCGGCATCAACATGAGATTGAATTGTTCCGGCAGTATCCTCCTCCGTCCGAGATGGTTCTTTACCCAGGATGTATAGACGTCACTTACAACTATCTTGAGCACCCCGAAGTTGTCGCCAAAAGAATCATGGATTTCGTCGATATTATAGGTGACCGCGAGCGTGTCGTTGCCAGCACGGACTGCGGCTTTTCAACATTTGCCGGATACGTCATGGTGGCCGAGGATGTGGTTTGGGCCAAACTCCAAGCGCTCGCCAAAGGCGCCGAAATCGCATCCCGCAAACTATGGGGAACAACCGCATGAAACGTGACATGACCGCGCAAGAGATTGAAGATCGCACTGCCCACTATGCCGACCTCCAGCCAATGACTGTTCCCATCGATCGGTCAATTGTTCCGGAAGCTGCGATGGACGTCATATTCGCGCGCAAAATTATGCCGATTATAATGGAACAAACCAAAAATCCATTCGGTGATGTCAGTGCTATTTTCGACGCCAATACCTTGGAGCGGGTCCAGTCGGCGGGGAGCAGCGGCGTGATCAAAGAATTTCACTTTCACGACCAGGAGATTGCATTGCGTCACAATCACGCGGTCGTCAAACAGTACATCGAAGACTTCGAGCAGCATTCTGCGGCGGAGTAGTTTTCGGTCAGGGGATGCCCAAAAATTTATGGGTTTGCAGGCTAAGGCGCCACTTGGGGTGTGCCAGGCAATAGGCAACAGTCTTTTGGATGTTCTCCTCGCGATTGGCGTTATCCATGGGCTGCAAAAAGAAATGGCGGAAATGGAGGTCTTCATAAAGTTCCGGCTCCGCACCCGCTTGCGGGAATATCAACTTCAACTCGTCACCTGAGGTGACCACCAGCTCTGTACCGGCTTTTGGACTGACGCACACCCAATCAATACCGGGTGGCGGCGCGAGCGTACCGTTGGTCTCGATGGCAATTTGAAACCCAGTCGAATGCAATGCTGTGACTAAATCTTCGTCCAGTTGCAGCAGTGGCTCGCCGCCCGTGCACACAACGAGCGGCGTCCCTCCGGCACCCACCGGCCATTCGGCTCTAACCGCCTCGGCCAAATTTTTGGAAGTGTCGAACTTGCCGCCGCCCAGCCCGTCGGTGCCGACAAATTCGGTGTCGCAAAACGAACATTGGGCGGTCGCACGGTCTTTCTCAAGGCCCGACCAAAGGTTACATCCGGCAAAGCGGCAGAACACCGCTGGCCGGCCGGTATTGCCGCCTTCCCCTTGCAAGGTGAAGAAAATTTCTTTGACTGAATATGTCATAACTTCAAATACTTAAAGCCGGGTCTTCAAGTTCCGCTTCGCTGAAACCTTTGGTCCGCAGAGTGCACGCGTCGCAAGCCCCACAAGGGGAATTGCCCGCGCCCGGGTCATAGCAACTCAGGGTAAGACTGTAGTCCACATTGAGTTCTTTTCCGCGCGCAATGATCTGCGCTTTGGTGAGATCGATCAAGGGCGTGTGAAGGGTCAAGGGCGCCTCGCCTTCTACCCCTGCCTTGGTCGCTAAATTCGCCATCTTTTCGAACGCCGCGATGAACTCGGGACGGCAATCCGGGTAGCCGCTGTAATCGAGCGCATTGACGCCAATGAAGATATCGTTCGAGCCGAGCACTTCCGCAAAGCCTAATGCAAACGACAAAAATATGGTGTTGCGCGCGGGCACGTAGGTAACCGGAATGCCGTCGTTCATCTCATCCGCAGAGCGGTCTTTGGGCACCTCGATATCGTCAGTGAGTGCCGAGCCACCAAACGCTCGCAGATCAATGTCGAGGATTCTGTGATCACTTAAGCCGAGAGACGCAGCCACTTTCTTCGATGCCTCGATCTCTCCCTGGTGACGTTGGCCGTAGCGGAAGGTGAGCGCGTGCACATGGAACCCCTGTTCGCGCGCGATGGCAGCGACAGTCGCCGAATCAAGCCCACCGCTCAGAAGCACCACTGCCGGCCGTTCTTGGGTCACGCGGTGCCATCCGTCCCGCCATCGGACTGCAGCGCCGCTTGGGCCGCCGCCAGCCGCGCGACCGGCACCCGGTAAGGCGAGCAGGAAACGTAATCAAGACCCAAACTGTCGCAAAAGCGCACGGACGCGGGATCTCCGCCGTGTTCGCCGCAAATCCCCAACTTGAGATCTTCGCGCGCGGCCCGGCCCCGTTCCACTGCCAACTGCATCAATTCGCCGACTCCCTCTTTGTCGATGCTGACGAACGGATCTTGCTCGAAAATACCGTTGTGCAAATAGTCATCGAGGAACGCGCCCGCATCATCGCGGCTGATGCCGTAAGTGGTTTGGGTGAGGTCATTGGTGCCGAAACTGAAAAACTCAGCGCTTTCGGCGATCTCACCTGCGCGCAAAGCCGCGCGTGGCAGTTCGATCATGGTGCCAACCTTATAGTCGACGCGGTCGCCACGCTCGGCGAACACCGTATCCGCCACCGCAACAATCTTCGGCTTCAGTATGTCAAACTCGCGTCTGGTGGCAATGAGCGGAATCATGATCTCAGGGATTGGCGCCTCACCGCCGTCCGCTTTCACGGCCAGCGCGGCTTCAAAGATCGCGCGCGCCTGCATCTCATAAATCTCTGGGTAGGAGATCCCCAAACGGCAGCCGCGATGGCCAAGCATGGGATTGGATTCCTCAAGCAGTATGGAGCGCCTGCGTACCGCCTCCGGGTGAATGCCGGTCACGTCCGCCAGGGCTTTGAGGTCGGCGTCGGTTTTCGGCAAAAACTCGTGCAGTGGCGGATCAAGCAAGCGAATGGTCACCGGCAGGCCGCTCATGATCCGGAACAGATCCGTGAAGTCCTGCCGTTGCATGGGCAGAATTTTATGCAGAGCCGCGCGTCGTCCTTCGGTGTCTTGAGCCAAGATCATCTCGCGCACCGCGACAATGCGCTCTGGAGCGAAAAACATATGCTCGGTTCTGCACAATCCGATGCCTTCGGCGCCAAAATCTCGGGCGACTTGCGATTCTTCCGGTGTTTCCGCGTTGGTGCGCACGCGCATGCGCCGCGCCTTGTCGGCCCACCCCATCAGAATGCCAAAGTCACCGGTGACTTCCGGCTGAATGGTGACGACCTCGCCCAGCATCACTTCGCCGGTCGCACCATCCAAAGTGATCACGTCGCCTTCCGAGATTACTGTTCCGGCCACGGTCATTGTGCGCATCTTTGTGTCGATCCGCAGCATACCCGCGCCGCTGACGCAGGGACGGCCCATACCACGGGCAACCACTGCCGCATGGCTGGTCATGCCGCCACGCGAGGTGACAATCCCCACCGCCGCATGCATGCCTTGAATGTCCTCGGGACTGGTTTCGGTACGCACCAGCACAACCTTGCGACCATTGGCTGCCGCATGCGCCGCATCTTCGGCGTCGAACACAACCTCACCACTGGCAGCGCCCGGCGAGGCCGGCAGTCCGCGCGCTATCACCTTCCGCTCCGCTTCAGGATCGAGCATCGGATGCAAAAGTTGTTCTAGCGCCGCTGGATCGACCCGCATGACGGCTTCCTCTTGCGTTATCAATCCCTCCGCTGCCATATCGACGACAATTTTCAAGGCCGCCTTGGCCGTGCGTTTGCCGGCGCGGGTTTGCAGCATCCACAGTTTACCCTTCTGCACCGTGAACTCCAGGTCCTGCATGTCCCGGTAATGGCTTTCGAGCTTTTCATAAGCCGCGATCAAATCGCCGAAAACATCCGGCATAGCCTCTTCCATGGAAGGTAGGGCGGAGCCGTTCATTTCCCGCGCATGTTTGGTCAAACTTTGTGGCGTGCGGATGCCCGCGACCACGTCTTCGCCTTGGGCATTGATTAGATACTCACCGAACAGTAAACGCTCGCCGGTCGAGGGGTCGCGGGTAAAGGCGACGCCGGTCGCGCTGTCTTCGCCCATGTTGCCAAACACCATGGCCTGAATGTTGACTGCCGTGCCCCATGACGCCGGAATGTGGTGGATACGCCGGTAAGTTTGCGCGCGGTCATTCATCCACGATCCGAACACCGCGCTGATGGCGCCCCACATTTGGTCGTTTACGCCCTGCGGAAATGGAAACCCCAAGACTTCTTGAACTTTATTTTTATAGGCGTCCACTATCTGCTGCCAATCGTCAGCGGCCAATTCGGTATCAAGGCTGTAGCCTTTTAACTCTTTGTGTTCGGCCAATAGATCTTCGAAATAGTAGTGATCCACCCCCAGCACCACGTCGCCGTACATTTGAATAAAGCGGCGATAACTGTCGAGCGCAAAGCGCCGATCACCGGATAATTTTGCCAGACCTTCGACGGTCTCGTCGTTCAGACCCAGATTGAGCACGGTGTCCATCATGCCAGGCATGGACGCGCGTCCACCCGAGCGCACTGAAAGCAATAATGGCTTTTCCGGATCGCCGAATTCCGCATTTGCAATGATTTCGATCGACGCCAAAGCAGGCGCCACTTGATCATGCAAGTCGTCCGGGTAGGCGTGGTCGTTTTCGTAAAAGGCGGTGCAAACCTCGGTCGTAATGGTGAACCCGGGCGGCACTGGCAGCCCAATATTACACATTTCCGCTAAATTCGCGCCCTTGCCACCGAGCAATGTTTTCATTTCGGCATTGCCTTCGGCCGACCCGTCACCAAAATTGTAAACCCATGCGGTCATTCAGACTCTAACCCTCGATCTTGGAAAAATCGGCAACGCTTTCTAGCGTTGCCCTTATTGCCGACAACAGGTTCAACCTGTTTTTCCGCAGCCTTGGATCATCTGCATTCACGGTAATGTTCTCAAAAAAGGAGTCTACAGGCTGCCGAAGTTGAGCAAGAGCGCTCATTACCCCGTTAAAATCATCTTCTTTGTTTGCTTTAGACGCCATTCCATCGACAAGTATCAATCGCTCGTGCAAAGCAATTTCTTCGGCTTGATCAAACGTGCCAGATTCGACTTCGCCATTGTATTGAACACCGTCTTTTTTCTCTTCGATGCGGACGATGTTGGATGCGCGCTTGTAAGCCGCCAGCAAATTGCTCCCATCCTCTCCCACCAAGAATGCTCCCAAGGCGTCGACCCGCGCGAGCAGTCGCACCAAATCGTCTTCGTCACCCAGCGAAAACAAGGCCGTGATCAGATCGTGGCGCACTCCTTTTTCGCGCAAATGCACTTTCAACCGGTCGGCAAAAAAGGCGAGAAGTTCCTCGGCAATTACTTCAGGTGAACTTTCGCACTCGATGTTGGCGGCCTTGATGGCGGTCATAAAAAGTTCGCGCAAAGGCAAGTGAAGATCATTCTCGAGGGTCAATCTTATGACCCCCAGCGCCGCGCGCCGCAAGGCAAACGGGTCCTTGGAGCCGGTCGGCTTTTCATCAATGGCGAAAAACAAAGCCAACGTGTCGATCTTGTCGGCGAGCGCCACGACCACCGGCACCGGCGCGCTAGGGCATGCGTCCGATGGACCCTGGGGAGCGTAGTGGCTCGCGATCGCGTCCGCCACATTGTCAGTCTCGCCATCATTCAATGCGTAATAGCGTCCCATGATGCCCTGCAGGTCGGCAAATTCACCGACCATGCCGGTCACTAAATCAGCTTTGGCCAAGTGCGCTGCGCGGATTGCCACCTTTGGATCTGCGCCTGGGACAAATTCGCACAACAATTGGGATAACGCTTCAAGGCGAGCAACTTTGTCGCCAACTGATCCCAACTTCCGATGAAATACCACGCCCGACAAACTTACCACCCGTTCGTCCAACGTGGAGGCCCGGTCTATGTCCCAAAAGAACTTCGCGTCAGACAGGCGCGCGCGCAGGACGCGCTCGTTGCCCAAAATAATTTCTCGACCACCATCTTCTGCGACCAAGTTGGCGACGACAACAAACCGGGCGGCCAAGGCTTTCGATTTCGGATCCAGGAGGGACAGGTATTTCTGATGTCCGCGCATGGACGAGCGCAATACTTCATGCGGCACCGACATGAACCCGTCGTCGATGGTGCCGATTAGCACAACCGGCCACTCGACCAGCCCAGCAATCTCGGAGATCAGTTCTTCGTCCGGCACCAATTCGAGGCCTGCCGCCTCGGCCAGCGACGCGGCTTGCGTGGCAATAATTTGCCGACGCTCATCCCGGTCGAGCATCACGAACCCATCGCGCAATTGGCTTTGGTAGTCGGCGAAATCCGACACCGATATCTCGTGTGCCCCCATGAAGCGATGCCCCCGGGTCGTCTTTCCTGACTTGATGCCATCAATCTCAAAGTTGACAACGGCGCCATCCAGCACACAAACGACACTGTGCAAAGGCCTTACCCATCGCAACGCGCCAGCCCCCCATCGCATACTTTTTGGCCACTGAAAATCTCGTATCGCCTGGGCTACAATCTCGGCCACCACTTCGGCCGTGGGGCGGCCTTTTTTGTCAATGTGGGCGTAATAGAAGGTGCCTTTGCCGGTTTCTTGCTCGACCAATCGGTCGCGGGGAACGCCCGCCGATTTGGCAAAGCCGTCGACTGCTTTGTCAGGCGCGCCTGTGCGTGGACCGCGTCGCTCTTCGCTCACATCCGGCTGGGCGGCAGGCAGACCCTCAGCAACCAGCGTCAGTCGCCGAGGAGTCACATAAGAGGTTGCGCTTTCGGGCTCAAGTCCGGTTTCTTTTAGAGCGGCCAAGACCAATCGTTTCAGATCGTCGGCGGCCCGCGCTTGCATACGCGCGGGGATTTCTTAGGAGCAAAGTTCAAGCAACAACACAGCCATCCTGGACCTCCGCCCTC